>NZ_AZFV01000030.1 GCF_001435815.1 Companilactobacillus nantensis DSM 16982 | reverse complement strand
GGTTGTCTTTCCACATGGAACCCAAATAACCCAAGCAATCCAAAATCGGATTACTTGGGTTATTTGTTTTAATGCTCGAATGACTTTGTTTTGTCCCACTCTCTAAATTAAGAACAAGAAGATTGTAATAATCAACAAATCGGCACTTCCACCGAGACTGAGATTATTTTCGTTGCAGTAACTATTCATATCATCGAGTGTCTCACGACCTTCAGGATGACTGCAGCCACCTTCTGCTAAGATATTCTCGGCGTATTTTTGAATGTTTTCTAATGATTCAAGGTTGCCACGTTTAACCACATTTGAATCGTACGATTCCGAAACAATCACCATCAACGTATCTAACAAGACTGTTCCAAAATCATTTCCAAAGTGAGCTTTGAGATATGGCAATGACTTTTCAAAAACGGTTGGATAACCACGTTCAGCTTCTCCACGAATGCCAGTAATTCCATACTTTAAAAACATTCGTTCACCATTTGTCAGTTGTTTTTTCTTATCAAGATCTTTGAAATCATGCTCAGTCAAACCACGCAACATTCGTTCAGTTGTTTGACGAATTGCTTGTTGATCATAGCCACTGGCAGCAAGCAAAATGCCGAGTGAAAAGATGGCCCCTTTATGGGTATTAACGCCACCGGTAGCTTCAAACATAACTTTTTCGGCTTCCATCCCAATCGGTCTAATCTCATGAAAAAGCTTTGTTAAATCATCTCCAACAAAGTCTATTCCAGCTTGAGCAAATTGTTCAAAATATGGTTGCAATGAAACAGCACTGTCGATAAAAGTAAAAACGTCCATATCCAAATGGGTTGAGTGATCGACTGGATCAACTAAACCTGGTTTGGGTTGAACGTCTACTTCATATAACAGAGCTTTCAATGCGGCATTGGCTAATCGTGTCCTTAATTCCATGAAAACTCCAATTGTTTATTAATTAGTTTATTTATATACTTTTGCATTTCAGCAACACTGTGTGTGCGACTACGGGCACAAACCTTGGCTGGCTTGTCACATAGTAAACACTTTCGTTCTGGTTGATCAAAATCATGGCGGCTTAATGGATGAATCGCACCATTCTCAACTTTCAAAACATCAATATCAAACAATCGACCTAATTCATTATTATCTTCAAATTTAATCGCTGCTTGTTTAATATCACTCGTATCGCCATTAATTATTAAAAAGACTTCTGGTCCCGTTGCAACATCCCATAACAATTGATAATCAACTGCTAGATTCTTCAAAAATTCGGTTAATCCATGTTGAAAGAAATCAGTTAAATAAAAATTATTTTTAATTGGTCCGGGAATGTTGAGTTTAGCACTGACCAATGATTGATGACTTTTAGTTTTTTGTAACAGTTGCTTTTGTTCCAAAACGCGGGCATCACGATTATTCAAAACATGAGCAATATCTTGAGGAATCCCCTTCGAAAATACATCAATCATTAGCTTTCTCCTAGTCTTTAACTTGGTAAACAGTGTCGATCAAACTACCGTCACGGTATTCAATCAAGGCAACTGGTCTGTCAGTAAATTCAAGTGGTTCTGGCTTACCAACAACAGCTTCAGCGCGTTTTTGAAGTTCTTCGATTGTATAAACGGGAACTCCGGGAACGTTCTTCAAAGCAGCAATTAAATCTTTACGTTTAGGGTTGATAGCAATACCGACTTCAGTAACTAAGACATCGATGCTATCACCAGGCGTTACAACAGTTGTCACATCATTAACAACAGTAGCAATACGTCCACGAACAAGTGGTGCAGAAATGATTGTCAATTTTGCATTGGCAGCATCTTGGTGTCCACCAATAGCACCACGCAAGACACCATCAGAACCTGTCATAACGTTAACGTTGAACTTAGTATCAATTTCCAAAGCTGACAAGATGCAGACATCTAATTGGTTAACAGCAGCACCCTTGTTATATGGATCGGCATACCATGATGAATCGATTTCTTGTTGGTTTTCGTTGTTGGCCATACTTGCGGCAGCACCCTTGTCGAAATCTTGAACATCCAAAATCTTATTAACAAGACCTTCTTCAAGCAAATCAACAGTAGGTTTAGTAATTCCACCTAAAGCAAATGATGCTTTGATATTCTTAGCAATCATTGACTTTCTTAGGTAACGACTGACAGCAAGTGCAGCACCACCAGAACCAGTTTGGAAACTAAAGCCATCTTTAAAGTATTCTGAATGAGTAATTACTTGGTTAACCATTTCAGCAATCTTTAATTCCTTAGGATCTTTAGTGAAACGAGTAGCACCTGAACCAATTTTATCAGGATCTCCGACCTTAGGAACTTTCACAACGTAATCAACTTGTGTTTGTTCGATACTTGCTGGAGTGTTTGGATAAGGCATGATTGTATCTGTTAATAGAACAACCTTGTCAGCATATTTAGCATCCATCAATGAGTAACCCATTGAACCAAAGACAGCATCACCGTGAATAGCATTAGCATTACCAACAGCATCAGCATTAGGAACACCAAGGAAAGCAACATCAATCTTGATATCACCGTTTTCGATTGAACGAGCACGGTTACCATGTGAACGTAAAACAACAGGATCTTTTAAACCACCGTGTGAAATGAAATCACCAAGTGTTCCACGCATACCAGAAGAAGTGATGTGTGAAATAGTTCCAGCTTTGATAGCCTTGATAACCATATCGTTCATAACGTTAGTCAATGAACTAGGAGCAAGTGTCAAATCTTGGAAGCCTTCATTGATAATTTCTTGCATAACCATGTTAAAGACAAAGTCACCTTCACGGAAATGGTGGTGAAATGAAATTGTCATTCCGTTCTTCAAACCAGTTTTCTCGATTACTTCGGGAATTGATTCAACTAATTTGTTATCACCTTGAGAAACCTTAACTTGGTGAGCCACATAAGTTGTTTCAGGATTGCCAATTTCAGTTGTTTCAAATGGTTTGTAGTTCTTTTCTTTTAAAATATCATCAGGAATTTCACGATTTACTTTATTTAGCATAAATATTGCCCTCCTCGTCAACTAAATGTGAAGCTTTAGCCAAAGCCATTGTCCGTTCAGCACGGGCTACAACTGGCTTGTCGACCATCTTACCGCGTAATGAAATAACACCTGAACCCTTCTTGTGGGCTTCTTCAATGGCATGTAAGACATCTTTAGCGTTACGAATTTCCTTATCAGTAGGTGCATAAATTGCATTAACTAATGGAATTTGACGAGGGTTGATGACTGACTTGCCATCGAATCCAAGTTCATGGATAATTTCAACTTCGTGATTGAAACCTTCAGTGTTATCAACATCTGAATAAACAGTATCAAAGGCAGCGATACCAGCAGCACGGGCACCATGCAAAATCATATTACGAGCAAATGAAAGTTCAGCCCCATCAGGGTATCTGCGTGTCTTCATCATTGTAACGTAATCTTCAGCACCAAGTGCGATACCGATCAAACGATCAGAAGCTTTGGCAATAGCTGGAGCATTCAAGACACCACCAGCACTTTCAATAGCAGCCATCATGTGTGTACGACCATTTTCAATACCAAAGAATTTTTCAGCTTCAGCGATAACCTTTTCAGTTTCAACAACATCATCAGGAGTTTCAGTCTTAGGCAAACGGATTACTTGAACACCAGCTTTAACCATGGCAAAAATATCAGCACGGCCCATTTCTGTATCGAGACCATTGATTCTAACAACTAGCTCAGAATTACCGTAATCAACATTTTGTAAAGCTTCAAAAACCATCATACGAGCTGTATCTTTTTCAGTTAAAGAAACAGAATCTTCAAGGTCAAACATAATTGAGTCGGCCCCATAAATACCAGCGTCTTTAATCATAGCTGGGTTATTACCAGGAACAAACATCATGGTTCTACGTAAACGTTCCATTATCCAAGTACCTCCCAATTAGGTTGATTTTGTGTATCAGTTGCACGTTGAATGGCAGCAATCAAACGAGCCTTGATTGTACAATCTAAAGCTCCTTTGTCAACGGCACGAACGTTAACATTTTCAATACCGTAATCAGCCAATAAGTCAGTAATAACTTTTCTGATTTGGTTACCAAATTGTTTTTCAACTTGTGAGTCAAGATTAATTTCGACGCCAGTACCTTTTGACAAAGTGAATTGAATATCACTTGATTCCAAAGTACCTGCTAATGCAGTGTGCTTAATTTCCATCGTGAATCCTCCTTAATAATGTTGGTAAATTAGTTTTAATAAATTTAAAAGTTGTTTCTGGTACGTATTTTTCAACATCCGTTAGGTCATTATTTTGGATGGCGGAACGAACCTTAGTAGCACTAATAATATCTTGATCAACGGCCTGACGGTCGAGTACTTCTAAACTAACCTCTGGTGGTAAAACCTTAGCTAGTGATTGATTATAAATTTCAGTCGTAGGTGAATAAGGTTCACTTCCGACAAAACGTTTCGTTATGTGTAAAACTTTAGCAACGCGCTTAAATACTTGTGCATCCAATTGCGTTTGATAAGTAGCAATATCAGCGCGACTCTTAATAAAATACGAAGGAAAAGTCACAAAGCTGACCATATATTGTCCCCCACTGACAACTTTGACATTCTCCAAATCACTCGTTCCTTGCTTGATCAAATCCATTCGTTCTTCAGTAGTGAATAACGAAGCATCTTGATTAACGACAAACAAGTAAACATAGTCACTAGCCTTAGCAGCCTGTTCAACTAAGTAGCGGTGACCCAAAGTGAATGGATTAGCGTTCATCACAATTGCAGAAATATTTTTACCCGCAACCTTAGGTAAACCGGCAATATATTGATCAATTGAATAATCCCCAGTCTCGAGTAACGAAGAGACAGAAGTTTCAGCAACGATCTGAAAACCTAAATATTCAAAACTCTGTTTGTATTGCGGCTTGGTAAAAACGAAAACATGAAAAATATTTTGCGTAGCCAATTCATTAATTAAAGTAGAAACCAATTTGTTAAAAACAGCTCCACCTTGATAATCAGGCTCAATCGCCAAATACTTCAAAACATTTTCAAAGTAAGACCCAGTCGCAATTAATTCATCATCTTCATAGATACCAAGCGTCTCCGTGATATCATCGAGATTTTCAATGACCAAGCCTTCTTTTTCAACCAAGGATTGCCATTGTTCATAGTAGTAGAAATCTTTTAGATCTAATGTAGTAATCTCCAAAACACAACTCCCATATAGTCCAAATAATTTAAATTACTGCCACACCAATCACTTGATAGATGTATCAACTTAGAAATTCAAATGCTTTAGTCGGAGGGAATGAGAGATTTTTTACCTGCAGTGAAGGTGGCGTTATGGCTTTAGCCATTACACCACGGACATATTTTGAGACTTGCGATTTATGCAAGGCTCAAAATCGAGACCTGAGACCTTGGCTCAGGTCGGTCCCACAGCAGGTAAAAAAATCTCTCATTCCCGGAGACGGCACCAAAACAATTTACTAAGCAAAGAATCTCATCAAGAAAATTGATAGTGTAACAGTAATGGCACCACCTAAACGAACCGCAACTTGAGCAAATGGCATCAAGTTCATACGATCACCAGCAGCAAGGATAGCTAAAGCACCTGTACCACCTTGACCTGAACAGCAAGAAACAGCAATAGCAGTATCAACTGGGTACATATTCAAGAACTTAGCAGCGAAGAAAGCGGCTGTAACGATAGCTGTAACGGTAACGAAAATAGTGATCAACATTGGCACGTTTGTAAAGACAGTAACTAATGATTTCCAAGGTGTCATTGCAACACCAACACCGAATAGTAAGAGTGGTGAGATACCTTTAACAGTTAAACTGTAAAGTGACTTTCCACCTTCTTGAACTGAATCAGGAATCCAGCCAAGCATCTTAGCAACCATAACAACGATCAACAAGACGATTGGAGCTGGCAAGTGGATGATTGAGTTAACGTAAACACCCAACATGTAAAGTGTGATAGCTAAAATACCTGAAACAAGCATCTTAGTAATGTTAGCTGTATCTGATTTAGATGAAAGACTGCCTAATTCATCAGCACTATCATCTGATTCAACTAAACGACCATTACCTGTCAAACTTGGTTTCCAGACACCGATTTGTCTTAAGATACCAGCTTCAATAACGGCAACTAAACTACCTAACATAACACAAGGTAAAATTTGGGCGAAAATATTTTGTTGGCCCATTGAAATAATAGCGGCATAACCTAGTGATAATGGCAAAGCACCTTCACCAACACCACCAGCCATAATTGGTGCAACGATAAAGAAGTATGACTTGTAAGCTGAAAGCCCAAGTAACATTCCGACTCCCATACCGACAAGTGGTCCAACGACTTCACAGATTAAAAGAACGACGATGATACGCATACTTGCTTGAATCAAAGTCTTACGATTCATAGCTGAAATACTACCAACAATTAGCAATGCAATGAAAACAGCTAGGAAATTGTTGTTGTTCATAAAGTCAGTTACGACTTTTGTTGTACTCTTTGGTAACCAACTCATGTAAACCAAGAATGATGGCAAGAAAGTAACAACTAAAACTTTTCCACCTAAGGAATTCAAAACTGGAATGTGTTTTCCGATTTCTTCCAAGATGAAAGAGAATAAAGTCATGATACCGATAGCGCCAATCATGTCATTGGGCATTTGGTTAGTCATTGTTAATAAGACATAAGCTACTAATAGTAGTAGATAAAGTGGCATTGGTACGATACCGATATTTAATGCCATAAACTTTTGGAAGATATTTTTGTGCTTATCTTCGTCAGGAATCGAGTTCAATTGCATGATTTAATCCTCATTTTTCACAAAATTTGTAACTGCGTCTGACACGGTCTTAACAACGTTCTTATCAAAAACTCCGGGAATAATTTTTTCAGGTTTTGGATCAGTGATCATAGCTGCTAAACCTTGGGCAACACTAGCTTCCATTTCAGCACTAAAGTGATCAACGTGATTTTCCAAAAGTCCTCTGAAGAGTCCTGGGAAAGCTAAAATATTATTAACTTGGTTAGGATGTTGTGAACTACCAGTAGCAACAACTTTGGCACCAGCGGCTTGAGCAAGTTCTGGTTCAATTTCAGGTTTTGGATTAGCTAAAGCAAAGACGATACCATCATCCATTGAAGCAACCATTTTTTTAGTAACAAGTCCACCAACTGACAAACCAA
This sequence comes from Companilactobacillus nantensis DSM 16982, assembly GCF_001435815.1. Lineage (GTDB taxonomy): Bacteria > Bacillota > Bacilli > Lactobacillales > Lactobacillaceae > Companilactobacillus > Companilactobacillus nantensis. Next base: position 28,295 of record NZ_AZFV01000030.1, on the reverse strand, counting down.
CGAATGCATCAGCACCCTTCATAGCATCAGCCAATGTCTTAGCACCTGTTTGGTTGTTGATACGTTTCATTAAACTATATTGATAATCATTTAAACTAGTTTGGTTACTATCGATAACACCCTTTTTATCAACTAAAACGATGTTCTTGATTCCACTCTTGAATAATAATTCAGCCGTAGCCAAACCTGAAGCACCGACACCATTGATAACAACTTTTAAATCTTTCAAATCTTTGTTAACAACTTTAGCGGCATTGATCAAACCAGCTAGAACAACAATAGCTGTTCCTTCTTGGTCATCGTGATAAACCGGAATATCAAGTTTTTCTGCCAATTTTTGTTCAATTTCAAAACATCTTGGGGCAGCGATGTCTTCCAAGTGAATTCCGGCAAAACTCTTACTGATGTTGACAACTGTTTGTACGAATTCATCAACATTAACTTGATCTAAAGCTAAAGGAATTGCATTAACATTTGCTAAACGCTTGTATAACAAGGCTTTACCTTCGATAACTGGTAAGCCACCTTGAGGACCGATGTCGCCCAAGCCTAGAACGGCTGAACCATCAGTAATGATTGCAACTAATTTACCACTGACAGTGTATTCTGAAGCCAAGTCATGGTTTTTAGCAATAATTTTACTAATTTCAGCAACTCCTGGTGTATATGCTTCACCAAGTTCTTCCATTGTTGAAACGGGTAGCTCTCCATTGATTTGGAGAACACCTGTATGCGCTTTATGTATTTTTTTAACTAATTCCATATCCATAGGTGTCGCCTCTTTTTAAATAATTAAAAAATATTCAATAAATTTAACATTTTTCAATTTGAATACTACTCTATTTTTGAAAAAATGTAAATAGTTTCACAAAGTTCACAAACTTTCAAAATTGAAATCAAGTGATAAATAAGGTAACTTATATATAACAAAGGAGATTTATCATGCCCCAAGAAGAAAATACGTCATTATTAGTAGATTTGGCTCAAGACTATTATTTAAACCATTTGAACTTGGGCGACATCTCGAAAAAGTACAATATCAGTCGTTATAAGATTTCAAAATATCTGACTGAAGCAGTCGATAAAAAAATTGTCACAATCAACATTAGTTCACCTTTTTCACGAAGTTCTGACTTGGAAAACAAACTTAAAAGTGTCTTTCCAAATCCTAACTTTTACGTTTTGAAAAATACTGAAGACATTGCCCACGAGAATGATCGTTTTTATTCGTTTGCGGCTAAGTATTTACAAGATTTGATTGATGGCAAAAAAATAATCGGTCTCACCTGGGGAGACACGATTTATCATGTGATCGATGCTTTTCAAACAACAGCCAAAGACAACATGGTCTTTACCCAATTTATCGGTGAAAATGGTAAACATAATTCATTAGCCGGTACGATGCGTATGGTTCAAAAAGTAGCTACACGTTATAACGGTAAATATTTAACCATCGACGCACCACTATATATCGTCAACAAAGAAGTTAGACGTCTATTAGCTTTGGAACCAGCTATTCAGCCTTCCCTAGCAACAGCCGAACAATTGGATTTGATTTTTACGAGTGTGGGAACATTGGACTCGATCAACAGTATCAACTCTTGGTATAACAGTAAGAACGTCCTCTTCCCCAAAGTTAATTCCAATTCAATTGCGGCTTTAGTTTACGGTCGGCCAATTGATAAAGATGGTAACTTGTTAGTTAGCGAAGATGACGATAAGGTCTTTGGTATTAGTTTTAAGAAGATTTTGGAAGTTCCCTCACGAGTTACAATTGTTAATGATAAATTCAAGTCGTCGGCTTTAAATGCCGCTTTACAAGGTAATTATTTTACTGATGTAATTTTGAATGAACCTACGGCTAATAAGCTTCTTGCTGAGTTGTAGGCTCCGCATTTTTCCATTGAAATTATATTATATTAAACTACGTATTATACGAATCTATACAAAAAGACCATTAAACCGAAAGTTAAAACTTTCGATTCAATGGTCTTTTTTATAATCCAAACTACTCTCTATCGGTGAATTAGTCGGAAAAGTTAAGAAATGGCATATTTAACTATTGTTACTTGAACTTATTAGATAAGTGACTTATGTAAATGCGGCTAATTATATAACCGACTATCAATCCTACTAATGCAGGAACGACCCAACCAAGGCTCATTTCTGCTAATGGTAAATGATTGTTCCACGTTAATACATGTTGAACAAAGGTATTGGTTTGTAATGCTTTAGGAAGTGCTTCAACTCCCGCAAATAATGCAGGAATGATTGTAAATAAAATCGTCATCCCAAAGGTAATTTTAGAATCACCAATTAGTGGTGTTAATACTGAAATTATTATCAAAACCATCGCCAATGGATACAAGAACATTAAGACTGGCGTTGAATAGTTGATCAATTTTGTCAAACCGATATTAGCTACTAAAAATGAAAATGTGCCGGCGATTATTAAAACAACTTTGTAATTAAATTTTGGAAACATTTCTTTAGCTGTCTCACCAAAAGCCGATGACAAACCAATAGATGTTTTCAAACAGGCAATGATGGCTATCAACGCCAACAACAAACTTCCAAAGGAACCGAAGTAATAATTGAAGACTTGGGCCAATGTTACACCACCGTTCGAGGCTAATGGCAACTTATTGACGCTCATTGTCCCAATCAATGCTAGGAATGCATAAATGATTCCCATTAAAACAACACTAATCAAGCCTGAACGAATCGTATCTTTAGCAATTTGACCAGGATGCGTGACACCTAAGGATTTAATCGTATCAATCACAACCACACCAAAAGCCAGTGATGCCAAAGCATCCATTGTATTATAACCTTCAGTAAAACCAGTCAATACTGGACTTTTCGCGTATTGACCTTGAGGAATCGCATTTAAACCACCCATTGGTTTGATAAAGGCAGTAACAATTAAAATACCTAGTAAAACTAAAAATATCGGTGTTAGCCATTTACCAACATAGGTCATCAACTTACTTGGTTTTCGTGCTAATAAATAGGTGACGATAAAGAAGATTGCTGAAAAAATCAACAAAACCACACCTTGATGTGCTTTACCAACGAAGGGAGCGATACCTAATTGGAACGATATCGTAGCCAAACGTGGAATTGCAAAAAATGGTCCCATTGTTAAATACAACAAAATAGTAAAGATATAGGCAAAAGGTCGATTAACCTTACCTGCTAAATCAAACACACTATTACTGCCGGTCATCCCCATACTAGCAACACCTAGCAGTGGCAAGCCGACACCTGTGATCAACAATCCGATAATGGCATAAAAGACATTGCTACCAGACTGTTGTCCTAAGAAGACAGGAAAAATCAGATTACCGGCACCAAAAAAAAGTCCAAACAACATTGATCCGATAAAGAAAAGATTTCTCCAAGTTAATTTTTCATTCATTAATTTCACTCTCTTATATAAATATCCTTTAAATATGATAAGCGACTCGGGGCGGTAGAACAACTATTTTATTTTTTAATGCCGCCTACGGGAACGAGAAAAAAATTAGCCTGCTGTGGAACCGCTCCGAGCCAAGGTCTCGAAGCTCGGTTTTGAACTTTGAGCAAACCACTCAAATTTCAAAACACGTCCGTGCTGTAAGAATGGAAAATCACCATTCTAACACCACCTTCACTGCAGGCTAATTTTTTCTCATTCCCTCCGGCTAGGATATTTTAAAAATAAAATAATTATTCCCTTCTTATTTAAATAAAATCAGTCAAAAGACAAAAACAAAAGACCAACCTTTCCTTATTCTTAGGATTGGCTGGTCTTCCATTTGATTCATTTAAAATAATATTTTTTATTTTCCATCATAATCTCCGCCACCCAGTACTACCACTGTGGAAAATCTTGAAATCAGGCGGCCTTCCCAATTTTGAAGATCAGCCATCTCTTAAAACTCGTGTATCGTTCAACAGATGTTCTTAAATTATTAACTTTGCCCCACAGTGATACTGCAAGATGGCGGAAATTGCTGTAAAAAGTATTACTTTCTTTGGCACCTAATTTCATCGTTATAACGGAAACACATACTATATCTATTTCTCACCCCTAGAGGCGGCCCCATTTAAACGTTGATTGTCTCGACTTTAACGATATTATCATTCATCGATAAATTCTCTACGATATCAACGTAATCAATGCTCTTATCAAAGTCGATTGAATAAACATTAGTATAGATATTACGATTATTAATCGTAGCAACACGGAATTTCACATTTTCGACGGAGATGTTATTTTCCTCAAAATAGTCGTTGATGAATTCCTTTGCTGCTGATTTATTTTTATATTCAATTTTTAATTTTCTAACGGGATTAATCCGAATAATCTTTTTCAAAAAAGCTACCACACCAAACACCACCAAAAAACTACTTATTGCAATAATATAATCGCCCATTCCAATAGCTATTCCGATACAAGCTACTACCCAGAGGCTGGCCGCGGTCGTTAGTCCTCGAATCGAATGATTCTGAACAATGATCGTACCTGCGCCTAAAAAGCCAATACCACTAACGACTTGAGCAATTAATCGTGCCTCATCAACACGAACTATTCCCTTATACTGTGGATATTGTTTGGCAATCATTAATGCGTTGAAACCAATATCCTTTTGAATCAAAGCTATAATACATGCACCTAAACAAACTAAGATGTGTGTTCTCAAACCGGCTGGTCGATGCTTATAGGCTCGATCTATACCGATAATACCTGAGAATAATGTGGCCAATAATAGACGAACTATTACGGTCGTAGCATCTAAATGGGCAATCAATTAAACCACACCCAATAGTCCCATGATAATGGCAAATACCAAGACACCTAATAAAATCCAGTTAACATTAACTTTCTTACTCAACAACCAGTAGCAAAGCAATGTAATTCCAAGTGGAACTAAACCTTTGAAAAGTTGGTCAAAATAAGTTTGAATTTCAATTGGTTTCCCACCAGCGATTGGAACGGATAACTTGGATTCGAATTTAACCATGCTGGCAGTCATACTACCAATCATAATCAATCCTAAAGTACTAGCAGCTTTGTTCAAAATCTTCATACTACCGTTAGCATAAATTTTTTCAATAAAGGATGAGCCTAATGAGAAACCCATATATGTTAAGTAATATCTTGTCAAAATAGCTGGAATATTATAAATCAAAAGGAACAAGATTGGTCCCAAAACTGAGCCTTGAGCTGCCAAACTAATTCCGACACCAGCTGCGATAACACGGATAACACCCCAGAAAATTGAGTCTCCAATACCTGACAATGGTCCCATCAAGGAGGTTTTCAAAGCAACGATTGATTCTGCATCAAAGTCTTTTTCTTCGGCATTCTTCTTTTCCATTGAAGCAACTAGTCCCATAACGAATGTACCGACGTTTTGAGTAATGTTGTACCAAGTAGTATGGCGCATGTAAGCTTCACGACGACCTTCAGGGTCATCTTTATAGTAGCGGTTCAAAGCTGGTGCAACGGAGTACATGAACCCTGGTGCATGGGCTTTAGTAGCTCCGGCACGACTGGCAAAAACGGTGAAGGAACGCCAGAAAATTCCATTAAGCATTTTACGGTCTTCTTTTGAGATGTTTTCGTTCATTTTCATGAGAAAAAGTCCTCCTCTTCTTGTTCAGATTCCGAACCAGCGGCAGCTCCAGATGCACTTACAGTTGGTCGCATTTCTAATTCTTTTTGTTTGTTTTCAATATCTAAGAGTTGTTTGTCTTTGAAACTAGTTACAAGCACAAGAATGATACCTAATACGGCTACAGCAACAGAAGGCAATTCCAAATATGCTACAAGTACAAAACCTAAGAAGAAGTATGGAGCAAGTTGTTTACTCCAAAGCATTCTCATCAAAATGGCGAAACCAACGGCTGGCAATAAACCACCAGTAGCAGCAAGTCCAGCCATCAAGTTATCAGGAATACTGTTAACTAATTGTTGAACTGGTTTGGCACCTTTCAAAACACTGAAGAAAGTAATTAGTGAGAAAATGAAATAATTAATGAACCACATAGAATAATGCATGATAGCAATCGCACGTGGATTATTTTCTTTAGCATATTTATCAACAAGTGGAGCAAATAAGTTCATTACAACGTTCTTCATAAACATGGAAATAAAGGCTGCTAACACACCAATTGGCACGGCTAAAGCTAAGGCCGCCTTGTCGTTAACATTCAAGACAATTGAAAAAGTTGTTGCTAAAACGGTAGCTGTTACAGGTTCGGCTGATAGAGCACCACCGATATCAACGGCTCCCATGAAAATTGCTTCTAGTGAAGCTCCCATAATAATTCCTGTACGCATATCCCCAAAAATCAAACCGGCGATACAGCCAACTACTAGTGGACGTTCGATCATCGATTGACCAAATAGCCAATTACCGCCGTAACAAATGAAAACTGTTAAAGCAGCTAAAAACGCTTCTTTATACATGATTTTTCCCCCTCGGAAATTATTTATTTTTCAACATTGAAGCAATTGAAGCTTTTTGATTGCTTGGAACAACTTGTTGGAATACCGGTGTATCAAGTTTAACAAGTTCTTTCAAAGCAGCTAATTCACTGTCACTCAACATCAAAGTACTACCAACTTGATGTGTTTCTCCCTCAGAATTGTCAGCAAAACGACCAACATTAGCTACGTTGATACCATCAATATCGTCGACGTTTTGAGCAATCTTCAAGGCGTCAGCTACGTTGTTAGTTAATGCAAACATGCGCATCCCTTTACCTTTTGGATTATTGAAAACTTTAATTGCCTCATCAACAGAACGGATCAATAATTTCTTTCCTGTTGGTGTTGCCATTTTCAAAGTCATTTGAACCATCTCATTGCTAGCGGCGTTATCATTTGCCACGACAATTCCTGGTGTATCCAATTCTTTAGTCCAAACTAGTGCTACTTGACCATGAATCAAACGGTCATCAATTCTTAATTGTGCAATCATAATTAATTCCTCCCTATTCTAAAAAGCTGTCGTCTGATAAATTTGTGTCATCGTGTGAAACTTCTACCAATTGAACTTGGCTTGCAGCAATTAATTCTTGCAAACTTTCTTTGGTAACTGAATCAGTTGATAAAGCGACCGATAAAACAATGGCTAAGTTAGTTCCCGTTATTACAAAAATATTTTTTTGTTGAGCAACTTCTAACATTACTTTTTGGTTAACACTGCCACCAAGTAAATCTGTAAAAATAACACCGGTTTTACCATGCAAATCTTCAACAAACGTTTTAATATCTTTCGTGTAATCACGATCATCGACATAAGCATCAATCACAGATACTTCTTTGCCCAAGCCGGTTAAAATATCTAACGAACTTTGAATGCCGCTGGCCAAGTGACCGTGACTAGCAATTAAAATTTTATTCATGTTTCTTACCCCTTAATTTGTCTACACTCTTATATAAGCAAGTTCCGTGCCAACTTTTCAAAAGCCTGATAAATCAAACAAAAAGAAGCTAGTGTTTAATGTTAAACACTAGCTTCTTTTTTATCTTGAACACTAAAACAGTTCTTTAAACACTTCATACATCAACGATAATTCGTAATCATTCACTTCAACGTTGTACTTCAACTCTAATGGTTGGAAGATACTCTTCGAAATTGAAATGAATTCTTTCTCGTCTTTACTTGGCGTAATTTCGGGTACTTTAGGTGCCTTGCGAATCATCAATCGCTCAATCATCAAAGCTATATGCATGTACAAGTTGAGCTTAATTTTTCCATCAAGTTTCAAATCATAATAACTTTCATATTTATAAATAACTGTTTCGACTTCTTTAATAATGATTTTAGGATTAAGAAAACTAAGTCGTTCACTGACACCCTCAATCGAAAAGAAACGCAATAGTTCTTGGTTAACTTTATCAACTGAATCAGGATTCAAATATGGAGCTAATAATTTTCCTAATTTTTGTTCACCTTTAGCATCCAATAAATCGTAAATATTAATATTAGGAATATTGAAATCATCCGGCAAACTCGTGGTCGTTAAGACAAATAACGTTGTATCAAAATAATGATTATCATTTTGATGGATATTGCTCTTCAAATCATAGTAGTCAATCGTGTTAATTTGAATATCTTTCGGTAAATATGGTGCCATTGTCTCTTTGATTTTCTCTGAAATACCCAGACCAGAAATACAGGATATAATAATATTCTTTTTATCAGAATAACCTGAATAATATTGACTGTGAATTTCATATTCTGATTCTGCTGCAGCCGCAATTGTTTTAAAAGCTGTCTTGCTTTGAATCTTTAATGCAACATCTAAGGCCGTTGCCGTCGTTAAGTTATCAATCACCAACAGATCACCATTCAAATGACTTTTAATTTCAGAATACAACTGATTCAAAGAACCCATATCAACCAACATCACGGTTCCGTTAGAAGTATCGTAAGAATCAAATAAGTCCTTAGTCTTTTTAACAATATCCGCAATACCAGTATCAATTGGCATATCAATCGCATCAAAAACATAATTTCCACAGAGTTGATTAACCACTGCTTGAATGCTTGTGGCTGTATCTTCACCATGAGCTAACAATAAGCCACGCAATTGCAAGGTTTCATCTACCCGTTCACTTAGCAGTAAAGCCAAGATAGTTTTCAATGAATAACAGCGATAATTCAAACTCTTAAAGAAATAATTAGCCACGTGATATGAACGCGGACAAAAACTTTTTAACTTATTGATAAAACTAGTTAACTGTTTATCGGCAATCGTAAAATTAATTTTATATAGCTTATAAATAATTGAACTCAAATTACCAATATCATGAATTCCAAACTGTTTACTAACAACTCGATCCATCTTTTGTTTGAATTTCAAATACGTTGGCTGATCAAATTCGGTCATTGTCATTGATTCATCAAACTTTTCTAAATCACGAATGGCTTTTTTTCGATTATACGTTAACAAATTGCTTTCAGACTTTAATAATTCCGTAATTGCTTTCGTAATTTTTTCTTTAGCGACATTATCAGAACAACTCTTCGTGAAATCATAGTTTTTTTCGGGATCAATCATAATAAAATCGTCCGTCGCTGGCACGTTACTTTGTAGAATAAATTCATTGTGCTTAACAGCAATCACTGGTGCATTTTGTTGGTCTTTATAAGCATTGGCACAACCGACTTTAATCAAATTTTTCAATCGACCAATATTTCCATTCGACTTCAAACTGACTAAACTTTCTAAAGCATCATTGTAAACTTTCAGTGGTCGTTGCATCTTCTGAGCTTCGTTGTAAAAAATTGAATAAACCAAATTCAACCGTTCATTGCGTGGGCGTTGATCGTAATCTGGTAAATGAACTGCAATCGAAATTCGACGCCGAAATGTTTCTAACAACACATCGTCGGTATTTTCAGTCGTCGCAAACATAAACCGAACTTTTGCATGCTGCTCAGTATCATTTTCCCCAACACGGCGGAATGAACCACTATCTATAAAGCTAAAGAGTTTTTCCTGATTTTCACTAGATAAACGATGAACCTCATCTAAAAACAAATAACCACCATCTGCTTTTTCCAACAGACCACTCTTAGTTTCATTAGCCCCCGTAAAAGCTCCTTTGGCATAACCAAATAAAATACTCGATAGCAATTCTGGATTATTGGCATAATCAGCACAATTAAGCGTTAAAAAAGGTGCATTATCGGCAATTGCTTTCGATGAAATCGCATATTGATACAGTTTCTTCGCCAAATAACTTTTACCTACACCACTATTTCCAGTAATAATAATGCTCAAACCATTAGGTGGATAATGCACTGCCGCCTCGCACTGTGAGACTACATTTTTCAAACTACTGTTAGCTCCGATAAAATTGTTGAACGCAGTCACTTTCTTTGGAGCAGTGGTTTCTTCTCCAACCAAATTCCATAAAACAGGTCGACCTTCCCCCTTTACGACAATCCCCTCGTCAGTCAATTGATTCAAATAATGACTCGTCACTGAACGACTGAGTTCCAATTGTTGTGCCAGTTCACTCGTATTAATCGGCAACTTATCAGATTGAGCAAGTTCTTGTAGTTTTAGTACCAAATTATCTTTTGCTTCCAAAAGGTGACCCCCCACATATACATTTTTTATAACTCAACTTGTTAAAAATAATCAATAGTTTATATAATACATGGTTATCTCTGGAAATGCTTTCATTTTTTTTTGATATCTGCCACCTGCGGGAACGAGAAAAAATGTAATTATTCATAATATCCAACTAAATTTCTATAAATAAACTAGCCGAAGGTTGGGAGCTGAGCAATGGAAATCAGCAGTGATAGTGGTGTTAGAGCTTTAGCTCTTACTCCACGGACATATTTTGAAATTCGTGTGCATTTCACGAAGTTCAAAATCGAGGTCTGAGACCTTGGCTCAGACCGGTCCCACAGCAGATTATCCATTGCTCAGCTCCCAACCGCAGGCGGTATATTTCAAAATAAAACAAAAAAAGAACCAAATCCAAAATACAGATTTGGTCCCTTCGGTAGTGGTTATAAAACGAGTATTACATACTAATCTCTATGCTAGATATGTATCTTCAACCCATTCGTTTGTAGCAACACGGTAATATGTGTGACCATTGTATGTCTTAGTTTGATCAGTATACCAAGGTGTCTTGTTTGCTAAACCACGGTTTGTAATAGTTGAAATTGAGCCATCGCTAGCGAAAGCATAAAGTTTAACGTAATCTCCATTAGCATTGTTAACTTTGATTGTGCTGCCGTTTGTTTGTGCACCACCATTTGTTTCAGCTGTGCCATCATATTGAGTCAAGTTGTAAGTTTGAATCAAGTTGTTCAATGATGAAGCATAGTTAGGAGCTGTAGCATATCTACCTTGTAGCCATGCAGTAGCATCCTTGTATGATGAAGTATTTTCTTTCCATGTACCGCTGTAATAACTTGAATTCCATGAAACACCGTTACGTAGTTTGTTACCATTATCAGCGAATGATTCATAGTAACTTGGGTACTTTCTGAAGTTAGCATTGATTGTATACCAACCTTGGGCAGCACTCCATTCAGATGTTGGCATTGTTACGTAGGCACCATTGTAGTCACCCTTAATACCAAATAAGTTATGTCCTTGAGTAGCCAAAGTTGATGTACCCCAACCACTTTCAAGAATAGCTTGAGCCAACATAACTGAAGTATAAACTCCGTATTGTGAAGCGGCCTTTTGAGCCATAGGTACAGCTGATGCTAAGAAAGCTTGTTGTTGTGCTGATGTAGCACCTGTAGCAGCTTGGATAACGGCAGTTGTATTTAAAGCATTGTTAATTGATTCACTGGCAGCTTGAACAGTAGCTGAAGTAGCAACTGTTGTATCAGCCTTCTTAGCTGAGCCGGCAATGACGTTTGCACTATTATCTTGTGATTTATTATTTACTTGTTCTGTACTTGTTTGTGGTGCAGCTGAATCTGCATCGTTTGTTGTTGCAGCTGACACAACAGAAGGTGTCGCAGTTGCAGCTAATGTGCCAAGTACTAAAGCACTAGTTAGTAGATTTTTTTTAGACATAGAATGGTTTCCCCTTAATAAATAATCTAGTTATAGACTACTATTTAAAAAAAGTAGTTTCAATAAAACCGGGATTTTGTAACAAGAATTAAACATTCGAAAATAAATTGTAATTTTTTGCCACTTGACTTTAAGAATTCATTAAGAATCTTAAGTTTTTCTATGCCAAGTAGCGGAAATATAACTGTTTTTCGATAAATTTCCAGATACAATTACAAAACCTTTACGATTAATAACACGTTAAATAATCGGTAGTTAGAATTACTTTGTTATCTTATTTGAGAAGAATCCCCTATCTGTACGCCATCTAGGTCTTATTGAACGTAAATTCGCCTCCTTTAGTTTTGTGAGTTTTTACACTACCACTGAAATTTTACAATAAAAAAAACCGCTATTCAGCGATTTTCTATAATTTTGAACTTAACTTAACATCTGGATACTTATTGGCAAACCAGTTTTCAGCAAAGCGATTTTCAAACAAGAACAATGGCTTGTCATCCAAATCTTTCACTAGCATATTTCTAGTTGAAGACATTGATTGATCCAACTGTTCAGGGTCGACCCAACGGGCAATTCTTGAACCAATTGGCTTCATAACAACATCACAGTTATATTCATTTTTCATTCTAAATTGGAAGACTTCAAATTGAAGTTGACCAACAGCACCCAAGATATAGTCGTTTGTTGTGTACTTCTTGTATAATTGAACGGCACCTTCTTGAACTAGTTGTTGCATACCTTTATGGAATGATTTTTGTTTCATAACGTTCTTAGCTTGAACTTCCATGAACATTTCAGGAGTAAATTGTGGTAAGTCTTCGAATTGAACTGATTTTTTACCTTCGTAAATTGTATCGCCAATTTGGAAGTTACCAGTATCGTACAAACCAACAATATCACCAGCAACGGCAGTTTTAACTGACTCTCTTTGGTCAGACATAAATTCAGTCGCATTGTTCAGACGCATTACTTTACCAGTTCTTTGTAAAGTAACGTCCATACCACGAACAAATTCACCAGAACAAATACGGACGAAAGCAATTCTATCACGGTGATTAGGGTTCATATTAGCTTGAATCTTGAAGACGAAAGCTGAAAATTGTGGATCATCAGGCTTAACAACTTCATCGCTATCTTTTTCTTTGTGTTCAGCAGGTGCTGGAGCCATATCCAAGAATGTATTCAAGAATGTTTCCACACCAAAGTTTGTCAAAGCTGAACCGAAGAAGACAGGTGTTTGGTTACCAGCCATGATTTTGTCCAAATCAAACTTATTACCCGCTTCTTTAATCAAATCAACTTCACCAAGAGCTTGTTCATAGACACCCTCTTCTTCAATTGGATTAGATTCTGCCAATTGACCTTCATCGTTCAATGGCAAGAAACGGTCATCGCCATCTTTACGGTAAAGTTCCAAACGGTTATTACTAATATCGTAAAGGCCTTTCAATTCCTTACCCATACCAATAGGCCAGTTCATCGCACAACCTTCGATATTAAGTAATTCTTCCAATTCAGCAATCAAATCAAGTGGATCACGACCATCACGGTCCAACTTGTTCATGAATGTGAAAATAGGAATTCCACGTTTTTTAACAACTTTAAATAATTTCTTAGTTTGTGGTTCAATACCTTTAGCAGAATCAATTACCATGACAGCCGCATCAACAGCCATTAAAGTCCGATAAGTATCTTCAGAGAAATCTTCGTGTCCTGGAGTATCCAAGATATTGATATCCTTATCGTGATAGTGGAATTGCATTACAGAACTGGTAACAGAAATACCACGTTTCTTTTCAATTTCCATCCAGTCAGATGTTGCAAATTGACCAGATTTTTTAGCCTTAACAGTACCAGCAGAACGAATAACTCCACCGAAATAAAGCATTTGTTCAGTAATAGTTGTTTTACCAGCATCCGGGTGAGAGATGATAGCAAAAGTTCTACGCTTGTTTACTTCTTGTTCTAATTGTTTTTGATCCATATTAGTTCAGTATAAAACTTGCTGTTTTATACTTTTCTCCTTTTATATATAAGTCACTTAGATATTTATTAAATCTAGGATTAATACTTCAATTAAATTATGAATAAATCATATTTGATATCTGAAATTACTACTTTACTATTCTAATACACAATTTAGAAAACACGAAAGTATATTAGAAATAAGCTCAACTTTAACTACCAGATAAAAACATTTTTTAAACAACAATGTCAGGCATTCCTTATAAATTAAGGGATTGCCTGACTTTTTGTTTTATTAACTATTTGTATTTATCCTTGTACATGTTAGTTGTAACGTTCTTGATTTTACTATCAGGGACGGTCACGATAACATTTTCAATTCTAGAACCGTTCAGTTCACCTGACGTAATAACTGTGCCATCCTTTAAAGTAAATGACTTCGGATGTTTAGGATCTGGTATTTCTCCAATATTCATAATCAAATAACCGGCAATCGTATCAACATCTTCAACATGAATTTCTTCTTCAAAGAGTTCATCGAAATCTTCTATTGTCATTAAACCAACAACTGAGAATTTATTAGCACCAAGTCTTTGGAAGTTCTTCGTAACAGGATCATACTCGTCGTCAATCTCCCCAACAATCTCTTCCAATATGTCTTCAATCGTTGCTAATCCAACAATACCACCATACTCATCAACAACCATGGCAATTTGAGTTTGCGTACTACGCATTTTTAGCAACAAGCCATCAATATTAGTTGCTTCAGGAACAAACAATGGTTCTTTCATAATAGCTTTCAAGCTAACATTTTCAAACCCGATTTCACGAGAGCGTTTTAATAAATCTTTAATATGAATAATTCCAATGACGTTATCTTTGTCGCCACCGTAAACTGGAATTCGAGAATATGGTTGTCCCAAAATTGCATCAATGTTTTCATCCACTGGATCATTGATATCCAACATGAAAGTATCAGTTCTGGGAACCATAATTTCACGTGCAGTTTTATCACCAAAACGGATAATCCCTTGTAACATTTGGTATTCATCTGGATTAATTGTTCCGTTATTACGCGATTGCTTCAATGTAGCAATCATTTCATTTCGCGTAATTGGTTCGTCTTTTTTACTGAAATCAATCGGTGTAATTTTCATCAACAAATTGATTGTTGAATCTAACAACCAAACAAATGGTTTCAAAAACCAACCGAACAAACTAATCATTGGTTGCGTAAAACTGGCCACTTGATATGGGCGTTGTAACGCTATCCTCTTGGGATACAATTCCCCTAAAACTAAAGTAATAAACGACAAAATTATCGTTATGATTACTATTGAAACTTCCCGGCTACCAGGAAAATCACCAATCAATTTTTCCATCCCAACACTCAGCGTTGTAGCGGCACTGGCAGATGATAAGAACCCTGCTAATGTAATCGCTACTTGAATTGTCGATAGAAATTTATTTGGTTCATTGATCATTTGGAGAATTTTCTTAGCTCCACGGCTACCATTTTTAGCCTTTTCCTCAACGGACGTCTTATTAACAGAAACAATCGCCATCTCGCCTGCTGCAAAAAAAGCATTTAATATTGTCAAAACAATTATTAAAATCAGCTGCCCGGAAAGCGACGCTCCAGAAGAGTCACCACTCATTTAACTCGCACTCTCTTTCATATGTAAAATGTAAATTCTGCCTTCAAGCACAAATATTTCCACCTGCCGAAATAAGCACGTGGAAATATCAGTCCCCTTAGCTGTTATCTTTCACCTTAACCTTAATATCAAAAAGTTAAGTATAAACAAAACAATTATAACAGGTGTTTAACCATTCAACAATAAAGGTAACATGTTTATTTACCAACCTTCATCGCAATTTTATTCAATAAGAAATTACGTACAATTTATTTAGTATGATATATATTTTTTATCTCTAGAGACAATAAATGCAGCTGCCCTAACCCAACACCTTAGCCTTTGGGTGGGAGTAATGGAGGTCAGCAGTGACAGTGGAGTTAGTGCTTTAGCACTTACTCCACAGGACGTATTTTGAGACTTGCGGTTTGTGCAAGACTCAAAATCGAGGTGCGAGACCTTGGCTCGCGCCGGTCCCACAGCAGACCTCCATTACTCCCACCCGAAGGCGGCATCCCTCGAATCTTCAACCCATTAATGATAGAATAAACATATCAGTATATAGGGAGTATTTTAAAATGTCTAACAAAAAAATTGCTGTGATCTACCTGTTCTTTTTCATCATCCCTTACATTCTTTGTTTATCAATTATTGGGGTCTCATACAATTCGCTCGTACTTCACGCCCTAACTTGGCGAATCATTGTCGGTGGTATCGTTGGTGCCTTTGGTATGTTTGCGGTTAAGGTTATTGCACAGCGACCTGTTTTAATTATGTATCGTAGCTCAACTCAAAAAGTTTTAAAAGAGCTACTTAACTTCTTTATTTTGGAAAGAAGTCGCTTAGTTATTGGGGCTAACCTAGTAGTCGATTTTATTTTATCAGTCACTAGTATTTACTTAGTTGCAAAGTTTTTGCCACTAACAATTATCTTAGGTAGAACCTTGGGCTGGTTGGTTTTGCTCCTAGTTATTTCACTAACATTAGCTTCATATTTGGAATTTGAATCATTATCAATTTACACAGAAAAGAAAAAATAGTGCTTGACTTATCAAATTAATCATTGTAAATTTGAGACAACTTAATTGTAGGAGGAATTAGACATGTTGAATTTTAATCAAAAACAAGCTAAATCATGTTGTTGTGTAGTAATGAATGAACATTACTATACTTTTTCAACATGCCTAATACCACTCAATTGATAATCAAGTAGTGCAAACTAAAAACTATCAAGCGGAGTTGACATTAGTCAGCCCCGCTTTTTTGTGTTCTTAGACTACTTAGAAAGGAGTTACTTGTGGAACAAATCAAAATTGGAATCTTAAATTTAATGCAAAACAAAGTCGAAACAATGCACAACTTTCAAACAGCTCTTGGCGAACAAGTTGATCTTAAATTTTACTATTCAGCTACCCGCTATGTTGACCGAAAGCTTGATACAAACATTACCGACAACATGTCACCATTAGACTTAAGTGAAATATCTGACCTTGATGGTTTTATTATTACCGGGAGCCCAGTTGAAAAATTAGATTTTCCTCAAGTTTCATACTCTGATGAAATCAATGAGCTGATCGATTTACTCGACCAATTAAACATCCCACAATTATATGTCTGTTGGGGCGCCATGGCCGCTCTGAATCGTTTATATGACATTGATAAAAAAATATTACCTCACAAAGTTTTTGGCATTTTTCAAAACCAAATTTTAACTGAAACACCACTCTTAAATAATGTTTCTGACAATTTCCCAGCACCACATGCTCGTTACGCTGAAATGAACCATGAACAACTAGCTAACAGCCCCGATTTAACAATTGAAGCTATTAGCGAAAATGGTTTATTGACGTTAGTTGAAGCTAATCACAAACATCAAGCGTTTATCTTCTCCCATTTGGAATATCAACGAAATGGCTTGGATACAGAATATCAACGTGAACTAAATAGTAGCAAAGTCAAATATCCACGACCCGCAGTCAACTACTACTAACCTTTGGATCAGCGCCCCATGTTTGCTTGGCAACCAACTCAGAACACTTTTTACAGTAATTGGATTCAAACAGTTCGTGAACATAAATTAACTACTTGCTAAGGAGAGATTTATTATGACAATTGCACAAAATATTACTGAACTTATTGGCAACACACCACTCGTTAAATTAAATAACGTCGTTCCAGAAAATGCTGCTGACGTCTATGTTAAACTAGAATTTTTCAATCCTGGTAGTTCCATTAAAGACCGGATTGCCTTATCAATGATTGAAGCTGCTGAAAAAGCTGGCAAAATCAAACCTGGCGACACTTTGGTTGAACCAACTTCTGGTAACACTGGTATTGGTTTATCACTCGTCGCTGCTGCTAAAGGTTATCACTTAATCATTACCATGCCTGAAACAATGAGTATCGAACGTCGCAAATTAATGCAAGGTTACGGCACTGAATTGATCTTGACACCTGGTAAGGGTGGTATGAAAGCTGCCATCCAAAAAGCAACTGATTTGGCTAAGGAAAATGGTTACTTCATGCCAATGCAATTCCAAAACCCAGCTAACCCTGCTATTCATGAAGCAACCACTGGTAAAGAAATCGTTGAAGCATTTGGTGATACTCCAGTCGATAGTTTTGTTGCCGGTGTCGGAACTGGTGGTA
Source organism: Companilactobacillus nantensis DSM 16982 (assembly GCF_001435815.1). Taxonomy (GTDB): domain Bacteria; phylum Bacillota; class Bacilli; order Lactobacillales; family Lactobacillaceae; genus Companilactobacillus; species Companilactobacillus nantensis. Next base: position 10,482 of record NZ_AZFV01000030.1, on the reverse strand, counting down.
CCCTTTCTGGTGTTAGTCACGCATTAACTAAAGCTTATCCAGATGTAAAAATCTACGCTTTGGAAGCAGCCGAGTCTCCTCTATTGAAGGAAGGCAAAACTGGTGCTCACAAGATTCAAGGTATCAGTGCTGGTTTTATTCCGGACACACTCGATAAAAATGCTTATTCAGATATTATAGAAGTAACAAGTGATCAAGCTATTGCGATGGCACGAGAAGTTAGTCGTAAGGAAGGTTTCTTACCAGGTATTTCTTCCGGAGCCAATATATTTGGTGCCATTGAAATCGCTAAACAACTTGGTAAGGGAAAAACAGTCGTAACTGTTGCTCCCGATAACGGCGAAAGATATCTTTCAACTGATTTATTTAAGTTTTAGGAGACATATTCTTTTTAACAGGCTTTAATTTATGAGAAAATAGAAAATGATGATTTTTTTACTATACAGGGGGATTTATTAAAATGAAAAAGCGCATTGCTTTAATATTAACTACAATCGTAGCCTTAGTCTTGGTACTAACTGGCTGCTCAAGCAACAAGACTGCCAGTGATACAAAGACTGACGGCACTTTGACAATTGGACTTGAGGGAACTTATGCTCCTTATTCTTACCGTGAGGGTGGAGATCTAAAAGGATTTGAAGTTGAACTTGGTAAAGACATTGCTAAGAAACTTGATTTGAAAGCTAAGTTTGTCCCAACAAAGTGGGATTCACTAATTGCTGGTTTGAACTCAAACACATTTGACGTTGTTTTGAACAACGTGGCTGAAAATCCATCACGTCTAAAGCACTACATCTTCTCAACACCTTACATTTACTCAAAATCAGTTATTATCACAAAACCTGGTTCAGGTATCAACTCAGTTAATGATATTAAAGGTAAGAAAATTTCTGCCGGTACTGGTACTGATAACTACAATCACGCTGAAAAATTTGGTGCTACGGTAGTTCCAGCTGCTGATTTCCAAACTGATATGCAAATGATTGATCAAGGACGTGTGGCTGGTGCCATTAACTCTAAAGAAGCCTTTCTATATTGGAAGAAGAGCCATAAGAATACTGATTTGAAATACATTACTATTCCAGATAACAAACTTGCAGCATCTAAGATTGCTCCAATTTACAACAAGAAATCAACTCACCTACGCGGTCGTGTAAACAAAGCTATCAAAGAACTTTATAAAGACGGCACAATGAAGAAACTTTCAATTAAGTACTTCGGTGAAGACATTACTAAAAAATAATTTTTAAACTAATTGAGGGGGTTTTAACTTCATGTGGCACACTATCATTACGTCGCTACCAGCAATGATTTCTGCAATGTTGCAGTTCACCATTCCGCTGGCGATAATTTCATTTATTTTTGGCTTGATTTTAGCCGTTTTAACAGCATTAATTAAATTTATTAAACCGAGTGAAAACAAAGTAATCAAATATCCTTGGCTTGTCCTTCGCGCAATTGCCGACTTTTATGTTTGGTTATTCCGTTCAACTCCATTGCTAGTTCAATTGTTCATCATCTTCTTTGGTCTTCCAAGTGCTGGCATTCAACTTTCACCATTCATTGCGGCCGTAATTGGCTTCTCATTGAATACTGGAGCCTATGCTTCAGAAACAATCCGTTCAGCTTTGATGTCAGTTCCACAAGATCAATGGGATGCAGCTTTCACATTGAACTTCACGACTAAACAAACTTTAATGAAGATTGTGTTACCACAGGCTGTTAGAATCGCTTTACCACCACTATCTAACTCATTTATTGGTTTGGTGAAGGATACATCTTTGGCCAGTTCAATTACGATTTTGGAAATGTTCCAAGTCAGTCAACAAATGACCGCTAAGAACTTCCAACCACTCTTGATGTACTCATTAGCTGCTTTCCTATATGCTATCGTCTGCTCGTTGTTGACATTATTACAACACTATCTCGAACGCAGAACTTCAAAATATGTTAAAGGAAGTGAAGCCTAATGATTTCATTAAAGAATGTCGTTAAGAAATATGAGGGTAAGGAAGTTTTAAAGAATTTATCCGTTGACTTCCCTGATGGCAAAACAACCGTTATCTTAGGACCTTCTGGTTCTGGTAAATCAACATTGTTACGGTCACTTGATTTATTAGTTAGACCTGAAAGTGGAACAATCAGTTTTTCTGATATCAGTCTTGATTATGCTGAACCAATCACGAAGAAGAAGAGCTTTGATATTCGTAAAAAAACTAGTATGGTTTTCCAAAATTGGAATCTCTTCCCTAACTTAACTGTTTTGCAAAACATTACAACTGCACCAGAAACTGTTCTCAAAACTCCTAAAAAGGAAACTGAAGAACATGCGCGCCAACTATTATCTCAAGTTGGTTTAGGAGAATACGCTGACCGTTACCCTAGTCAACTATCAGGTGGTCAGCAACAACGTATTTCCATCTGTCGTGCATTAGCTATGCGACCTGATTATATTTTGTTAGATGAACCAACCAGTGCGCTTGATCCTGAGCTAGAAACTCAAGTCTTATTGATTCTTGAAGAATTAAGTAAGATGGATCAATCAATGATTATTGTGACTCACAACATGCAGTTTGCTCGTTCAGTCGCTGATAAAATCGTCTTCGTTGAAGATGGAAACATCCTCTTCGATGGCGCTCCAGATGAGTTTTTCAATCATCCTACAACTAGAATTAAGGATTTTCTATCTGGAATTACATTTGATGATAGTCAATTAAAGAAGTAAAACCTCAAAAAGCTCTGATTATTAATTTAATCAGGGCTTTTTTTTGAGGTTAATTAAATATGCCGCCTCCAGGAACAAGAAATTTAGGTCGCTGTGGGGACCGCCGAAAGCCAAGGTCTTTCGGCTCGATTTTGAACTTCGCAAAATACGCGAATTTCAAAACTCGTCCCGTGGTGTAAGTGCTAAAGCACTAACGCCACCTTCACAGCGACCTAAATTCTTGTTCCTTCCGGCTAGTTTATTCGTTGGTTTTTTATACAGAGATTTGAACATTAAATAAAATTGTATATTTAGAATTGCTGAATTATCAGTGTTTAAAGACTATTTGGAAACTGTCACATGAGTATTCTTTCTCAAATGATTAACATGAACATTCAAAAAACATAACTGTTTTGAACCTATTTTGTTTTAATAATACAGACCGAAAACATTGATTAATGTATGTAACTAACTACCATTGCTATCAAAATTTAGATTAATAGCTATATAATACCAATACACTAGCCTTTGGGAGCAAGAAACTTTGGCAGCAGTGCAGGTGACGTTGGTGCTTTAGCACCTACATCACGGGACGAGTTTTGAAACTTGCGAACNTGGCAGCAGTGCAGGTGACGTTGGTGCTTTAGCACCTACATCACGGGACGAGTTTTGAAACTTGCGAACTGTGCGAGGTTCAAAATCGAGGTTGGAGACCGCCCCTTGGCTCCAACCGGTCCCCACAGCGCCAAAGTTTTCTTGCTCCCAAAGGCGGCACCTACCAATAAAAAAAATCCAGCCAACTTTTTAACGTTGACTGGATCTCTTTGTATTGATTAAAACAAATAATAAAACTATTACTGCCATTGGCAACAACAAGCGAACCATATCATATAGCAGATTGAACCCCACTAATCCTACTATCATTGCCGCTAGAAAGTGCCAAAAGCCTAACTCTTCTCGAAAATCTGTTACCATCTGTTGAACTGAATTGTTTGTACGAACGAGAATTACTAAAAATAATACGAGCCACAATGTGTAACCCATCATGGTTAATGGTTGCGTTAATTTGAGGATAAATGTTACCGCAATTAGTCCATATGTCACCATACCTTTAGCATCCCTTAATCTCAGACGTACATCACTAGTTAACATCAAGGCAGTGAGGAGAAGAATATTTGATACTACATTAATTATATTCACAATAATTCCCCTTCATTGAAATCATGTTTTCTAGTATAACAAGAAATCAGTTACTTAGGATTGGTTATTTAAAAAACTTAATTATTTTGTATAACCTCTTCAAAATTAAACTTGCCATCATCAAAAGTTAGTTTTACAATCGCACAATTATGTAAGCTAACCTTTTCACGGATAACCTCTATATCTAGCCATTTCAACAAAAAGGCGTAGATTGCTCCTCCATGGCTGACAGCTAGCACATTTTGATTCGATTTAATTTGTTCCATAATTTCTGTTAAAGTCTTGTTCATGCGGTCTTGAACTTGATAATCAGACTCGCCTTGAAATTGGACGAAAAAGTCACCATATGAATTACGTCCTGGTTGATTGTGTGGATTGAGAAACTCTGGCTGACCTTCAAAGACCCCAAAGTTCCATTCTTTTAATCCTTTCAATCGTTGATAAGGTTGCTTGGTAATTAGCTCTAAAGTATCTGAGGCCCGCTCTTGGGTTGATGAATACACATAATCAAAACTAATGCCTGCACTTTCAAATACGCACTAGCTTTCTTAGCAGATTCAATTCCTTCTGATGTCAAAGGTGAATCACAGGCACCTTGAATCAAATGAAGCTGGTTGAACAAAGTCTGTCCGTGCCGCATTAAATACAATGTTTTAACCATTTTTTTACCTCATTAATTTCAAAATATTATTGCTATAAATATCTTCTTTAATATCAGGTGCCACTTGCATATCGTCAATTGCTTGTATAACCTCGTTTGTGGCTCCACTAGGCATAACTGCAAATGGTGCATCGGTTCCAAAAAGGACGTGACTTGGACCAAAATAATCCACTGCTAATTCGAGTGCCTTGGGATTACCTAAGATAGCGGTATCAACGTAAAACTTTTGAAAATCTGAAGCCTCCTGTGCAGACATCGTATACTTAATTCTGCCAGCAAAAAACGGAACCACTGCTCCAGCATGATGGACAATAATTTTAAGATTAGGGTATTTTTCAAAATAGCCTGCTTTAACGATTTGATACATAGCTTGTGTCAGTTCATATTCCCAACTGAAAGTTATATTATTATCAGGCTTTCTTTCATCAAATACGGGATGCAAGAAAATTGGCAAATCTAGTTTGGACGTCTCTGCAAAAACAGGTTCAAATGCCTTGTCAGCAATCGACTTCCCCAATGCTCTCGTAAACAATTGCACACCGACAAAATTCTTTACGACTTGTTGATCTATGATTTCGATGGCTTTAGATAAATTGTTCATTGGTACCATCGCCACAGCAGCTTCAAAAATATCTGCATTATCTTGGACTAACTTTAATAGTTCGTCATTGCCAAGCTCACATAAATCAGCGGCCTTATCCCCAAAAAAATAATCCTCGGGATTCAAATTAACATTCGAGATTATTTGTTTAACACCAGCTGGATAATTCTCACGGCGAATTTTTAAGTCAGTTAAAGCTGGAATTTGTAAAAAAGCATTTTTCTCAATAATATCAGGTACTTCTGCTTGAATCGCTTTTAATAACCCGACTGGTAATGTATGGGCAAAGGCATCAATTTTCATAAGTTTATTCCTCACTTATTCCTACAAAATATTTGGGACGATACCTTAAGTATGCGACTAAATTTGCTACTTGTATAATGCTCATTTTGAATTGAATAACATGTGAAAATGGTATAACCCTAAGGCAGATTTATCTTCCATCTAAAAAATTATTAATATTATTTCGAAATTTCTGCATGTGTTTGTTGTAATAAATCAAAACCAACAAAAACGGACTGATTATTCCAAACCAATTTTGAGAATCAAAAATATCCCTACCATGTGTCAAGACTGTCCCAACAATTAAGACTATGTATGTTAATAGTTGATTATGTTGCATACCCCAACCGTGTTTCCGTAAATTCAAATAAAGAATTATTATAAAACAAATATTTATCACAAACTGTCCTAGTGGATAATACGCATTCCCAATGGTCATAGTTGCCCCCCCTGATTGTGTTTTCTACATCAAAGATAACAAATCTATGTATTTTTCTTATTAATTTAATGTAAAGAAATCAAAAAAAGACCACCCGAGGGCAGTCTTAGTCAGGATATAGCAATCCTAATGGTGTGACAGTTCTTTATATCTTTGCATCCAAAGATCAACATAGGCCTGAGAAAATGGTCCTTTGCCCTTATCGATCCAATCAATTAAAACGTCGACATTATCATGTAAAATCGTATCTATTTCAGGTGGATAATTCCACATTTTACTGTGCGCAGCATATTCGTCCACGTCCAGCAGTCTTTTTTCCCCATCCGGAAAAACCTTAACATCTAAATCGTAATCAATATATTTGATGGCCTCTTTGTCTAAAGCATATGGTGTCGCAAGATTGCAGTAATAAGATACACCACTATCTCTTATCATAGTAATAATGTTGAACCAATATTTCTTATGAAAATAGACTAGTGCGGGCTCTCTTGTTACCCAACGACGTCCATCTGCTTCTGTGACAAGAGTATTCTCATTACAACCAATAATTTCGTTTTCACTTGTCTTTAACACCATTGTTTCACGCCAAGTACGATGTAAATGACCATCATGCTTATAACTCTGGATTGCTACGTAATCCCCTTCTCTAGGAATCTGCATAACTTACCAGCTTTCTATAAAACCTAATTCTTATCCAAAAAAAGTATACCAGAGCTGTGAAACTAATAAAAGCTATCGCGATTATTTTTATTGGGGCCGCCTCCAGGAGCAAGAAAATTTTGGTCGCTATGGGGACCAAATTTTCTTGCTCCTTCCGGCTAGTTTATTCGTTGTTTTTAAGTAATCTTTTAATCCAATTACTAAAAAAATCTCCAATAATCCAATACGATTACAGAGATTTTTTAATTCAAAAAATTATATTAAAAAAACTATTCTTCTTCAGAACTCAAAACTTTCTTAATTTCATCAAAATGATAACCCTTAGTCATTAAATAATTGATTAATTTAGCTGGCTTATCATAACGATGTTGAACTTTACTGACTAACTTGCGCAATTTCTCCAACTCTTCATCTTCATCTGGTTCTAACTCCAAATTCTTAATCGTTGCTTCAATGATTTCATTATCAAATCCCTTTTGGTACAAGCTTGAACGGAGTTTCGTTACCATTTGTTTAAAAGATGCTCGGTTTTGTTTTCTAACTTGTTTCTTCGCAAAATCAATCGCATTTTCCAACAAAGTATCATAGTCAATTTCAACGATTGCATCTTGAATGATATTATTTGGCACACCTTTTTGAACCATCTTTTGTTCGATAATTTTCGGACCATTAGCGGTTGTTCGCAATTGTGTATTGATAAAACTTTTAGCATATGAAGCATCGTCTAAGTAATGCAATTTTTCTAAGCGGCTGACAACTTCATCAACCGCATCCCGATGATATTCCTTCTTATATAGGTAGTCCTTAATTTCCTTTTGCGTCCGTAATTGATAACTCAAATAATTAACAGCATCTCCATAGGCCTTGTTAATATTTTCAGAATCCTGAATTTCTTTGATATTTTCATCAGTTAATTCAACGTCATTCATCAATCTAAAATCAATCAAAGTTTGTTCGGCCACTGGAAAAGCGTACTTACCATCAAGGAAGATATTATAGCGTCCTTTTCGTTTCTGTGCCTGAATTTTTGTAATTTTAGCCATTATATCCTGCCTCTCTATTTGTTAATATGTCTGATTAATGTGGGCTAGTTAAAAATAATTAAAACATATTGCCTAAACTAATTAACTAGTCGGAGGGAGCAAGAAAGTTAGGTCGCTGTGCAGGTGGCGTTAGAACTTTAGCTCTTACACCACGGGACGACTTTTGAGACTTGCGGTTTATGCAAGGCTCAAAATCGAGACGAAAGACCTTGGCTTTCGTCGGTCCCCATAGCGGCCTAACTTTCTTGCTCCTGGAGACGGCATCTCCGTGTTATACTCTTATATGAGTTTATCGCAAAAACATTCAAAGGAAAAATTTATGCCTACAAATAACATTACGCAAGAATTAAAAGTCGGTGACCGCTTTCCGTTAACTATTAAACGTATCGGAATCAACGGTGAAGGAATTGGTTTCTTCAAACACGTTATCGTCTTTGTACCAAAAGCTGTTCCAGAAGATATTATCGTCTGTGAATTAACGGATGTTCACGAACGTTTCTTAAATGGTCGCATTCACAAAATCAGAAAACCTAGTCGTTTCAGAAATCCTGACACTCCTGAACTGGCTGCAGAAGTTGGTGGACTAGAATTTGCCCACATCAACTACAAGGATCAACTACACTTCAAATCAAATATTCTTCGTGAATCATTGGAAAAATATAAACCATACGCTCACGAAAAATATATGATCAAACCAACTGTTAGTTCAGTTCAACAAGAAAAATATCGTAACAAAGCTCAATTCCCAATTCAAGAAATTGATGGTGAAATCCGTTGTGGACTCTACAAGACTGGTACCCAAGAACTAGTTGATCTCACAGAGATGCCAACCCAAATGGACTTAACAATGTCTGCCATGCGCAAAATTGTTCAAATGATCAAGGACTTGAAGATTCCTGTTTTCAATCCTGAAAATAAATCAGGTATCTTAAGCATGATTGTTATTCGTGAATCAGTTGAATTTAACCAACTACAAGTTACTTTCATCACTCGTTCACCTAAGTTCATCAAGGAACATCAATTAATCGAACGTATTCAAAAAGAAATTCCTGAAGTTAGTTCAATCTCACAAAACATCAATAAAGAAGATAAAGCTGGTGTTTGGGGCGACGAGACAAAGTTACTTTGGGGCGATGAATATCTCCAAGAAGATATCAATGGCTACACATTTAACTTTTCACCACGTGCTTTCCTACAATTGAATTCATTACAAACAGATAAGTTGTACGATTTAGTTGGCCAAGCACTTGAACCTAATCAACGCGATGTCCTCTTAGATGCTTATTGTGGAGTTGGTACAATCGGTATCACTATGGCTGACAAAGTTAAACAAATTTATGGTATCGAAATCATCCCTGAAGCGATTGAAGATGCCAAAGAAAATGCTAAGTTAAATGATGTTGATAACGCTGAATATTACGTTGGTTCGGCTGACGTTATTTATCCACAACTGTTAGAAGATGGCAAAACAGTCAATGCAGTGGTTGTTGATCCTCCACGTACAGGTTTGGATAATAAACTGATTGCTGCATTAAACCGTAATCCAGTTAACAAACTAGTGTATGTTTCATGTAACCCATCAACTTTAGCTAAAGATTTAGTTACTTTAACTAAAGAATACCGTGTCATTTACTTACAACCAGTCGATATGTTCCCACAAACACCACATGTTGAAACAATCGTTAAATTAGTTAGAAGATAATCAAAAATGCTTAGGAGATATAATTCTCTTAAGCATTTTTTATACTGTCGTTTTCATTGAATATTCGTTGGATTTTTTGGTTTATACCAATATCTTTAAATCTAAAAGTTAGCTATACTATATAAATCATAATAGTAATAAGGAGATTATCTATGACTTTTTGGATAAAGTTAATGGAAATACTTAGATATTGGAAATCCAATATTACTGAAATGTCCACTTCATTTAAGAATTTCCAATCACGTGTAAAATACTATAGTAGCGAGTTAACAGATACAATAAAATTTATAATTAAAACCGTTTTAACATTAACGGTAATATATTTTATTCTTTTATTTATCACCTCTAAAATTTTTTATGATGACAAAGAAGTATATTTATTCATGAGGTTATTGATTCGTATACTTGTAACTATTCCATTTTTGCTTATATTAATAAACATGGGTGAAGATGGTACTTTAAAATCCTTTGGGAGAAAAATATTATTTACCATTGGTTTCATAGATGACCCCAGTCACCCCGTTTATCCCACGCCAATCCAAAACTCTCATAAACAAAAGATTAACATTTCTTTAAAAAAAAAATTTATTACCCTTTTAATTAGTTTGAAATCGAAAATCAAAATTCTCTGGCCAAGTATAAAGGATATTTTTGAGATAATATTTTGGATTATCTTTATATTAGAAATTATTTTCTTTATTCTTGTTACCTTCTTTTCAAATTTCTTCGCATTTGATGATAATATTTACACATTATCAGGGATTACTATGCTAATACTTTTTTTCATACCTATTCCAATTTTAATACTAAAGTATGCGACCAAATCATATTCAAAATCATTAATTAGAGCAATTGCATTTATCCTTGGAAACAAATAGTACCTTTTAATACATAATACTAAACTTGTAAAACTCTTATTAATCCTGCTGGCTAGAGAATACTCATTAATCGAAAAGATGAACTATTTAAATAATCCGGGTTTAACTGCGTTCCTAATTTTCTTAACACTCATTTTCATAAATGCCATAAAAGATGAATTATGCACCTAAAAAAACTAAAAAGCCTCTTAGCAAATCAACTATTCTTGCAACGCTATTCATGATGGATGATTAGTAAATTACGGCAACATTGGGAATATTCCTTGTTATGGTAATATATTAATCAACGAAAAGGGGCTGTGACAAAAGTCC
>NZ_AZFV01000003.1 GCF_001435815.1 Companilactobacillus nantensis DSM 16982 | reverse complement strand
GCCATTGCCAATCAATCATGGCGGATGATAAGAACAATGCTTGAGTATAAATGTGATTGGTATGGCAAAAAATTGATCATTGTAAATCCATTCAAAACAAGTCAATACTGCGCAGAATGTGGCTATGATGATGGTAAACATGAGTTGAACATTCGACAATGGGTATGTCCAAATTGCCATTCAAACAATGATCGTGACATCAATGCAAGTAAAAATATACTCAATAAAGGTTTGGAACAAGCCTTAGTAATATAGCTATGACCAATGCTAAAGGACTGAAATGTCTGGCGGTAAGTCAAGTGTTCCTAGAAGCTCGGTACTTTAGTGCCGAGTAGTTCACTTACTGCAGTTTAATCATTCTCATGTACATCAAAGGCTGATAAGAGCATTTCTTCAACTCCTGGTGCATCAGGATTATGTGAACCATGACCTTTGTCTAACTTAGTCATTGTTGCCATTTCTGAATCAGTTAATTCAAAATCAAATAAATCTAAATTGCTTTTAATTCTCGTGGCATGTGTCGATTTAGGTAGCACGATAATTCCTAATTGATTTTCAAAACGTAGAATCACTTGACCAGCATCTTTATGATATTTTTCAGCCAATTGTTTAATAATTGGTTCAGAAAATAACTCACTGTTTCCCTGGCCTAATGGACCCCAGGCTTCAATTTTAACATCAGCTGGAGCTAAAAGTTTTCGCAACTCTGTCTGTTGAAAATAGGGATTGAATTCAACTTGATTAACTGCCGGCATCGTCTTAAACTTTGGCACAAATTTTTGCCACAGTTTTGGTGTCATATTGCTGACGCCGATAGATTTGATCAGGCCTTTGCTTTTGCCTTCTTCTAAAGCCTCCCAAGCACCTTCAACGTCACCATATGGTTGATGTAGTAGGTAAAGATCAACATAATCTAAACCTAACTTTTTCAAAGAAGTTGCTAAACCTTTCTTAGCAGCTTCATAGCCATAATCTTGCAACCATAACTTACTTGTCACAAAAATATCTTTTCGATCAATACCACTATCCGCAATGGCACGTCCAACTTCTGCCTCATTGAAATAAGCTACGGCTGTATCAATATGACGATAACCGGCCTTTAATGCTTGTAAAACTGCTTGGTAAGTTGAACCATCACTTGGAATTCTGAAAACACCGAAACCAACTGCTGGAATCTCATTACCATCGTTCAATAAAATTTTTTCCATTATCATACCTCTTCCATATTTTAGTAGACAGGGCGAGTTTCACCTTGAGTGTCAGCATCAGCAATTCCGACACTGTCATTTTTCAAATAATCAAAATTATTAATAATTTTAACAATAACATCTGCCATGCTTTGACGGGAACCAGATACACCCAGATAGGGTTCATCCTGATGCGTAATTGTGTACTTAACTTCATTACGGTCATTCAACCATGGGAAACGTAAAGTTGTGTACGTTAAACCTGATTCACGTAAAAGTTTGTCAGCATTAATCGCTGCATCCAAGCCGCCCTTAACCATTTCACGATTCCAACGTCCATATTCGCCAGGAACTTCATTATATAGTCCCAATAAACTTGATTCGACAATTCTTTGAACATTATTTTCTTTCATAGACTTCAAAACATTTTTTGTAATAATGTTATCTTTAGTATGATCAACCATCGCAATATAGACTAAATCTTGTCCCTGCATAGCTGCATTCACTGCTGTGTAATCTGTAATATCTCCATCAATAATTTCAACGTTTTTGTTATTCTTTAAATTACTTAAACGACCACTATTACGCAAAAATAAGGTCAATTCAACGTCAGCCTGTTCTTTTAATAACCGAGTTTCAACTAATCGGGCAATCTGTCCATTAGCACCTAAAATCAAAACTTTTTTCAAATTAACTTACCTTCTTATTTTAATTTATTCAAACTAGAACCAAAAATTTGTTCAATTGTAACTGGATCACGGTGATCAAAAAATTGACTTTCTTTTTTATCAAGACTAGCAATTGTTTGCATCTCTTGTTCCGATAATTCAAAATCAAACACATCGATATTTTCTTCAATTCTATTCTTATGTACAGATTTAGGAATTACTACAATTCCGCGTTGTAAGAGCCATCTTAGAATCACTTGACCGTTGGTTTTTTGATATTTTTGACCAATTTCAGCTAAAACCTCATTCGTAAAAATATCGTGCTTGCCTTCAGCGAAGGGTGCCCAAGCTTCCACTGCAATATTCTCAGTTTGAGCAAAGTTCACTTCATTAGTTTGTTGATACCACGGATTAACTTCAATTTGATTAATAACTGGTTTAATCTCATTCCCAAGCTCAAGATTTTTCAGTTGATCAGCATAGAAATTAGAAACTCCAATCGCACGAATCTTACCAGCCTTTTGAGCCTCTTCCAAGGACCTCCAAGCTCCATAAACATCCCCATATGGTTGATGCAATAAATATAAATCTAAATAATCTGTTCCCAGATTAGCTAATGATGTATCAATTGCTTTTTGAGCTTTTTGGTAATTGGCATCCGAAACCCATAACTTTGACGTAACGAATAAATCTTCACGTTTAACGCTACTCTTTTTAATCGCATTACCAACTGCTGTTTCATTTTGGTAAGCTGCTGCAGTGTCAATGAGACGATAATCCGCATTGATAGCATCCACCACAGCCGTTTCACATTGTTTTAAATCAGTAATTTGAAAAACACCAAAACCCAATTGAGGCATTTCCAAACCATTATTCAGTTTAATTGTTTGCATATTTAATTGACCTCTTCGCTTAATTAATGATTTCATTCTAAAACCTGAGCTTACTTTTGAAAATTACTAGTTAAACATGCTACTATACGTTTAATGTATACTAAGGGGTAAAAAATGATTGAAAACTATCTATTAGAAGAATTAGTTACTTTCGCAAAATATAAAACTCTAGCAGCAACTGCCCAAAACTTGTCGGTAACTCAACCGACAGTTACTCGGGGTATGCAAAAATTAGAAGCAGAATTTGGAGTCAAATTGTTTAATCGGCAACCTAATCGTCTGGTTCTTACTAAAACAGGTCAATTGGCAGCGCAAGAGGCTGAGAAAATTCTGAATCAAAACCAACAAATGATTCTCACGGTACGTAAATTCGACAACAGTCAGAAGGTTGTTAAGGTTGCTTCAATTGCTCCTGGACCAATGATTGTCCTCAATCAGCTGACGTTGCCTAAAAGCGTTCAATTAAACAATGACTTTATTCACCAAAATACAATCATCGACAACTTAAAACAACATAACTTCTCGTTAATTTTTACCAATCAGGAAATAATGACTTCGGAAATCGAATCAAGATATATCGGTACAGAAAAATTATCAGTCAATTTGGATAAATTCACATATCTTGCTAACCAAACTAGCGTTACTTTCAAAGAACTTCAAGGAACCAGTTTTGTCGTACTGACAGACATTGGTGTTTGGAAACAAATTATTCAACAGGAAATCCCTGATGCAAAATTTCTTTACCAAAACCAAGTAGACTCATTTACCGAAATTACTAAATATTCCAATTTCCCCTATTTCAGCACTAATCTCTCTAAAATCGATTCGACACATCAAAACGACGATGATCGTGTCAATCTACCAATCAGCGATGAAAAAGCCCAAATGCCATTCTATGCTAGCTACTTAAAGGAACAACGACAGCTGGTTCAACCAATAATCAGGCAACTATCTGCTTCGTGGTTGTGAGCTTTTAGAGGGATCAAAAAATAGACCTTCCAAACTGAAATACACAGTTTGAAAAGTCTATTATACTTTAAAATTTCAAATTATTATTTGATGAAGCTTTCCTACCAAACGAACAAACCAACAAGGGCAGCTGATAGAAGTGATACCAAAATACCTGAAAGCAACATGTAACCAACGTTCTTAGAAATAACGTCGTTCTTTTCTTTATCGACGATTCCTTTGAAACAACCGATAATCATACCTAAGGTTGAGAAGTTAGCGAATGATGTAATGAAGACTGTTAACACAGCCTTGAAATGAGGATCGAAGTGGTTAATTGTACCAGTAACTTTACCCATAACTACAAATTCATTTGTAACTAACTTAGTACCCATGTATTGGGCCATTTGGAATGAATCATGACCATTTAATCCTAGTAACCATGCAAATGGATACATGATAATACCCAAGATATGTTCCAAAGTTAACCATGGATTAGCTAATTGGAGAATCTTGTCAATTAAAGCAGCTAAAGCAACGAAAGCAATAACATTCGCAGCGATAATCAAGATTAAGCGACCTGCGCCTAAAATTGAATCACCCAAGAATGAGAAGAAAGGTTCCTTCTTATCACCTTCACCTTGACCGTGTAACTTGGCGATAGTGTCTTCTTCTGGTGTAACAGTAACTGGATTTAACAAACTCGTTACGATGATTGAATTAATGATATTAATCGGAATCGCTGTCAAAATAAATTGGCCCGGCATCATTTGAATGTATGATCCGATAATTGAAGCTGTAACACAACTCATTGACATCATAGCCAAAGTAACATTTCTTTGAGCTTTAATTTGTTTCAATTGTAAACTTGAAACAGCCAATGCTTCTGTATTACCTAAAAACATCATTTCAACCGCAAAGAATGATTCGAACTTTGGTTGACCTGTAATGAATGACAAACCTTTACCGATCCATTTAATAATAAATGGTAAAACACCGATATAAGTCAAAATATCAAACAATGGTACGATCAATAAAATTGGCAACAATGCACTTGTTACAAAGTCCATACTCTTAACATGAACCCAACTTGGCAAAGCAAATTCAATTCCGACGTACGCAACTTGGACTAGCCAATTAAATCCATCAGCCGCTCCTGAAACAATTGCGCGACCAATATCAAAACTAGTTAAAAACCAAGCTAAGAATAAGTTCAAAACAACCATGATAGCAATTGATTTCCATTGGATATTTTTCTTATCCTTTGAGAACAAAAAGCCAATTGCTAAAAAGGCGATTACACCTATGACATTAACTACTAAGTACATACTCATATATACTTAACCCCTTTTTTTATTTGAAGCTCTGTATTAGTTAAATTTTTCACTTCTTTTTTATATTACATGGGGGCATACTTTTTGTAAATATTTTTTTACAATGATTTAACACTAAAATCGTCTTCATTTTAAAAATTATAGAATAGCTCTATAATGGTATTGTTAACGTTTCCAAAAGTATTCTTTATTTTAATATAATTAACCCTTTGAAAGTGAGGCTTTTCATTGAAATCTATTACATTTAACCATCAAAATACTTCGGCAATTGGTATTGGAACTTGGCATATTGGTGAAGGAAATAACAAGAAAACTGAATCAGAGATGGCTGCCATTCGTTACGGCTTAGACCATGGCATCAATGTTATCGATACAGCTGAGATGTATGGCGAAGGAAAATCTGAAACCTTAGTTGGCAACGTTATTAAAAATTACAATCGACAAGATTTCCAATTAATTTCCAAATTCTACCCTTATCATGCAACACCCAAACTAATTGA
This sequence comes from Companilactobacillus nantensis DSM 16982, assembly GCF_001435815.1. GTDB lineage: Bacteria > Bacillota > Bacilli > Lactobacillales > Lactobacillaceae > Companilactobacillus > Companilactobacillus nantensis. The sequence continues at coordinate 123,525 of NZ_AZFV01000003.1, read as the reverse complement.
GGAAAGTCTAAAGGCTAGTCTCAAGCGATTACAAACTGATTATTTAGACCTTTATCTTTTACATTGGCGTGGTCAAACTCCGTTGGTTGAGACTGTTGCTGGCTTGGAAAGAATGGTCAAAGCAGGTTTAATTAGAAATTGGGGTGTCTCTAACTTCGACCGAAAGGACTTAGAAGAATTGTTAAGCATTCCCAATGGCGAAAATTGTCGAATCAATGAAGATCTTTACAATATTGGTAGCCGGGGAATTGAATACTCCGTTTTACCTTGGCAAAAGGAACATCATATGTCATTTATCGGCTACTCACCTTTCGGATCAGATGATAGCGAATATTTGAAGATTCAACCTATCGTCACTGAAATGGCTCAACAAAAGCACATCACCGTTCATCAATTACTATTAGGCTGGGTTTTGAGAAATCATAATTTACTCAGTATTCCTAAGACCGGTTCACCTGAACATATGGAAAGTAATATTGAAGCAGTTGACGTTACCTTTACAGCGGATGAATTAGAGCAATTAGATAAAGCTTATCCAGCACCAAAACATGAAGAAACATTGGAAATGATTTAAATGACACAATAGGACCTCTCCAAAATAATGGAAAGGTCCTATTTTTTAATTTACAAAATTTTTCTTAGTTAGGAAATAAAATGGTACAGCTATCAATAACGCCCCAAATCCCCAAACTAAATTGGAAATGCTTGTTTGCGCTAATAACCAAATAGAAACAGAAATCGCAACAATCGGAATCAATCCACCAAATGGTATCTTAAAACCTGATTGACGATGTTTCATTGTTTTTCGAAAAACTAATACGGCTAAACAACTTGGAATATATTGAGCAAATCTAGACACAGCACTGATCTGTACCAAAGTATTGAAGCTACCAGAAACGGCAACTAACAATCCTAATAGTGCTGAAATAATAATTGCATTATGTGGTACGCCAAAACGATTTTTATGTGTTAAAAATTGTGGCATCATACCGTGTTCAGCCATTGCAACGCCAAATCTTGGGGTAATGAACGACGTTGAAAAACCCACTCCACCAATTGACATCAAGGTACCTGCAGCAACTAAATAACTGCCAAAACTACCAACCATTTTTCCAAAAGCATCTTGTATTGGTGTGGTACTTTGAGACAATGACTTTCCTAACACGCCGATACAAACTGTTTGAACCAAAATGTAAAACGCAGCGACTGCTAAAATTACGATAATTAAAACTCGTGGCAAGTCTTTCTTAGGATTTTGCATCTCACCCGCTGCTACGACCGAGCTTTCAATACCGGTGAAAACGAAGAACATTGTCATTGCTGCTTTAGCAAAAGAACCTTTACTAGCCACAGATGCCGGTACCATTGGTGTAAAATTGCCACCTTTTATGAACCAGATACCAATAGCAATAAAGACCACTAAAGGCAATAGTTTTGAAACGGTCACCGTATTATTTAAAATAGATGCAACCTTAATACCAAATAAATTGGTCACCATCAACGTCAATGCCATCAGGGTAACAATAATATCTTTAGCAATTGGATTATTCAAAGCCGGAAACACACCTGCAACAGCTGTGGCAAAACCAACATAAAGCGTTCCTTCAGCAATAATTCGAATCGTCCATGTCACAAATCCAACTTCATAACCAACAAAATTTCCAAAAGCGGCTTTTGCATAAACATAAGCTCCACCGGTTTCAGAGAACAAACTTGAATCTTCAACAAAACATAGCCCAATCGTTAAAACCAAGACAGCATCAAAAGCTAAAACGAAAATACTAGCTGGTCCAAATAGCCGCATCCCTTCATTTGGTAATAGAAAAATACCTGATCCAATAATACTGTTGATTCCAAATAACAAAACGGTCCAAAAGCCCATTTTCTTAGATTTAGTAGTACTTCCTGCCGCTGGTGCAGCATCAATTGTAAGAGCTTGTTTCATGATTTCTACCTTCTATATATTTTCAGAATTTTTTGATTAGGTTGATTAAATAAGCTCTGTTCTGGCTGCTGGATCTGCTGAACGGGTTCAAGAAATTCTGACTGTAAAAGGCCACTAACTGAAAATTCACCACGTTCTAATCCCAAGACAGCTAGAGACAATTGTTCGATAAGCTTATTGGCTCTCATTAGAATGTTTGTGATGTTTTCAGTTAGTTTACTCATAAATTGGTTACCTCTTCTTTTTATTTTAAATTCAAGACTAGCACTCTGAAAATAGTTGTCAATTTTTCTATAATATTATTAATATAATTCTAATAAAAAAGATACCTGCCAGAAACTAAATTCTTCCGCAGATATCTCTTTTAAATTACTAACTCTTATATCAAACAATCAACTTATATACGATCAATAAATGCTTTAAATAGATCTAACTGACGAGAATCGTGTTGCCACATATTCTCCGGATGCCATTGAACACCTTGAATTGTCGCATCCGCATTTTCCAATCCTTCAATGACCCCATCTGGAGCTTCCGCAACCACTTTCAATCCAGTTGCAACGTCTTTAATGGCTTGATGATGACGTGAATTGACAAATACGTTGTCACTGATTGTCTTGAACAATTCTGAATCATGATTGACAGAAATAAAATGTGTCGGTTGATCACCGGGGGCGTCTTGATGGTGCTTGAGGACTTTTCCTGGAAATTGAGTATTCAAATCCTGATAGACTGTTCCTCCCAAGGCCACATTAATAATTTGAGTTCCCCGACAAATTCCAAAAATAGGTACCTTTTTAGCGACAGCCGTTCTGATTAAAGCAATTTCAAAAATATCGCGATTACGATTAGTTGCGCCCAACTGGGGAATTGGTTCTTCACCCATGAATGTGGGATCAATATCAGGGCCTCCAGGAATAATAATTCCATCTAATCGTTCAACTAAGCCATTAATTTGCTCTTTGGGGATATGTGGCAAACTGACGGGAATCCCACCTGCCGCTACTACCCCATCGACTGCTGGGCGTGGTACAAAATCCATTAGTTTTTGATTGATCACTGAAGTAGCTTCAGTATATATATCCGCAGTTATACCAATCACTTTGCTCATATATTTAGTCCCCTTTTCCATATTCAATTAAATCATTTAAATAATTTATTAACATTATTAAATATTTTCTAATTTAAATCCAGTGTTAAATGACTATTTTTCCAATAAATTTCATTTTTTCTAATATATAGACAAATCTGGAATAAAATAGATATATTTTTTAATATTTACTAGCAAAAACAGCTCAATATTTATCGTGCATCATTGAGACCAGCTTCTTGAGTGATTCTTTGAATATGAATGATGAAATATAATAGTTCTTTATTATTTAATTCTACCCCACGAGCATTTTTTATTTCTGCGGATACCTGTTTGGCAATTGATGTAGAGCCCGGATAATCTCGTTCCATTTCTAACTCAAATTTTCGATCAAATTTCGTATCAGCTGACATATTGTTGAGCCGTTGTTCCAAATACTGTAAATGAACCATGAAACGATCATAATAATTTCGATTACTCTTGGTTCGAAAAATATTGTTTTGTAATAAAACTTTTTTAATCAACTTAGTGAAATCAATTTCTTTGGTCAAATCAAGTTCACTGGTTTTATCATTAGTGTGAGCATTGATAAAATGTAAGGCCAAATTTCTAATTTCCGAACTTGGCAAATCAATTTCTAAATTTTGATTGATAATATTCACGCCGGCACTGGCAATTAAATATTCTTCAATATACTTATCACTCATATCCGGAATATGACTCGGCGTATAGTTTCCTTCCATGCAACGTTTATATGCTCCATAGATATGGTCACTGAGCGTGATATAAATATAATCTTGAACTAAATAATTAAATTGTTTTTTCGCATAATCAACAATTTCGTAAGTGGTAGTTACGACATCAATCGGAATATCTTTCAATAGGAAATAAAGATTCTTCTGTGAATCAACCGTATCTAAATAAAAAATCTTTTCAATCGCTGCACTATTGATCGTAGAACCTTTAGATTTATTAAAAGCAATTCCCTTACCCTTAATAATAGCGCGTTGGTCAGAATCCAATTCTACAACAGCAGTATTGTTGTTAAATATCTGTTTAATGATTAATTGCATAGACTTCCCCCTCATAGTAATTAATTATAAATGAAGAAGAATACTTAAAAGCAACTATAAAGCAAATTTTTCAATCGCTCTACCAACACCACTATGATTGTTATCAGACGTTACAAAATCAGCAGCGGCTTTTACTTCAGGAACGGCATTTTCCATAGCAACACCTTTACCAACTATTTTTAACATTGGCAAATCATTGTCGCGGTCCCCCATCGCAATTACTTCTGACAGATCAATCCCTAAACTTTTAGTTAGTTCTTTAATAGCAGTTCCTTTATTAACATGTTGTGGGAAAATTTCCAAAAAACCGACTCCAGTTCTGACAACAAAATAATCATGATCAAAACGTTTGTGAACAATGTCAGAAATATCGTCAAGTTCCGATTCATCACCATTAATGATAGCTTTAACAATTTCAAAATCTGCTGGCAAGTCATCGGGATCTTTGAGATATAAACCATTAGCATTCTCAAATGCCTGCATGATCGTATATTTATGTAGCCATTTCTCACCGCTTGTATAAGTATTACCATGATTATCAACGACGTTATAATGGAGTTGATGTTCTTTAACAAAATCGACAAAGTTGCGATAGAAAGTGTTACTTAGCATTTCCTGATAAATGATTTTACCATCCATATTCTCAATAATGGCACCACCATTAGTAATCATATACTGATTTTCACCTGTAATATCTAATTCTTTAGCGAACTTTATAACGGCGTTATGAGTTCGTCCAGAACACAAAACCACTTTAATATCCTTGTTTAAAGCGTCTTTAATTGTCTGCTTATTATAATCAGAAATAGTCTTTTTTGAAGTTAACAACGTATCGTCTAAATCCAATGCAATTAATTTATATGCCATCATTTTTCTCCTTTATTGTCATACTTCCATTGTAATATTATTCAACTGAAAAAGTTCCGGGATGAATTAATATCCCGGAACTTTTTTCACAATTTTCAACAGTTAATTTATTGTTTTTAATACTTAGGGGGAGACGGATATGCGGAATCCTGGACTTATTAAGGGCAATTCCCTCCCTTAATGATTAGTTGCATATACTTCCCCTCATAGAATTAATTATAAATAAAAGTGGATGCTTATGATTAATTAAAAAGCATATTTCTCAATTGCTATTGCAACCCCACTGTTATTATTATCAGCTGTTATAAAATCAGCGATTGACTTAATTGCAGGAACAGCATTACCCATTGCAATTTTTTTACCTGCTACTTTTAACATGGCTAAATCATTTTCCCCATCCCCTATTGCTAAAACATTTTTCAAATCAATATTCAAACGATCAGCCAAAGATATAATTGCAGTTCCTTTATCACCTTCCTTTGAAGAAATCTCCAAAAAACCATCACCAGTTCTAACAACGAAATAGTCTCGACCAAATTTTTCATGAACTTTTTCAGAAACATTATCGAGTTCGGCTTTAGTACCATTAATAATTGCCTTAATAATTTTAAAATCAGATGGTAAATCATTAGGCTTTCGCAAATACAATCCATTATCATTTTCAAATGCCTGTAAAACGGTGTATTTATCAATCCAATCATCTGTACTAGTATAGGTATTTCCAAACTCATCCACAACGTTATAATGAAGCTTATTCATTTGAACAAAATCAAAAAATGAGCGATAAAGTTTATTATCTAACATCTTTTTATAAAGTATTTTCCCTTGCATATTTTCAATAATTGCACCGCCATTTGTAATAATATATTGGTTTGAACCCTTAATGTTTAATTCATTAGTGTATTCCGTAACAGCGTTATGCGTTCTTCCCGAACATAAAACTACTTTTATTCCTTGACTCAGGGCTTGACCGATCACTTCTTTATTTCTATCTGTAATTCCACCATTTGAGTTCAATAGTGTTTCATCTATATCCAAAACAATCATTTTACAATACATTTATTTTCTCCATTATTAAATATTGTGTAGTAAAAAAAGTTCTGGGATAAATTAATATCTCAGAACTCTCCTTAATTTTTCAACGGTTAATGTCATTTTTAATACCTAGGGGAGACGGAAATAACGTCTCATATTAAAAACAAACTATTTGGTAGATGTTGTGATATTAAGGCCTGTTTTCATTAATATCACTGGGTAAATTACTATTTCAAATCTCAACTCGAGGAAAGTCTTAATTCAAAATCCGTGAAATCTATTTCATTGTATCTGATAATTCCTTAAACCATAAAGCACTAGATTTGACATATCTCTTTTGATTTTCAAAATCAACATAGAACAAACCATAACGCTTATTGTAACCATTAGCCCATGAGAATTGATCTTGAAGTGACCAAATGAAGTATCCATTAACATCAACACCTTCAGAACGAGCTTTGAGTAAAGCTTGCAAATGTTGATCTACATAATCAATACGTTTTGGATCATCAAAGATGTAATTATCTGGAGCATCGGCTGGTACTTGTTCCTTCATACCAATACCATTTTCAGTTATATAGATTGTCTTGCAATTCTTATACTCTTTATGAATACGCATCAAGACATCATACAATCCTTCTGGATAAATGTTCCAATCCCAATCAGTAGTTGGAATATCAGGGTTCTTAACACTTTCACAAACACCGTGGAATCTAAAGGAACTTGTTCCCTTATCACCTGTACCATTAAATGTGTTGCCACTTTCGCCATCATATGCTTTAACATATTGATTTTGATAATAATTCAATCCAAAGAAATCATTTTGAGTACTTGCTTTCTTTAAGATTTCCATATCACCTTCTTGAATATCCAAGTGTGCATCATTTTTATCAAGGATTTCATTAATCAATGACATTGTTTCTTTGCTATATTCGCCTAAGAAGGTTCCATCCAGCAAGAAACGATTAATAAAGGCGTCTTGAAGCGCTGCAGCATGACGATTCTCAGGAGTATCAACAATTGGATAAACTGGTTGAATAACATGAATCAATCCAATTCTACCTTTGCATCCCATCTCCTTGAACAAATTAACCACTCTGGCATGTGCCAATAGTTCATTATGTTCTGCCTGAATAGCACTTGAAACATCAAAATGATGATTTGGTGGGAAATTACCACCAATGTACTGTGATTGAGCTAAGGAAATCAATTCATTGATTGTAAACCAATTAGTTACTTCAGGGAATTCTTCAAAACAGAACTTTGCATACTCTACAAAGGCATCAATTTGTTTGCGATTTAACCAATCACCTTGATCAAATAATGCTTTCGGCGTATCAAAATGATGCAACGTTACATATGGTTCCACTCCGTCATCCAAACATTGTTTGAATAGCTTGTGGTAATATGCGACCCCTTTTTGGTTAGGTTCGCCAGTACCATCTGGAAAAATTCTTGACCAAGCAATCGAAACACGAATTGCGTTTAGACCATACTTTTTAGAGAGTGCTAAATCTTCTGGATAACGATTGTAGAAATCACTTGCGGGATCAGGGCTGAAACGACCTTGTTTCTTCAAATAATCGTCCCACATTGTTTTACCCTTGCCATCAACTGTAGTATTACCTTCAACTTGATAGGCAGCGGTAGCACCGCCAAGTATGAATCCTTTTGGTAATGATTTCACACGGTTAATCAGTGTCATTTTGTATCTCCTTCGTCTTTATTTTCATTATTTTGTAACTTATCAATAATGAAGCTCAAAGCTTTATCAGCATGTCTTGTTAAATCAATATATTGTTTACCAGTTGTAGTAATCATCTTAACATCGCTCTTGTCAGCTTCTTGTTTTAGAGAATCCTTCATAGCATCCATTTGTGGAGCTAAAACGGTAACATCCATATCTGGTAATAAGTCACTGTGAGCACCGTATGCAGCTGCGGCTGCTTCAACAGGCAAATCTTTTTCTTTAGCCATCTTATTCAATGCATTGGCAAGAATACCACTGGTACCACCACCAGCACAGATAACTAAAATGTTTAAGTTCTTCTTATCTTTTGTAAGTCCTAGAGGAATGTCACCAGCAGCTGTAGCAACTACGGCATCTGTAGCAACATTACTTGAATCATCTGAACTACCTTCAACACTAGCAACTTGATCTTTTTCAGCTTCTTCAGCAACTTTTTGCATATCATAAGCCTTAAAGAATGGGTAATAAACAACTGTATCCATAGCTAGCAATGCAACAACCAAAATCAAAGCTTGAATTGAGAATCCGACACCCATGTACAATCCGATAGGACCTGGTGTTGTCCATGGCAAGTTATAAATGAATCCATTCATTCCAAAATGATCAACAAATATCTTGAATAACCAAACGTTCAAAATAGGAGCACCAATAAATGGAATGAAGAATACAGGGTTCAAAATTAATGGAGCACCGAACAAAATAGGTTCGTTAACACCAAATGTAACAGGAATTGCTGCGGCACGACCAACGGCCTTCAATTCTTTTGATTTTGCCCAGAGAGCAAACATGTAAGTAATAACTAATGTAGCACCAGTACCACCTAATGTAGCAACGAAATATTGTGTACCTTGTGCAAGGATATTTGTAGCGTGTCCACCGGCTTGGAAGACCTTCATATTTGTTTCAACGTTTGTTAAGTAGATAGCTGTAACAGCAGGTTCAACAATTGATGGTCCTTGAATACCAATGAACCAGAAGAATGCCATAGCACCATAAACAATTGCTAATCCAAAGTAACCATCAGCAGCTGTGAACAATGGTGCAAGAACTTGGATAATCCATGCAGCTAAGTTAGTACCAGTTGCCATTCTGAAGAAGACATCAAATAGTCCAAAGAATGATGTTGATAATGCGAATGGAATAATATTAGCGAAAGCTGATGAAATATTCTGTGGTACTTGATCAGGCATCTTAATAGTGATGTGATTCTTGAAACAGAAGTAATAAAGGTTTGGAACAATAAAGCCAACTAAGAAAGCGGCTAGCAAACCTTTTGTACCCATGTAGCCTTCTGTAAAGTATAGACCTAATTTATTTGTAAATGGGTCTACAGCAACAAGCAAGAAAGCAATTTGTGAAGCAAACATTACAGATGCCGTTGGAATTTGATTAATCTTTGGCAAGCGTAAGTTTAAACTCTTAGTTAATGCTCTAGCAACATTGGCAGCAGCCATAAGTGATAGAACACCCATTGAGTAGTTGTAAATCTTCATCAATCCATCATTAACATTTGTAGGCCAATAAAAACCCCAAATATTAGGAACAGCCGAAACAAGAATGAACAATGACGAGAAGATGATGATTGGCATTAGAGAAATGAAACCATCACGAACCGCTTGTAAATAAATGTTGGCTGAGAGTTTCTTAAAAAACGGTTGTGCTTTTTCAATTTGTTTAACGATCGTATTCATAAGTACTAACCCCCCAGAGTTTGTTTTATTCGAATACTAAAATATTTCTAAATAATTAACGCTTGATATCTAATTTCTTTTCAATATTATTGATACGTTCATACTCATCGATAAAGAATTTGCATTGATCCATCAACATCATTGTTGTCATTAAAGTATCTTGACCATGAACCATGATGAATGTAACGTCCATATCCATACCACCTGCTTCATTAGCAAGTAATTTAGTTTGTTCATTGTGAGCATCGACAATTGATTGGTTAGCTTCTTCAACTAATTTCTTTGCTTCTTCAATCTTTCCTTCACGAGCATTGTCCAAAGCTTTAATCAAAGCTGTCTTAGCATCCCCCGCGTAAGCAACAATTGCGAATCCTGTCATTGAAATTTCTTCTTTTGTAACTGCCATAATAATTTACCTCTTACTTCGTAGTTTTTTCTTGTGTTAATCGTTGAATGTGAATTATGAAATACAACAGTTCATTACTACTGAGATTGGTACCTAACTTTTCTTGCAGATTGCTATAAATCTCCTTAGCAATCTTTGACGAACGTGGATACTCTTTTCTCATTTCTGATTCCAACTTATCGCTGAAATCTCTATCTTCACTGTCCTCATTATCAAGGCGTCCTGCTAAATACTGTAAATGAATCATAAAACGATCAAAATAATTTCCATTTCCGTCCATTCGGTAAATCTTATTCTTATTTAAAATCGTTGTAACAATATCGTTAACTTCTTTGGTGGTGTCTTCTTTTAAGTCACCAGCCGTTGATTCCTCACCTTTAGCATTGATGAAATGTAGAGCAATACTTTTAATTTCTGACTTTGGAAAGTGAACTCGTAAATTATGATTGATTACATCTAGTCCATGACTTGCAATCAAGTATTCGGTTGGATATTGGTCACTCATGTCGGGAATCAAGCTTTCTTGATATGTGTTAGCTAATAACCTTTGATACGATCCAAAAATATGATCACTCAATGTTATGTAGACATAATCTAAAATATTATAATTAAATTCTTTCTTGGCATAATCGATAATTTCGTAAGTAGTAGTAACAACATCAATGGGAATATCTTTGAGCAAAAAATATAAATTTTCCTGCGATGATTTTGTATTTAAATAAAAGATATTCTCAACTTTACTCGAATCAACTTGTCCACCTTTGGTCTTCTTAAAAGCGATTCCTTTGCCCTTTACAATTGCTTGGCGATTATCTCCTAGGTTGACTAACGCACTGTTATTGTTAAAGACTTGGGCAATCTCTACCATCCCATTACCCCCTTTCTGACAACAAAAAAGAGACCACCAACGTTTTTCTCCAAGATAGTCTTTTGACATATCATGGAAGAAAATACGTTGAGTGATCTCGCCTAATTTAATAGTAACAATTCACTGAAAATATATTCATCTTTCAACACAAATTAGTATATGACAGATATTTCATTTTGTAAACGGTTTCAGAGAATTATTTTCTAAATCATTTATTTATGATTTTCGAACCTCTTTGATAAACAGCTTAGGAGTACGCTTTGGATTGCTTTTTAATTACAAATATTTTTTATTATTTTTGAACCGTTATAACGGTATATTTTCTTTATTAAGCTTAGACATTTTATCGTTTCATCAAAATATTCTGCCTCATTTTTATAAATCATTATTTTAAAAGTACTTTTTACTAGATACCTATACATTAGATAATGAAACGGTTTCACAAAATACAGTTCCCTCAAATTAATAATTTTATCCATCAAAATTTAGCATCAGTTTTAAATAGTCAAGCAAAATACGAACTATTTACTATTTATTTACATAAACATTCATGTTATTCTTAAACATATAAAATTTAAGGAAGTGTTAGATTATCACCTATCAATTAGTTATTGAGGGAAGTTATTTTTCTTCAGCTAGCTTTGACAAGGCGGATTTCACACCAGAATCACTTATATGTGTAGACCAGTCAGGCATTATTGACCGTGTTATATCCGTTTCTGAGAACGATTATCAGACCGTCAAACAAGCTGCAATAGATAATGACATCCTCAAAAAAGTTCCATCAGGAAGTTATCTTTTACCAGGATTTACTGATTTACATATTCATGCGCCCCAGTGGCCTCAAGCTGGATTAGCCTTGGACAAACCATTGAACGAATGGCTCAACACTTATACATTCCCATTGGAGGCTAAGTTTAAAGATTTAAACTATGCCAAAAAATTTTACCAAAGTTTAATCAAGGAACTACTTGCCAACGGAACAACAACCGGTTTGTTCTTTGGCTCAGTCGATACCAATGCTAACTTAGTTTTAGCTAAAATCTGTGCTAAATTAGGCCAACGTGCCTTTATTGGAAAAGTTGCGATGGATAATCATGATCAAACACCTGATTATTATCGTGACGAAACATCTCAAGCTGCTTTATCTGAAACAGAGAGTTTTATCACGCAACTTCAAAAATTACAACAAGAAACTGGTGCTGACTTAACTCCTGTTATCACACCTCGTTTTGTCCCTAGTTGTACTGACGAAACATTACAAGGTTTAGGGGATTTGGCTCAAAAATATAATCTTCCCATTCAATCACATTGCAGTGAAAGCATTTGGGAAGATCAATATGCCATTGACCGATTTAACTTACGCGACGCTGAAGTTCTCGCTAAGTTTGGCCTTTTAACTGACAAAGCTGTCATGGCTCACGGAACACAATTAAGTGACAGTGATTTAGAACTTTTTGAACAGAAACAAACAGCTATCGCCCACTGCCCGATTTCCAATGCATACTTTGGAAATTCAGTCATGCGTGTGCAGGCTGCTCAACAGCATCATGTCAAAGTCGGTCTAGGAACCGACATCTCCGGAGGATTTTCTCCTAGTATTTATCGTAATATGCAACAAGCTATCATGTCATCGCAAATGCTACAAGATTCAGGTCAAGCAAATACTCGTTTATCAGCAAGTAATGCTTTCTATCTCGCAACAGTTGGTGGTGCTAAAGCTTTACATATCAAATCAGGTCAAATTAAAGCTGGTTTCAAAGCTGACTTACAAATTGTCCAAGATCAATACTTCGAACTCTCTTCAAATCAAGCGTCAGAAATATTTGAGAGACTTGTGTATCACACAAATAAAGAAAATATCAAACAAGTATATGTAGCCGGTAAATTGGTACATAACAATCAAGGAGAAAATAATGGCAAATAACAAAAGTACCCTTCTAGTTGGTCCAGACGATAAAATTGGTATGGGTGAAGCAGGTTTCTTAGGACTTCAACACGTCTTAGCAATGGATATTTACGTTCCACCAATTATCTTAGCTGGAATGATGGCAATGGGTCTCAGTGACCAAATGGGCTTATTACAATCAACTTTCTTGGCTGCAGGTATTGGTACGATTCTTCAAACCTTTGTTTTCATGAAGATGCCAGTTTCTCAAGGTCCTTCATTTGTTCCACTTGGTGCCGCTGCCGGAGTTGTACTTGCTTCTGGTGGTCTCAAAGGTAACGGTATGGGTACCTTAATTGGCGCTTTACTGGTTGGTTCGGTTATTTTGATTATCTTAGGTGCCACCGGTCTTTTCCAAAAAATCATCAATCGCTTAGTTCCTGCTTTAGTTGGTGGTACGATCATTACTTGCGTTGGTCTTTCATTGATTCCAACTGCTTTAAATAGCAATATCTTCAATGCTCCTGGCAAGATTGATAACAACATTATCTTAGCTTCAGTTACTGCACTAACACTACTTGTTTCAGTCGGAATAAGTTTGAAATTTCCAAGTGTTCGTCGTTTCTTCAGAACTAGTTCAATCATTTTAGCTCTAGGTGTTGGGACAATTGTTTCAACTATGATGGGTCTGTTCGATTGGAAGGCTGTTTCTGATGCTGCTTGGTTTGGTTTACCACAACGTACTGTTTTCCACTGGGGTATCAACTTCAGCCCTTCAGCTATTATTACTTTCATTATCATCTACGCTGTTATTACAACAGAAACAACTGGTACATGGTTTGCCATGGGTGCCGTTACAAATCACGAAATTACTAATAAACAATGGAACCACGGTATTATTGGTGAAGGTTTAAGTTGTATGATAGCAGCATTGCTTGGAACAACTCCTGTAACTGGTTATTCAACTAACGCCGGTGTTATTTCCATCACTGGTGTTGCAAGTAAACGTGTCTTCCTCTTTGCTGGTATCTGGTTCTCAATCTTGGGATTCTTCAGTAAATTATCAGCCTTTCTAGCTGCCATCCCTGCTCCAGTTATTGGTGGAGTTTTCGCCATTATTACAGTAACAATCATGTTGAATGGCTTAAACGTTATCCGTGGATTAGAAACAACTGATCGTGATCTTTACATCATTGGTATTCCAATCATTTTGACACTAGCTTTGGTTCTTCTACCAGCTAACGTCACAAAGAATGCTCCACAAATTTTACAATACCTACTAGGTTCACCAATCGCTATGGCTGCCATTGCGGCAATCATTTTGAACCTAGTAATGCCTAAAACAAAGCAACTCGATACAAAAGCTGCTTAATCAAAATAAAGATAAGTGAAACTTGGCTTAAAAATAACCAGGTCTTACTTATCTTTTTTTGTATCTTTCTGAATAGTAACTATACTAAATTGTTAAAAGTAGCAGGTGGCATGACAACATATGAACCACTCACAATATAAATCTCCTTGTAAAAATCAGCTTAAAAAACAATTAATAATCCACTTTTGTTTTACGTATTTGTAAGTATGCCACTAAACAACTAATCAAGAATAGTCCAAACATAAAAATCACCATCAATGGACGTTGGTTACCCGTCAATTCACTAGCAGCATTAGCCGTCCCTGGACGAGGGAAGAAAATTGGTAAATCGGTTATCACATGCAAAATAATTGGTAAAGTTAAATTATGAGTTTTAACATATAATGCACCATATAGCATGCCAGTTGCAGCAGCCATGAAAACTTGAGCACCAATTAAGTACATTGGAAAATGATTTAATAAATTGATTAAATGAATCGAGCCAAAACCAAAGGCACTAATAATCAGGGCAATAAACAAATGCTGATTAACCAATTTGTACATTACTGGAATCAACAAGCCTCTAAAAACAAACTCTTCAGCAATTGCGACCATCAAAACTGTTGCGATAGCTAAGATAACATTTTTAGCCGTTCCTAACGGAGAAAATTTACCCGTTATAGCAAGCATAACGATGCCAGGAATCATATTTAAGAATTGTGATACTGGTTTTTTCGTGTTAAATGGATCAACCTTCACCTTTATCCAATAATGATTTAAGACAAAAGCCACCATAAACATTGCCGCATCAACTATTAGTTGACTGTAAGCCGCGTCTAATCTGAAAAGGGTATAAACAGTATTTTCACTTAAAATAACTGCAATTGGTAATAAAACTAAAATTACAGCCGTTCCAATTTCCAGTCTTTTCTCCCTCATTATGCGAATGCTCCTTTAACAACCATTAAGTAAATTCCTACTAAAAATAAAATCAATCCGATAACAAAACCGTCCCAAATAGCATACCCGACGAAATAAGACGTCGATTTGCCACCATGTTTCTGAGTCGTTCGTAAATATTTATATGAAATAATCATTTGATAAGTCCCTAAGAAAATCGCTACAACTCCAAAAACGTATTTCCAGATCATTTTTAACGCTCCCTTTCGTTCATATCGTCAATATAGCATTCCCAATTTATTTCAAAAAAAAATATCCTGAACGACTATTTTTTAATCCTGAATACGCTTTCAATAACCGATTTGTTCGAGCTCAAGACATTCCTCATAACCACTAGTTCATTCTTTCTTAAATTGAACATAAACAAAACAAAAAATAAGAGTTAATAAATCCTAATAAAAACAGAATTTATTAACTCTTATTTGCTAGGTAACTAAGCATGAGAAAGGAACAGAAATTATTTCGGTTACTTTTTATTAAAAAACTATAAGACCATTTATTTAGCCGTAATTTGCATTCGACCATTTTTCTTAGAGTAATAAAGATTTCCATCTACTCGTGAATAAAAATCATTTGGTTCCAAATCAGCCTTAGAAATCGTTGAAACACCAACTGATATTGTCAATGCAATTGTTTTGTCATTAACTTTAACATCTAAATGATTGATTGCCATAAAGATTTGTCGAACGATGGCTTCTGTTGACTGAAGATCATAGCCTGGGAAAATGACATTAAATTCTTCTCCTCCAGTTCGATAAAGCTTAACATGCGGATCATTCTCGGCAATAACTGTCTGTACGACGTCCGCTACATGACGTAAAACTTTGTCCCCTGCCAAATGGCCATATGTGTCATTAACATGCTTAAAGTGATCGATATCAAACATCATCATGGACAATTGCAAGTTATTCTCGGTACTCAGATCAAACAAGTTTCTAATTTCAGCCACATATGCTGCATAATTCTCAGTCTTGGTCAGAGCATCATGATTGGCAAATTCCAACAAGTGCATTCTCAATTTACTGTCACGAAGAATCATGTCAACGTAACTATACAATAACGTTCCAAAAATGACGAAATATGACAGTTCTTCCCAGTATGTTGACATTGAAAAGCCAAATTTGATTTTCATAAAGAACCAGAGTAATGAGCCGAAGAATATACCACTTAAGATATAAGCTAGGAAGGGATGGTCGTTATGCTGACGCCGACGAATCATGTTCAAAGTACTATAAAAAGCTACCAATGTAACGCCGTGACACCAGGACTCCCAGTAGCCAATTGACCCATTGAAAAGCATATAAACAACCATAATTGGAAAGAAGATATAATACGGTACTCGAATATTCAAAAAATAGGCACAAAAAACTAGAGCTATCAATTGAAAGTTCATAAACTGCCAAGAAATCGGTGTTCCAACTAATATAGCCTGCATACTAATGATAAAGATGCCCATATATGTTACGCCAAAATATGCATTGACTTTATCTTCATCAACTTTAATCTTTTTCGCACGCAATATCGTTTTGAGTTCGTCATACATTACTTGATATAGTGTAAAAACTCCCAAAATGAAGAAGATACCCGTAATAAATGGCGAAACGCGCCAGACAGACCATGTCAAGAATTCAAGCCTCCTATCAAACTTCTTTGTCTTTTTAATAAATTATAATTTTTTTTATAAATAATACTAACCCAGCTATCTTAGCACAAAAAAATCCCACTGTTCCACTTAATTGGTAGAATAGTGAGTTTTGTTTAAATTGCAGTTATTTGCATTCGACCATTCTTCTTTGAATGATACAAATTATCGTCAACACGATTATAGAAGTCATCTGGAGTCTTATCAGTTGAAGAAATCCCTGACACACCCATTGAGACTGTAAAACTAATTTCTTGGTCCTTATTTCTGACTGTTAAATGATTTAACGCATTAAAAATTTGACTGACAATGGGTTCAGTTGCCGGCAAATCATAGCCAGGGAAAACAACATTAAATTATTCCCCACCAGTACGATAAAGCTTAACCTTAGGATCATTATCATCAATTACTGTTTGCGTTGTTGAGACGGCTTTTTGTAAGACTTTATCACCAGCTAAATGACCATACGTATCATTAACTTGCTTAAAGTGATCAATATCAAACATCATCATCGATAAGCCCAAATTATTACGTAAACTATTGGCAAACAAATATTTAATTTCTGAACTATATGCCGCATAATTTTCCGACTTAGTCAAAGCATCATGATTAGCAAAGGCCTCCAAATGACCTTTAAGTTCACTTTCACGCAACAACATCCGGACATAGCTGTACAATAAAACTTCAAAAATCACTAGGTAACTCCATTCTTGCAAGAAGACGCTCATTGTCAAATTAAACTTGAGTGCAACAAAGTACCACATTATTCCACCCCAAATAATACCGACAATGATATACCCGATAAAAGGATGTGATTTTGTTGGATGTCCTTGGATATAGTTGAAAGACCAATAACTAAGCATAATAGTTAAAGCATGGCACCATGATTCCCAGTATCCGATTGAGTGATTAAAAACCATATAGACTAAGATTATCGGAACAAAAAAATAAATTGGAACACGAATATTTAGGAAGTAGGCGCAGAAGATTAAAGCAATAACGATAAAATTCATAAATTCCCAAGAAATGCTTTTACCAACAATCGTGGACTGCATAGTAAAAATAAATACTAGCATGTAAATAACACCAAATAATGATTTGACAGTATTGTCACTAATCGACATCTTTTTCTCATGCACTACTGTCTTCAACCAGTCAAAAACAACTTGATAAAGTGTGAAAACACCTAAAATGAAAAAAATACTAGTAATTACCGGTGAAACGTGCCATACACTCCATGTCATACACTTTTTGGCTCCCCTCTCGAATCAATACTTTCATACAATCGTTTTCACATTTTAGAATACTCTTATTATAATAATATTCAAATAAAATTTTACTATTTTATTTATTATTTTTCGAATATTTTTTGGACTAAGCATAAAAAAACGCTTGGATTTTACTCCAAACGTCCACAAACTTTATTTTAGAAATAATCGATTAATTGGGGCTTTTCTTGAACAAAAACATCATTTAACAGGTTAACTTTTTCGGCAGTACCAGTTATGCGATTATATTTCCATAACGACTTCAATGATCGATAACCAAACATTGCCTTGGTTAAAGTCTGAATCGTCATTTCCATATCTGGTGTTGCCTCATCTGCAATCTCAAAGTTAACAATGCCGTTTTCGATTGAAAGTTTCCAAACATGATTGTTCCAGTCTAAATCATCGGTGATTTTTAAATAAGTTTTTGGCAAAACTGATATTTGTACAGGATAGCGTTTCATGAAGTCATTTAAATCAACAATTCGTGCCATCATATATGGTTTAACAACTATTTCTGCGGAATTAGGATCTTCCAAAATATCAGCCTTGAAGTCTGGATCTGGTACCTCATAGACAAATTTTCGAAAAATTGATTGGTGCTTCGTAACAAGTTTACCGAGTAATTGGCGGCTGAGCGGTGTTTGATTGAACCACTCATGAATGTAAAAGGTTTCCCCATCATTGTAATAAATTAAATAACCAATCAAATTATCGGTATCGTCGTATGCAGTAGCTACTTGATAATTGACGTGTTTATTAATCATATGATCCCACCACCACTTAGCACGAACAACTCCACCACGATGGTTATGGCTGAGATACATCAGTTTGATGTCATCATGTAAATCTTTAATAGCATTCCGTTCAACCCGACCATGTTCACTGTTTTTAATTCGAGGTAAATTAGTATTTTCCATCGAAATAACTGCGTGGTCAAAGACTTGCTCAAAACCAAACTGACGATAATAACCGTATGAGAATGGCGCTAAGTATGAGAGCGTTACGTGATTATGGTACATGTCACTCAAGGCCGCATTTAGTAAAGATCCTGCTCCACCACGGCCACCAAACTCAGGGGCACTCATGACATCGCCGATTCCATTCATTTTAAATCAAATCTATTAAATACACTTCAACCATTTCAAGACATTTATATTTATGTAAAGACTTTAGACGGAAGAATCGAGAATAGTTACTGGCTGTGACAGTGGTGTTAGTGCGGGTGGTTTTCCCGTACTTACAGCACCGGGCGTGTTTGGAGACTCGCTTGCGAGGCTTCAAACCGAGGTCTGAGACCTTGGCTCAGACCGGTCCGCATAGCCAGTTAAAGTTTTCTTGGTTCTGGAGACGGCATATACCCTATAAAAAAATACTATTCAATTGAGAATAGTATTTCTTTATTTTTATTCAGCTAATTTGAAGCTGCTCCAAGGCTCGATGTAATTCAACAAGAAAGCCTCATTAGAATTCAAGTGTCCCACAACGTTACGACGACCATCGTTCTTTATATCTCTAAGGGCAATTTGCGTCTCACCTTTGTATTGACCGTAGCTCTCATTAACAATGATGATATCACCGCGTTTGATATCTTGAGTATCATGGGCGGGAAAGTTCCCATCTTTATAAACAACTCGAGTCATTGTACTACGTAACAAATAGTCAGATGCATCACCACGATATACGTGAGTAGATTTCAAAATAACTTCTTTTTCAAGGTCAGTCGCATTATCTGAGAAATCAACCTTCAATACTGGATATGGTGCAAAGAATGCTTCTGCTGCATCCTTGAGTTCTTCATCAGATGCGTATGTATTACCAATGATGACATCGTCAACTACACCACTTAATAGTAAATGTTTTACTTGAGTAGCAATTGGCAAATCACGATCATCTTCAAGCGTTGGCAAACCATCTTGAACAGGCCAAGGACCAAATGTTGCACTATGTGAGCTGACAAAAGCAGCTGAGTGAATATTGCGATCCTTGAAGAAGTTTGACCACTTAATGAAGAAGTCTTCACCTAAACCAGTATATCTTTGAGGATAAAAGTTATGACAACCTAAGAGGTTATTTGTATCAGGATGATATGAAATAATATTATCTAAGTAGTGTGTACCAGAGCTCATATTAATTTCAATCTTCAATCCATAAGGATTACGAGTCATCTTAGCCTCTTCCATACCTGAGAAGCCTTCATCAAGTCTGACACCGGCAGCTCCAAGATCGTGGAAGAATGATAAATCATCGTAACTAATATCAAGTGCTTTAAATAATCTAGGGTTCATATCAACAATTGTGACAAAGCCTAACTTGTTACCATAGGCAATAGTTTCTTTGAAACGATTGATTGTTTTATCTTTATCATCACCCAATTCGAGTAATGAAGCAAAGATCCGTGAATAACCTAACTTACTAGCAGTATCAAGATATTTTTTATCTTCTTCTAAAGTTGAATGCTCTGGATATAATGACAATCCAAGTCTTCTCAAAACATGACCTCCAAAAAGTTAATTATTATTTAGCAAGTTTTGCTGAATCTAATTCTTCTGCCAATTTTTCTCTATCCATTGACTTGAAGAAGTAGAAGTAAATCAAAGTATCAATAACGATATTAATAATTTGCAATACAGCACCGGAAATGTGACCAGTTGCAATAAATCCTGATAGGATTGGTGGAGTTGTCCATGGAATATAGACACCCATTGGTCTTGCAACTAAGTTAGTAGCCATTGCGATATATGTTGTTGTTACGTTAACAAGTGGAGTTAGAATAAATGGAACAGCCATCTTGTAGTTCATAACAATAGGTAGACCGAAGACGATAGGTTCGTTAATGTTGAACAAAGCAGGTCCAGCAACAAGTTTACCTAATGTCTTTAATTCCTTACTCTTAGCAGCGAATGCTAGAAGCATAGCCAAACCGATTGTGGCACCAGAACCACCCATGTGAACGAAGTTATCGAAGAATGATGTTGTAACGATATTTGGTAGAGCTTTACCAGCAGTAAAGGCTGCGTGGTTTTGGTTCAAAGCTGTTAACCAGATAGGCATCATAACACCAGAAACAACGTTAGCACCGTGAATACCGAATAACCATAGGAATGAAACAAGGAATTCAGCAACTAGAGCACCAGGTAATGTGTTACTCAAGTGACTCAATGGTGTTGCCAAGAAGAATGAGATAATATTTGGAATACTTTGCATAGGTGTTGCTTCAACACCTAAACGAATTACCCAAACAAGAGCTAAAACAATGAAACCTGGGAACAAAGCAGCAAATGAGTTACTTACTGCAGGTGGAACTGTATCAGGCATCTTGATTGTCCAGTTCTTGTGAACCATCCAAACATAGAAGTCGGTGATGAATAGTCCGACAATAATAGCTGTAAATAAACCAGCTGAGTCAAATTGTGTTAAAGGAATCCACAATGCGCCAGCCTTATCTGTCTTCAATGGAATAGTAAGTACGAAAGCACCTAATGAAACAATTGAAGCAGAGATAGGATCAACTTTATAACTCTTAGCCAAGTTATAAGAAATACCAATAACAGCAATCAATCCCATGATATGGAATGAAGCGTTGGTTGGATATTGTAATACTGTTGCCCAGTTCTTACCGAAGATACTAGCCATGAAGTCTAGATAGGCTTGAATTGGAAATTGTGCGATAATCATGAACAATGAACCAATGATGATCATTGGAACGGCTAATGTCATACCATCACGCAATGCAATCAAATGACGAGAAGAAGCAAGTTTACCGGCGATAGGAATAATCTTATCTTGGATAAAGCTGCCGTTTTTCTTTTCAGCCATGTGCAAAACCCCCTCAAATAAAATTTGTTACAAAGCAGAAACACTGGTAACTGCTTACAAGAACCATTGTAACCCTTTTCATTATTAATTGTGTACTTTTATAAAGGAAATAATAAGTTATCATAAAAAAAACACGTTACTAATCCGTAACATGTTCCGTAAATCTATTATCAATTTGGTCTACCATCTTATGGTACGCACAGTTCGCGACTTGTTCCAAGGTATAAACGATTGGTACCTGTGTTGTTACGTTAATATGCCCTTTGCGGTTTTGCGGCGTATCATATGAGATTGAGAAGTCAGTTATTTGGTTCAAGACTGAATATGAATTGGCTGTTAAAGCAATGGTTTCCGCGCCATTCTTCTTATAATAACGTGCTTGTTCCAAGACTTGATCCGTTTCACCTGAAATAGAAACTAACACTAACAGTGTCTTTGAAAAATCACGGTCAGAGAATGGTTCAGGTTGGAAAGGATCAATAATTGGCAAAGAATAAATTCCGTAACTAGACAGAATGCTCGAACCATACTGTGCTACGCGCCCACTGTTACCAACGCCAAAAAACAAAACCAAATCCGCAGCATTTATCATATCTGCAGCTTGATTAATTTTATTATCAAATGGCTCCTCATCAGCAACAAGTTGGAAGAAATTCTTAATTGGTTCCATGCTTGGATCTTGTTGAGCTTTGGTTGGTTGCTTGAGACTTTGTTTCAGAGCAAACTTAAACTCTGAGAAACCACTGTAATCCATCTTTTTGAGGAATCGTAAGATAGTCGTTGTTGAAACATGGGCTGCATCAGCCATCTCACGAATAGTCATATTTTGAACTTCTTTAGTATGACCAATAATGTATTTATAAACAATCAGTTCCAAACGATTTAGTTCATGAACTTTCTGATATGGGAACATAATTTGACCTCCCTTATAATTGGTCTATATCGATTTTTATGAACTTAATTCTATTATATATGTAACAAATTACATAATCTATAACGAAAGCGGCTTAAAGAGTGCCGTCTCCGGAGAGGCGAGCTCATTGACCTGCTGTGCGGACCGGTCTGAGCCAAGGTCTCGTCCCTCGGTTTGAAGCCTTGCAAGCAAGTCTCCAAACACGCCCGGTGCTGTAATGCCGGCAAAAGCGGCCGTCCTAACACCACTTTCACAGCTGGTCAATGACTCCCCTCTCCTCCGACTAGTTTAATGGTTAATATATTATGTTTTGTTTTTTAATAATACGTACATTAAAAACGAAAAGAAACAAACTTGAGTTTTTCAATGAATTTATAAATAAATTTAATATCTACAACTAAAATCATAATGAAAAATATTAATATCCATCCTTGAAATCACACAATATTAAGTAACGACATTTAATATTGTGTGATTATTTTTCTTGATATATCAACAAAACAACTAATACCCTAGCCTATATTTCTCGCTCCCGGAGGCGGCATCATTCAAACCTGTATAAAACAAAAGAAGCTAAGACAAAATAATTTGGTTTTGTCTCAGCTTCTTTTAATTGACTCAGTCTAATTGTGATCCGTTTGTGCGGATTACTTTTTGATACCAGTAGAATGAATCTTTCTTTGAACGTTCAAGTGTTCCGTTACCTTCATCGTCTTTATCAACATAAATGAAACCATAACGTTTAGACATTTGACCTGTTCCAGCAGAAACCAAATCAATGCATCCCCAAGGTGTGTAACCTAGAAGATCTACTCCATCTTCATTAACCGCTGTTATCATTTGTTGAATGTGAGCTCTAAGGTAGTCGACACGGTAATCATCGTGAATACTGCCATCAGCTTCAACTTTATCGTATGCACCAAAACCATTTTCAACAATCATTACTGGCTTGTGATAATGTTCTGTTAACCAGTTCATTGAGTAACGTAGTCCGATAGGATCAACGGGCCAGCCCCAATCGTTGTATTTAAGGTTAGGATTCTTAACTGTTTCACGATCACCAATAAACTTAAATTCAGGATTATCGTCACTGTATTTAACTGTCATTGAATTGTAATAACTGAATCCAACATAATCAACTGTGCCTTCACGTAAAACAACACGGTCTTCTTCAGTAATATCAGGTCTAAGATCATGATTCTTAAAGTAAGCTTCCATACCAACTGGATATTCACCCAAGGCTTGAACATCTGCCCACCAGTAACGTCTCTGCATAGCTTTTTCAGCTAGTAAGATATCACGTGGATCTGATGAAGCTGGATAAACAGGTGTGAAGTTAACCATGTTACCAATTTCAAAATCAGGATTGATCTTGTGACCAATTTTAACTGCCAAAGCACTAGCAACAACTTCGTAGTGTGATGCTTGATACATCAAGGCTTCACGTTCAGCTTCTGATTCGTTGTTTCTAAAAATCAAACCAGAATCAGTTGCAATTGAAAAGTCATTTGTAAATGTAGTTTGGTTATTAATTTCATTGAAAGTCATCCAATACTTAACTTTATCCTTGTAACGCTTGAAGCAAACAGTTGCAAATTTAACAAAGAAATCAATAACTTTACGACTTCTCCAGCCACCGTATTCTTCAACCAAGTGATAAGGCATTTCGAAATGTGACAAAGTAATCACAGGTTCGATGCCATATTTCAAACATTCATCAAATAAATCATCATAAAATTTCAAACCAGCTTCATTAGGTTCAGTTTCATCACCGTTTGGAAAAATTCTTGTCCAAGCAATTGATGTTCTGAAACATTTGAAGCCTATTTCAGCAAATAATTTGATATCACCCTTATATTGGTGATAAAAATCGATTGCTTCATGATTAGGGTAATTTTTACCAGCGATAATCCCGTCAGTAATTTCACGTGGCTTTTGGTAAGCTCCCGCTGTCATGATATCTGAGACGCTGACACCTTTACCGTCAACATTCCAGGCACCTTCGAGTTGGTTAGCTGCTACGGCTCCACCCCATAGGAAGTCTTTTCTCAAACCACTTTTTGTTGTTTCAGTCATTTAAAAACTCTCCCTTTGTTGTTTATTCTGTAAGATCTTGACCGTTTGAGGCAATAACTTTCTTATACCAAGCAAACGAATCCTTCTTATAACGTTTCAAACTTCCGTTACCTTCGTCATCTTGATCAACATAAATGACACCGTAACGTTTCTTCATTTCACCGGTACTTGCTGAGATCAAATCAATGTGACCCCAAGGTGTATAACCGATTAAATCTACACCGTCTTCTTTAACAGCTTTTTCCATTTCTAAAATATGGTCGTGGAAGTAAGAAATCCGATATTGATCATGAATACTGCCATCGTCTTCTAACTTATCGTAAGCACCAAACCCATTTTCAACAATGAACAATGGTTTGTGCCAACGTGTCGTCATCCAATTCATAGCATAACGAAGTCCAACAGGATCGATTTGCCAACCCCAGTCAGATTTTTCAACGTAAGGGTTTGAAACTAAATCATTATGTTCATCATAATCAAAGTGAGTTTCACCATCATTTGCCTTAGTAGTAAATGACATGTAATAACTAAAGCCAACGTAATCAACAGTTCCGGCCTTCAATGTTGAAAGGTCAGCTGCGTTGATATCAAGGTCATAGCCTTTACGAGCCCAATACTTTTCAATCCATTCTGGGTAAAAGCCGAGTGCTTGAACGTCGCCAAAGTAATAACGATATTGCATAGCACGTTCAGCCTTCATAATGTCAGCTGGCTTTGAAGTTAGTGGGTAAACTGGACACATTGCAATCATTGAACCAACTTGTAAACTTGGATCAATTTTATGTGCAATTTGAACAGCACGCGCACTGGCAACAAATTCATAATGAGCAGCTTGGAACATTTCTTTTTCCCAGTTGTCATCCTTACCTAATTCCAAACCAGAGTCTTGCAACAATGGATGTGGATCACGCCAGTCAGCTTGATTATTGATTTCGTTGAAAGTCATCCAATACTTAACTTTATCTTTGTAACGTCTGAAACAAACTTCAGCAAAGCGGTCAAAAAAGTCGATCAACTTACGATTGCTCCAGCCACCATATTCTTTAACTAAGTGATATGGCATTTCAAAATGTGACAAAGTAATTACTGGTTGAATACCATATTTCAGGCATTCATCAAACATATCATCATAAAATTTTAAACCTGCTTCGTTAGGTTCTGTCTCATCACCATTGGGAAAAATTCTTGTCCAAGCGATTGATGTTCTGAAACATTTCAAACCTAATTCTGCGAACAACTTGATGTCTTCAGGATACTTGTGATAGAAATCATTACCCCAATGATTAGGATAAATTTCTCCATCCTTGACACCATCTGTTACTTTACGAGCAACTCCATTAGCACCAGCTGTCATAACGTCAGCAATACTTACACCCTTGCCGCCTTCATTCCAGCCACCTTCTAATTGATGAGCTGCAACAGCGCCACCCCAAAGGAAACCTTCGGGCATTTGAATTCCTTCACTCATTGAGATTATTTCCCTTCTTTAGCAAGTCTCTTGTACAAATCAACAATTTCTCCAGCCAAGTCTCTGAATGTAATAGCATTCATGATGTGGTCTTGTGAGTGAACCATCAATAAAGTAACTTTAGCATGTTCACCATTTGCTTCTTTTGTAAGCATGTCAGTTTGTGAGTTGTGTGCATCAACTAAAAATTGATCTGATTCCTTCAATTTTTGATCAGCAACTGTAAATTGACCCTTCTTAGCAGCGTTGATAGCTTCGAATGCTGAACTCTTAGCGTTACCACCATTGATAATTAGTCCCATTACTGTTTGTAGTTGTTCATCATGTTGTTCTTCAGCCATTTTTATAAATCTCCCTCAATAATTTAAGCGTTTACTTTGCTTTAAATAACTAAAGGGGTGCTAATTTGCGCCCCTTTGTTTGTTTTTTATTAATGATTAACCGATTAGTTTTACAGCTTCGCGTAGAACCTTTTCACCGTTCATCATTCCATAGTCTTGCATGTTGATTACTTCAACAGGAATACTTAACTTCTCTTTGAATTGTCCTTCAAGATATCTTACTTGAGGTCCAAGCATTAATACATCAGGATGTTTTTCTTCCAATTTTGCATCTGCATCAGCAGCAGCGGCAGCAAAGATTTCTGCATCAATGCCATCACTTTCAGCAGCCTTTTGCATTTTTGATACTAGTAAACTTGTTGACATACCTGCTGCACAACATAACATGATTGTTTTTTCAGCCATAATTAAATACCCCTCTTGATCCGTGATTTTATTTATTTGTTTTTTTGCTAAAACGTTTACTAAAAACGCTTTCATAGAACAACTAGATTGTATAACGCTTATTAAAATTTATCAAGATGTTTTTATCAAAAAACAAATATTAATTAATTTTGAGCCTCATTTTGGTTATTTCTTGATATCATTAGACTTTGCGGATTGTGTCGTTTACGAAACAAACTGACATTTATCTGGTTGTCACCGCTTGAAAATATGCTGTGGAGATGGTTGTAGGCCGCCTCCAGGAGCAAGAAATTTAGGTTGATGGTGGGGACAGGTTCGAGCCAAAAAGCGGTCTCGGACCTCGATTTTGAACTTCGCAAATAACAAAAATTGCAAAATTCATCCCGTGGTGTAATGGCTAAAGCCCATTTTAGAAATTTTCAACATTTAGTTAAATATTATAATCAGAACATCAAATAAGTATCAAAAAAGTATCCACTAGAAATATTTATTTTTCCTAGTGGATACTTTTTTTAAAATACACAATAACCTTTACTTTTTTTCTTTCGAAGAATTCAATACTTGATTAATCATTGTTGCAACGCCATCTTGATTGTTGGTACCTGTTATTTTCCACGCTACTGCCTTAACGCTCTCAATCGCATTATCCATAGCTACTCCATACCCAGCCTCTTTAATCATCTCAAGATCATTACCATAATCTCCAAAGCACATAAAATGTGCCATAGGAATACTACTGTAGCCTGAGATATATTGTAAAGCTGACAGTTTCGTGACATCTTGCCCATTTATTTCAAAATAATAACTTCCGGAGCGACTAATTGTTACAGGTAGAGATGTGAACGACTCTAATTTCTTTTGTAGCTCTTTGAGTCTGGCTGGAGCACAACTGAAACAAACTTTATAAACGTTAAAGTCTGCCTTATCATTTAATTTTCTTAAATCATCAATTGAGCGTGCCTTGATATGATGACGACTCATCCCTTCGAAATACGTTGTCCAGCTGTGATTAGGATCATAGACATGAACATCATTTAGTCCATCCAACACGACCTTAAACTTACTGAATTCTGAACGTTTAAGTATTTCCTCCACAATTCCATGATCGAGTGGCTGGTCGATAATTCTTTTCCCCTGCGGATCAACGACAACTGCCCCATTTAAAACAACTCGATAACCAGGAACTTTCAAATCGTTTTCAAAATATTTATTAACTGAATGTAATGTTCGACCTGAACAAATCGCAAACTCCATCCCAGAATTGACCGCATTACGGATAGCTTGGATATTTTTGGATGATATTTTACTGTAACTATTCAGTAACGTTCCGTCTAAGTCAGTTCCAATAAACTCAATCATTAATTACGTAACCCCTTACATCGATACAATTTATAACAATCATACGACACTGCTTGTAAAAAAAGAAGTCCCTTTCACAATTACTTCGTGACAAGGACTTTATTTAAGTCAGCAATGAATCCGGGATATGAAACATCAATGGCCTCAATATTTTTTATTTTAAATGGTGAATCTGTCAAAATTGAAGCAATACAAAGCATCATAGCAATTCGGTGATCGTTATGGCTATCAACATCATCTTTAACATTGATCTGTTGATTACCCTCAATAATAATTTGGTCTTCGTGCACCTGCATAATAATACCTAATTTAGCTAATTCTGTCCGCATATTGATCAGGCGATCATTGATTTGTAAATAGACGTCATGTATTCCATCAATAACTGTTTGCCCATCTGCTTGAGACGCCATCAGTGCTATCAATGGTATTTCATCAATAATAAACGGTACTTGTTTGTCAGAAATAGTTGTCCCGTGAAGTTTTTGCGATTTAATAACCAGGTCCCCAAATGGCTCAATACTGTTGGTTGAACGATTATCAATACAAATATTAGCACCCATTTGTTTGGCCACATTCAATAGACCAATGCGAGTGGCATTTAAACCAACTCTTGGTAACGTGATTTGACTATCTTCAGACAATAAGGCTCCAGCAATATACATCGCAGCAGATGAAAAATCTCCAGGAATCGTCAAATTTTGTCCTTGTAAATGACTGTGACCCGCATGAACGGTAATAACTTCGGGGTCAACTGTTACATCTGCCCCAAAATAATTAGCTAATACTTCAGTGTGATTACGTGTTGGTAACTTACGAATTAATTTCGTATCGCTGTTCGCATAAATTCCTGCCAAAATCAAACTACTTTTTATTTGAGCATTTGAAATATCTTGATGGTACGTGATGCCCTCAAGGTCATTACTACCAGTAATTTCCATTGGTAAAGCATTTTCAGTGGTTGCCTGATAACTAGCCCCCATTTCTTGTAACAAGCTCACCAAGTGATCTGTAGGACGCTGGCTGAGATATTTTCCACCTTGGACTTCATAGTGATTTGTACTACTGGCTAAAACACCAAATAACAAACTTCGCAAGGTTCCAACATTGTCAATTTGCAAGGGATGATCCATTGGCTTGAGCTGATGATCGACACCTTTGATAATCATATCTTTATTGCTGATTTCTGTATGGATCTTTGCACCTAATTCTTTAAAAGCACGAACGGTCACAGCTAAATCATCGGCATACATGAAATTACTGATCTGCGTTACACCACCAGCTAACGCACCAAACATAATAGCTCGATGTGCAATACTCTTGTCGCCAGGTACTGTAACCTCACCTTGAAATTTAAATTTACGTGGTTGCGTATTA
This sequence comes from Companilactobacillus nantensis DSM 16982, assembly GCF_001435815.1. Taxonomy (GTDB): domain Bacteria; phylum Bacillota; class Bacilli; order Lactobacillales; family Lactobacillaceae; genus Companilactobacillus; species Companilactobacillus nantensis. Next base: position 93,936 of record NZ_AZFV01000003.1, on the reverse strand, counting down.
AAATCAAACATTGCTCCTACACCTCAAATATGTTTATAAGCTGTTTCTTATAAATTCTCATTACTTCCTACTGCTACGCTACCTAATTTTCAAAAATAAAACAAATTTTTAGTCTTGAATGCGCAAAAAAAATAGGACATCTGCCCTATTTTCTTTTAATCGTTTTGTAAAGTCTGATTTATATAAATTCTAAACACAGAGACGATAAATTGCTTCAGCAAAAATTTCCATGGCTTTTCTCATGTCAGCCTTACTCCAGTTTTCATTAGCTTGGTGCATGAAGTCTGGGGTTGTTGGTAACATTCCACCAAAGGCAACACAATTGTGCATTGTTCTAGCAAAAGTTGCTCCACCAGAAATAGCTGGTTGTGACTTAGTATCACCTGTTAAATCTTGATATGTTTGCATCAATGTCTTAACTAACTCACTGTCAGTTGGAACGTACAATGGTGCAACATAATCAAAGTTTTCATACTTCATATCAAACTTAGCAACTGCATCAGAAACTTGTTGAATCAACTCATCATGATCGATTTTAACAGGAATTCTCATATCAATTTGCATTCTTGATTCTTCTGGTGTGATCTTCAAACTTGAGATATTAAATGTTAATTTACCAGAAACATCATCGGAAACGTCGCCCAATAAGTTAGTAGCATTAGCATCTTCACCAAAGCTCTTCAAGAATTCTAATACTTTGATATCTGGGAAAACTTCTGCCAAAGCCATGCCTAATCTAACGACAGCATTAACACCTTCGGGGGCATTCATAGCGTGAACTGACTTACCATGAACTTCAATTTTACCGTCTTTTTGATCAGCATCAAAGCCTAATTTTTGCAATGCTGCATAAACTTCAGCTTGTTTAGGACCATTATAGATAGCTTTACCAGGAACAGCATTAAAGGCATTTTCAAGGTCAAGATTCAATTCAGTTGAACCAGGGCCTGTTAAATATGATTGTTGCAAACCTTTTTCAGCATAAATCAATGGGAATTCAGCATCAGGAGCAATCCCCATATCAATTGGGTCTTCCTTCTTGTTATATTCAGCTAAACATCTCCACAAAATTTCTTCATCAGTACCAAAGATAACACGAATCTTTTTGTTAAATTTATAACCTTTGTCCAAAATTGATTTGATAGCATAAATAGCTGAAATTGTAGGTCCTTTGTCATCTTGAGTTCCACGACCATACAACTTGCCATCTTTGATAGTTAGTTTATAAGGTTCAACATCCCAAGCCTCCAAATTTCCAGCAGGTACTTCATCCAAGTGACCAACGATACCAAAGGTTTCATCACCTTCACCAATATCAGCATAACCGTAGTAGCCATCAGGATCTTCGTGAGTAGTGAAGCCTAAGTTGTCCATCAATTCCATTGTTTTATCAAGGGCTGCTTTAGGTCCTTTACCAAATGGTGCATTAGGTTCAGCGTCACCATTGATTGAAGCAATTCCAATCAATTCGCCTAAATCCTTAATAGCTGCATCTTGAATTTCATCTGTAATAAATTGTTCCATTATTCAAACCCCCAGAATTATTTCGAAATATTATTTAAACATCGAACAAATAACTAAGAATACTGCGATAACCACGAATAAAATTGCGACTAGTTTCCACATGTACTTCCACCATTTAACGATATCAACGTGACCAATTGCCAAAGCACCCATAACGATACCTGAAGTTGGTGTTATCAAGTTAACTAGTCCAGAAGCTGATTGATAAGCCGTAATAACAAGTGAGCCGTCAACGCCAGAGAACTTACCAAGTGGTCCCATAATTCCCATTGTAGCGGCAGCAAGACCGGAAGTTGAAGGAATCAAGAATGACATTGGAATATAGAAAATATATGTCAAGACGATGAAGACACCGGCAGAAAGATTTTGCAAACCAGTTTCACCAGCATGCAAGACTGTCGCAGTAATGTAACCATTGTTCATGATAACTTGAATACCACGAGCAACAGCAACGATAATAGCAACACTGATAAATTCTGTCATACCACCCATGAAGGCACTGATATAATCTGATTCCTTCATACGGAAAACAAACATAATAATAACTGACATCATAAAGAACAATGTTGTGATTTCTGTAAAGTACCATGTACCTAGTGGAGCAATATCCTTACCAACTAAAGCGCCAAGGAATGGGATATTTGTTAACCATTTTGTAAACTTGTCAAAGAATGTCCAACTAGAATTCAAACTTGTCCAAGGAATCAAACTAGTGATCATAACAACGAATGTCAAAGCAAATAGCCAAAGAACACTCTTTTGTTTCTTAGTTAGTTTTTCACCAACTGATCTGTCTTCCATGTTGAATTCTTCAAGGTCCTTCTGACGACGCTCAAACACAACCGACTGTGAAGGATCTTTCTTAACTTTGTCAGCGTAATGCATAACATAAGCGATACTGATACCGGTTACAATTATCAATAAAATAAACCGTGGAATTAAACCATCACCAGGTGAAATATTAATTGTTTGTGAAGCAACACCTGTCGCAAATGGATTAACTGTTGAAGCCAAACATCCAACTTGTGAACCAATCAAAGCTAGTGAAATTGCAGTGATTGAATCATATCCAACACTGATCATAACAGGGATCAAAATTGGATAGAACGCAATCGTTTCTTCACCCATACCGTAAGTAGAACCACCGATTGCAAATAAGGTCATTAAAATTGGGATAAGAGCTTTTTCTTTACCATGGTATTTACGAACTGTCGCACTAATTCCGTCATCAAGTGCTTTCGTTTTATTGACGACCCCTAAGAAACCACCAATAACCAAAATAAAGAGTGAAACTGAAATGGAACCTTCAGTTATATCAGTACCAACCATCCCATTGATTGGTGCTAGAAATACATCCCAGATACCCTGAGGACTACTGGCACGTGCTTTATAAGTTCCGGCAATAATGTTTCCTGCTTTCGTGGTTGCATATTCACCTGCAGGTATAATCCAAGTTAAAATAGCAACTACGATGATTAGAAAGAACAAAATTGTATAAGCCGATGGCATTTGCCATTTTTTTGCCTTTTTTTCCATAAATCAACCCTCCTATATTTATAATATAGTTTCAGGATATACGATAAAATAAACTATTACAATGCTTTCCAAAGAAATATTTTTAAATAAATTTTCCTTTAATATCAGTTGTGTAAACGCTTGCAGAATATTACAATATTATTAGATTCAAGAGGGAGATATTAGAATGATCGATACGATCGAGTTTGGAAAAAAGATCAATCATCGTCCAATAATTGTAAGTTTTTTAGTCAGCTTTTTGGCTGCTGGCTTAGGATTAATCGTTAACATAAAGACTTCAATATTGTCATTTTTAGTAGTTTTATTTTTACTACTTTGCGTTTATTTCCCAATTTATTTGCCAAAATTATTTGGTCACTGGCAATTAGAAAATCATGGGATTTCTTACTATAAAATGACCACTTATCGCGATAAATTAAAATTAATTATCTTTCCTAATCGAGCAGACTTCCAATTTATCAGCTATTCACAAATTAAAAACTTTGTTGTTCACGAGGAAGATAAGCAATATTCAAGTAAAGATATTTTAACAATCAAACCGGCCAAACAATCAATTTTTCCATGGGTACGCAAACCATTTTTCTTAGAATTGAAAATGAACCAAACTTCAGCTAATTTAGACATTTCCTTTGATCAACTCCATGATCCAAAACATACTATGTACCGTTTATCCAATGTTTTACAAACACTTGATAAAAAAACCAATTAAAAACTGAGGCGAAAATTATAATTTTCGTCTCAGTTTTTTTTAATTTACTTTAATTGTTCCAGAAATAGCACGTACTGACAAATTATACAGTGGATCAGTACCGACAGTACCCTCTTTCAAACTTTGAACATCATGTTTGTAATTGGCTGCATGGTTCATTTTAACTGTTCCACTCTTAGCTTCTAGGTCAAAATTATAGGAATCATGTTCCGGCATCGTTAATCTAACTGTTCCACTATTATTTGTCACAGCTACATTAGAAGTTATTTTCGCAAATTCCAGTTTAATTGTCCCTGATTTAGCAGTGATTTTACCACCACCACCAAGATCAATTCCTTTGATAGTGCCACTTCGAGCCAAAATATTATAATTTGGACTATATACATTATCTAATTTAATTACGCCACTTCTTGATTCGACTGATAAATCATTGGAAATATTCAAATCTTCCATAACAACTTTTCCAGAGCTAGCATTAATTAAGAGTTGATCCAGCTTGAGATTACGAATATTAACTATTCCACTCTTAACGTTGATTAGAGCTGAATCCAATTGGCTGAGATTTTGCATTAACAAATTACCACTGCGGTTATTAACACGTACTTTTCCAGCAAAACTTTCAGGTAATAAAATTTGCACTTTAACTTTTAATGGTAAGAAATGGGGCCAACGACCTTGTTTGATAACTAAAGTGTCGTCCACTAAATCAGTTTTTACTTGATAGTCAGGATTGGTTCGTGACATATATTCGTGAATCATAATTTTAGTACCTTTGGTTGGCAAAATTTTAACATCCGCATTTTCATAAGTCACATCTACTTTGTTGATGTCCTCAACTGCAAATTCACTTTCATCAGTTAATGGCAAAGATTCGACATGGACTTCGGTATCATAAGCATTATTGTTAAATTTAGCATTAAATTCATCAAAGGAAGTCTTAGGCTGTGACTGACCATGGAAATTGATGCCATTTTCATTGATGACCATATTGCCTAATTTAACGCCATCACCATCAATTCGAACGGTTTTGCCATTATTAATAGTGAGACCATCTTCATCGATATTTAAAATTTTTCCATTATCAATACGAATACCATCATCATCTAAATCAATATGATGTTCATGAATTGTTTTATGATAATGATTTTCCGTCTCATTGTCGTCATGTTCATCCAAAACTTGGCTGATAACCTCATCAATATCACCGAATTCTTGAAAAGCTTGGTCAACGGCTGCTTGTTCTGTCGTTTCGGCTGTTATTTTATCCTCAGCCGAAGCAATCAAATCAGAGGATAATTCTTCTTGTAATTCTTTTAAATCGTCAGTTGTTGGATAATCCGCAAAAATCTTTGTTAATTTTTCATCTACCAGTTTATTTATCATTTCACTCATGATTTCGTATCCTTCCTAATATCAAATCATCGATAACATCTTTGGCAAAATTCCAAGCTTTGATATTTTCAACCAATGTCTGTTTGCCCTGGTCCGTTATTTGATAGTACTTACGTCGGCCGCCTTGGCTTTCATCGCCCCAATAACTGGCAATATCGCCATTTTTTTCTAAACGCCGAAAAACAGTGTACAAAGTAGCCTCATTTAATTCATACGCGTCGTGACTCAAAACCTTTACCATTTTAGCAATCTCATAACCGTAGCTATCGCCTTGATTGAGAATATTCAAAACAATGGTTGTCGTATGTCCACGAATAATATCTTTAGAAATTAGTGGTTTCACATTTATCCCTACCTTCTATTTCCATGACAATAATGTAACACCAATTACTATGTGTGTCAAAGTAATTTACTCAAAACAGTATTTTAGAGTAAAAAAACAGGCCAGCAATCTAAAATCGATTACTACCCTGTTTCTAATCAAGTGTTAAATGACTTAAAAATTCATCTTTTTGATTACGTTCCTCTTGTCTAACTGCTAAACGATCCGCAAAACCTGCACAAAGATACTTCTCTTCGTCGGTTTCAGGAACTAACTCTGGTAATTCTGCTTGGTTAGCTGAACGCAAGACAACTAATGTACAAAAACTTGTAAAAGCAATTTCAGTAATATCAGTCTTCAAATCATGGCTAATTATTTTAGTAAAGACTTCAATCTGACGACCAGACAAACCTGTCACCATTGATTCAAATTTAATATACTTATCAGTTGTAATTGGACGCCAGAAATTTATATGGTCATAACTAGCAGTCGCAATCTTGGCATGAACCAATTTAAAACTAGCTAAACCAGCATTTTCATCTAACAGACTCAACGTCTTGCCCCCAAAGAGCGTTTGCTTATCATTTAAATCACCATCAAAAATAATCCGTTCACTAACGGTACGTGTTTGTTGACATGTTATTTGTTTCATAATTTACCCCACATTTTAATTCTAACTAGTTTAAATTTAATTGCCTACTAGTTTTTTCAAATAAAGTTAACCTGATTAAATCATAATGATAGTTAATCCTTTTATTATCAATTTGAAATATACTTTTCTTACAGTTCCTCCGAAAACATAACAACTGCAAAAAAACTGAATTCAAAAAAAATAATCGAAAGAACTAAACATTTAACTAACACAACACGATAATTGATTAATTTTATCAAAAATATTATATGATAAGGATAACAAAATCTGGGAGGAAAATTATGGCATTTCAACTTTGGTATACAAATTATTTCGTCGATATCGCTTCTGATAAGGTCGTTGATCCAAAAACACTCGATGGTATTAGTGAATTAGGGGATGTTTCAGCTAATGGTAATCTATCAGCTTGGCACGTCAAATCACAATTGCATGAGGACGACTTTAAGCGTCATTTAAATCAATTATTAAGTGAACAAACGGAAATCAATGCTGATGATGTTACTGTCACAAAAGGTATCAACGGCGGTCCATTATCAATGCTTTAATATAAATTATGTCATTTTCTAATAAATTATTTTCAGGAATCTTATTCACAACTATAAGTCAAAAATTATATAATGTATTAAATTGATTTAAGAGGGAGTTATTTTATGATTCTAATTGCACTATCTGCGGTCATCTTGCCACTAGTTTTATTAGGCATCCTCAACATGCCAGCTACTAAGGGTATGTCGATCAGTGCATTCATTGTTTTATTAGAAGGCTATTTCTTCTGGAAAATGCCGACAAATGTCTTGCTAGCATCAATCTTTCAATCGATCCATAAAGCCTTACCAATCTTATGGATTTTGTTTGGGGCTTTAATGATGTTAAATATTTTGCAACATACTGGTGCTATTGAGCGTATCAATGCTGGATTTCACACAATTTCAGCTGATATGCGACTTCAAGTTTTATTGGTTGCCTTTTTGTTTGGTGGCTTGATTGAAGGTGTTTCTGGTTTTGGTACTCCAGCAATGGTCACGGCACCGTTGATGATTGCTTTAGGTTTTTCACCTATGGCTGCTGTCACACTAGCTTTGGTTGCTGATTCAACTCCTGCTTCATTCGGAGCTGTTGGTACTCCATTAACCGTTGGACTAAGTAACGTCAGTGAGAAAGCTGATTTCCTCAATGCCATCGGCCAACGAATCACTCAACTAGACTTATTTGCTGGAACATTTATGCCATTAATTTTAATTTTGATGCTGACATTTTTGTTTGGCAAAAAGAATAGTAATCATCTGAAAGACTTTCTAACACTAGTACCATGGTCATTATTTATTGGTATCGTCTACAGTCTCTTTGCATTGCTAGTCTCATTCACTATCAGTTATGAATTCGTAGCAATCTTAGCACCATTTGCCACAATTATTATTGCTATTATTTCAATTAAATTTAAATTTTTATTGCCCAAATCAGTCTTTGAGCATCCCTGGACAACTTCCACTCAAACGGTTAAATCAGATAATAAAATGTCACTTTTAACTGCTTGGTCACCATATATCGTCGTTATCCTGATGTTACTAGCAACACGGACAATCATGCCGTTGAAGAGTTTCTTAGTTAATAACGTGAATTTATCTTGGAAAAACATTCTAGGCTTTTCACAGATTAACTCTGATTGGGAATTTCTTTATTCACCTGGAACACTTTTGACAATTGCTGTTTTGATTGGACTTTTGATTCAAGTTAAATCGCTTAAAAGCTTTTTACCAACTGCTAAAAAAGTAGTCTTTTCCATGAAATCAACTGCCTTAGCTTTAATTGTCACTTTAATAATGGTGCAAATTTTTACTAACTCCGAGTTAAATAGCGCTAATCTACCAAGCATGCCCATGTACATTGCCAAAATAATTTCTAAGTATCTCTCATCTGTTTGGATTATTATCGCCCCATTCCTAGGTCAACTAGGATCATTTGTCACTGGTAGTACAACCGTTTCAACATTGACATTTGGCCAAATTCAAGCTGATATTGCCACTAAAGCAGGTGTTGGAACCGACCTTGTTCTAGCAGCACAGCTAATTGGTGCAGCTGCCGGAAATATGATTTGTGTTCACAATATTGTTTCTGTCAGTTCAGTCGTTGGATTATCTGGTCAAGAAGGTAATATCTTAAGAAAGACTGTTGTTCCAGCTTTAGTTTATGGTTTATTAGTTGGTATCGTTGGTTTTATCTTTACGTTATTTATGTAAAACAAGAGAGTGCTCAAAAACATGGTCAGCTTCCGAGCATTAAGGAAAATAAGAGCCGTAATCCGATTTTGGATTGCGGCTCTTATTTGATTTAAGCGGAAAAAGCTATGTTTTCTTGCACGTTTATGCTGCATATTTAAGGTAAAAGTAATTATGTCACAATCCCCTTTTTGTTGGTTTAAAAAAAAGTGCCCTGTTCACTGCAAACAAGACACTCTTTCAAATAATATTTTTTGATTTCCATAATCTATTATAGTTAGATTTGTGCAAACATGTTCAAATTAAGAATCTTTTGTCATTCACAATACTCAATCACATATTTCCTATCAATAAATTCAGAAAATCGTTTTTGAATACGATACGTATTTTATTTAACAATTTATTATTAAGTTCATTCGTATGAATGTTATTATCCATTAAGATTACACAAGTAATACCCTTTGGAGGTAACATCATGGAAATTGGTTCACTTGCAGAATGGGTCGAAGGTTTAGGAGAATTATTAGCAGTTTCAGTTGCTCTCTTCTTGCCTTATTATCAACAACGTCAGGAAAACAAGAAGAAAAATCAACGTGCTAAACAAGTTATTATCAGTACGGCAGGCACCTTATTGGATCAAACTGAAATCCAAAAGTCTCCCAATTTTGTTGAATTACAACAATTTGTCTCAATTTATGCTGTGTTATCGACTAATAGTAAAACAATCAACATTATCGAACTAGGTGATAACATTCTGGATACCATTGCCGATAATAATGTTTTGAATCACGATCAAAAACAAATCGTCAAACAAAATATTAATGATTTAAAGAAATTGAAAATTTAAAGGACACGAAAATTCATTAAATTTCCTTCTTGGAAAAGAAATATAACCCAACTCCCATAAACAATACAATATAGGATAAGTTTCCAATTAATAATTGCGTATTACTCAAATGGGTCAATTCTGAAAGAATCCCTACGTTAGCCAACTGACCAGGATAATTTAAGAAATTCAATGGATTCCATTTCAAGAATTCCCATCTTTCAATCAGAACAAACATCATTGAGCCTATGATATTCATCGCAAAGTAGCCCACAACACCAACAATGACCGCAACCGCCCCTTTTTTCATCACAGAAGCTAATAAGAAAACGATACTTAAAATTAACCACAAGGTAATAAAGTTGGCACCATTAACAATTAACCAATCTTGCCAAATCATATTCTCCTTGCCATTTAGCCTATCAGTCAATGAAAAACTGTTATTAAAGAAAATAAATTTATTCATAAGACTCATTAGTATGGATAACAAATAAATTCCAATTGCATATGTTAAAATCGTCAGCCATTTACTGATTAAAATCATTGTCCTAGAGTATGGCTGCATCACGATATTTTTAATCGTATTGTATTCATATTCAGTTGAAATAATTGTAGAACTGGCCGCAATCAAAATTAAAACAGTAAATGATAGTGATGCAAAATCATATTTGAACAGCTCTGGGACATTGATGTATTTTGGATATGCATTTCCCAAAATAGCTACACCAATGTTTTGTAAAATGATGAACAATAAACAAAACCAGAGACTCTTTTTCTTGAGCAACTTAAAGATTTCTTGTTTGTATAAAAAAAACATTATTCTCTCCTAATCAGCAATTAATTTCAAAATAGATTCTTCTAAATCAGCATCTTCATGCTGAACGTCATTAATCGTAATTTGCTGTTTCATTAAAATACTCATTATTCGTTCAACGGTATTTTCTTCCGTCAGCACAATCCGCAATGGTGATGTTGCTGAAATTTCAAAACCGACAATTTCTAACAACTCGCGTGCCTTTTGATTATCATTTGTTTTGAGAACCACAAAATGCTGATTATTAGCCAACAATTGTGTCATTGTAGTCTTTTTAATTACTCTCCCATGATCGATAACAATTAAATCTTCAGCCAATTTTTGAAGTTCACCTAAAATATGGCTCGATATAAGAACTGTCATCCCTTGATTTTTATAATTCAAAATCAACTCGCGAAGATCTTTAGTAGCTTGAGGATCCAGTCCATTCATCGGTTCATCCAAAATAACTAGCTCAGGTTGATTTACTAATGCCATCGCAATCCCAAGTTTTTGTTTCATTCCTAAAGAATACAATTTAGCCTTTTGGTCAACGTACTCATTCAGCTTTAATTCATCAATAATTTCTTGTACTCGTTCCTTTTGATTGGATGTATCAGCGACAAATAATCGCAAATGATCACGACCACTCAAATAAGGATAAATCCCTGGATATTCAACTAACGCACCAACTTTTTGTAAAGCTTGATGACTGTTAAAACTACTTGTCTGTCCAGCAATTTTAATTTGTCCGTCACTTTTGATTAAGCTCAAAATAGCTTTCATAATGGTTGTTTTACCAGCACCATTAGCTCCAATAAGACCAACAATACGACCTCTTTGGCATTCAAAACTAACATCATGCAAAATTTGTTTTTTACCAAATGTTTTATTTAAATTTTTCACAGTTAAAATTGTTTCTTCCATCGCAAACCTCCACGAATTTTAATTCCCAAATATCCCCGTTTAATCCGATAAATAAAGTTTAGCGAAAATCATTATTTTTAGATATTGAATAAGCCATTCGTGTTTCAAAAATTTTTCTGGAAAAGCAAAAACACCCTATCAACCGTCGATAGGGTGTTTTTTAGTTATTCTTCATGAAATGAGGCACCAGAACTAGCATCTAATTCCATTTTTTTTGCAGCCTCAATATCGGTAACGACAATATCGTCATCACTGTGAACTGGTAAAGCTTTAATATTATCCGAACGTTGCAAACCAGCAATAACATCATGTGCTGATAAATGACGATTAATTTGGTTCAACAGCGTGGGGCCGTTATAAATGAAGCCAGTATAAACTTGAACTAAACTTGCTCCAGCCTCTAGTGCTACTTGAGCATCTTCAGGTGTGAAAACACCGCCAGAGAACATAATTGGTAAATCTGGGAAAGCTTGATGAACGGCTTTTGTTAAGCTCAATGATTTTTCAAAAATTGGCTTACCACTGAGTCCGCCACCCTCAGTTTTATGAGCTGACTGTAAATCAGCATGAATTGGACTCGGATTAGAAGCTGTATTGGTCAAAATAATTCCATCCATCAGATCACCAATTTCAGCCAATAAATCTAGCATTTGTTCTGACGTAACGTCGTTACCAAACTTACAAAAAACCGGTTCCTTGATATGTAAGTTATGAATTTTTTGAAGTAATCTTTTGGCAACAGGAATTTCTTGTAACGTTGTAACGCCCTTTTGATTAGGACAACTTTGATTTAAAGCAATATAATCACCAAAGGAATGAATTTGCTTGATATCCTCGACCATTTCGTCAATCATGCTCTCAGTATCAAGGCCGTGTCCTGGAGCAACGCTGATACCAATTTTAACGTGCTTAGGAGTGTTGGCTAAATGAGTTCTTGTTTCTTCGATACCTAAGTTATTTAAGCCCATTCGATTAATAATTGCTTGATCTTCTGGTAGACGAAAAATTCGCTTTTTCTTATTTCCTGGTTGGTTATCTTTAGTCACACTACCAATTTCAACGAAACCAGCCCCTAGTGCACCGAGACTATTGTAAAATTCAGCTTTTTTATCGAAGCCGGCAGCAATACCGATTGGTGAATCAAAGGTAATACCTTTTACAGTTACTTTTAAATTTTCATAATTTTTAGTTTGAAACATTGTTCGTAAAACTTGTGGTGTCTGGTTAAACATTTTTAGACCAGTCGCAACGATATGATGATCCACTTCAGGATCAACTTTAAAAATTGCCGGACGAACTAATTTGTATAAGTCCATTATTTACCCCAGCTTTCTGGGTCTTGATACCATTGTTGTAATAATTCCATATCATTTTCTTCAACATAAGCTTGTTCTTGAGCGACTTCAATCATGGTTGGATAATCAGTCAAAGTGAACAATTGTGTGTCATAGTCAGAAAAGTTTTTGGTGCTCTCTGGTAAGCCATAAGAGAAGATAGCGACCGTTCCAATCACATCCCCACCTTCTTCACGAACGGCTTTAACAGCTTTCAAAATACTACCACCAGTTGAAATGAGGTCATCAATCAATACGACTTTATCACCTTTTTGACAGCGACCTTCAATTTGACTCTTTTTCCCATGATCCTTTTTTTGTGGACGAACATAATTCAATGGTAAATTCAAAATGTTGGCAACACCTGTTGCATGAGGGATACCGGCTGTGGCAACTCCACCAATAACTTCGACGTCTGGGTAGTGTTCTTTGATCAATGCAGCTAAATCATGTGCAATTATTTGGCGGAAATCTGGATAAGCAATCGTTAAGCGGTTATCAGTATAAATTGGCGATTTAATTCCACTAGCCCAAGTAAAAGGTTCTTTGGGACTAAGTGTCACCGCCTTAATCTTTAATAATTGTCCTGCGATATTGTTTGCAACTGCTAATTTATCCATTATTTATTCCACTCCTTACAAATATTCATGTATGCTTGATGACCATCTGCTGCTTGGGTAATCGGACGACCGACAACGATAGCGTCACTACCTAAACTACGAGCATGTGCTGGGGTTGCGACACGTTTTTGATCGCCAACTTGTGCTGATTTAGGTCTAATACCTGGGGTTACACATAAGAAATTTGTACTAGTAGCTTCTTTAATTAAAGGTACTTCCAAAGCTGATGAAATAACGCCGTCAGCACCATTTTGATAAGCTAATTTTGCTAGATGTGTGACATAATCTTGTGATTTTAAAGGTACTTGTAATTCGTTAGCCAATTCCGTTTGACCAAGTGATGTCAATTGAGTAACTGCTAGTAACTTAGTAGCGGAACCATCTAAACCCTTCTTAGCAGCTTCAATCATTTCAGCTCCACCAGTTGCATGAACTGTTAACATTTGCACATCCCATTGGGCAATCATTTCACATGTTCGTTTAACCGTATTGGGAATATCGTGCAATTTCAAATCTAAGAAAATGTTATAACCACGTTCTCTTAAATTTCTAACGAATGGATAACCAAATTGACAAAACATTTCGAGGCCAATTTTTAGAAAAAGTTTATCATCCTTAGGAAATTGGTTTAAAAAATTGATACATTCAAAATCATCTGCAAAATCTAGCGCTACTATTACTGGTTTACTCATTTTTACCCCTCATTTTCTTATTTTAAACAGACACATTCTCCGTTAACATATGTCTGTTCAACTTGACCATAAACTTGTTGTCCGATAAAAGGACTATTTTTACCCTTTGACAAGAAATCACTAGTTTGAATTTCGTATTCATCAGCCAAATTGATAATTGTAAAGTCAGCTGGTTGTCCCAACTGAATGACCCCAGTATGCTCTAATTTAAAGAGTTGTGCTGGCTTTTCAGTCATTAATGCTAATAATTGTTCCAAACTGATAATTCCAGTCTTAACTAAGCGACTATACATTAGTGGAAATGACGTTTCGATACCCGTGATACCGAAAGCACTCTTTTCAAAGCCTTGATTCTTCTCATTTTCAGCATGTGGTGCATGGTCAGTCGCAATCATATCTATTGTTCCATCTTGTAAGCCAGCAATTAAGGCAAGGCGGTCGACTTCACTGCGTAATGGTGGATTCATCTTGAAGTTAGCATCATCCGTTAAAATATCTTGATCACTTAACAACAAGTGATGTGGTGATACTTCACAAGTTACGTTAATACCGGCATCCTTAGCCATTCTAACTAATTCAACACCATCTTTAGTCGAAATATGGCAGACGTGGTAATGGACACCTGTTTCCTTGGCTAAAACTAAATCCCTTGCCAATTGCGACGTTTCTGCTACTTGTTGAATTCCTGGCAATCCTAGACGTTGTGATGCTGATCCAAAATTAATTACACCATGATTGAATAAGTTTTTGTCTTCAACGTGAGCTGCTAAGTGACTATCAATGGCTGCGATGCGTTCCATAGCAGTAAACATTGATTGTGCATTCATAATTCCGTGTCCATCGTTGGAAAATGCGAAGGCACCTAATTTAGCTAAGCCTTCGATATCAACTAGCTCGTCACTTGTTTCATCCTTAGTAACTGGTGCGTACTGCAACGTATGAATTAATGAATTTACTTGATTTAATGCAACCTGCTTAGCAAATTTCTCGGCATCATCAGGCACTGGTGTAACATTGGGCATTGCTCCAACAGTTGTAAAACCACCATGTGCAGATGCTAACGTACCAGTTTTAATGGTTTCCTTATGAACTTGACCTGGTTCCCTGAAATGGACGTGGATATCGACCAATCCCGGAGTAACCAATTGAAATTTAGCATCAATGATTTTAGCATCTGTCGCAACAATATTTTCAGCAATTTGTTGAAACTTGCCATTTTCAATCAAAACATCACAATTAATTAATTTGTTAGTGTAAAACAACTTGGCGTTTTTGATCAGAAGTTTCATTGTCAGCCTTTTCTCCTTCCAAAACGGCTTCGATCATAGCCATTCTCATGAAGACTCCGTTAGCCATTTGTGGGAAGATATATGATTTTTCACATTCAACAACATCGTCCGCAATCTCAGCTCCACGGTTAACTGGTGCGGGATGCATGATCATGGCGTCTGGTTTCATCATCTTGACACGGTCACTATTTAAACCATATTTAGCAAAATAATCTGCTTTCGAGAAATTCTTATTTTCTTCTGCTGACAAACGTTCATGTTGAACTCTTAGTAACATGACAACGTCCATTTCTTGGCAAAGATCATCAACACTCATATGTTGTCCCATTTCAGCAAACTCTGGTGTATACCAAGCATCTAGTCCACCAAAACTTACTTGTGCGCCTAGACGTGTCAAAATTTCAGCATTTGAATGTGCTACACGTGAGTGGCTTAAGTCACCGATAATACCAACCTTGAGTCCTTCAAACTTGCCAAAGTGTTCGTAAATTGTCATCAAGTCTAGAAGTGATTGTGATGGATGTTGACCAGTACCGTCGCCACCGTTAATGATGTGGATGTTTAAGTTGTGGTTATTAACTAAATCTTCATAATATTTATCTTGGCTATGACGAATGATTGCGACTGAAGCACCGATACTTTCTTCAGTTTTAATAGTGTCATAAAGGCTTTCACCTTTGGTTGTTGATGAAGTTGATGCTTCAAACTCAATTTCTTTCATGCCAAGCTTCATTTCAGCTACTTGGAAGCTTGATTTAGTTCTCGTACTATTCTCAAAGAAAAGGTTGATGGCAAATTTGTCAGCACCAATCGCTGATTTCTTGCCTTCCTTAAATTCCATAGCTGAATCGATTAAGCTATAGACCTCTTGATTTGATAATTGTGACATAGAAAGTATATTTTTCATTGTTTTCCTCCAAATTAAAAAGGGTTAGCTTTCATCCAGCTAGCCCCTAAAAGTTTGGAATTATTCCGACCTTCTAGACCTCACTGGATCCATTTAAAAGTTCCCTGATTTTTCTTTAAGTAAACAAAAAACTTCCTATCCCACAAGGAAAGGAAGTTTACACTTTTTGCGTCATATGTGTAAGTAACCTTCCAAGCCTCACAGGACTTGATTAAAAGTTTTCGTTGCAAATAATATAAACGATTTTGAGGTGGTCGTCAATAGTTTTTTCTGTTTTGGGGTTGCCGTCTGCAGAGTTGAGAAATAGTCATTGGCTATGCGGACCGGTCTGAGCCAAGGTCTCAGACCTCGATTTGAAGCCTTGCAAGCAAGTCTCCAAACTCGCCCGGTGGTGTAAGAGCTAAAGCTCTAACGCCACTTTCACAGCCAATAACTATTTCTCAACTCTTCCGACTAATTTATTTTTTGTTACATTGTGTGCTTTCTTTCGCATAATATTTAATATATACAATTTGATAATTTTGATGAAACACATTCCAAATTGACAATATTTCACTTCAAATAAAAAGAACTAGGGTCCTAATACATCCCCAGTTCCTCATATCAATTATCTTTATTTAAAAACAAATAAGTAATTATCATTAATATTATTTAACAGTTGCCAAGAAATACTTCTTCTTACCACGACGGATAACAATGTACTTACCGTCAAATGAATCCTTTGGAGCAATTTCCATTGTTGTATCTGTCAACTTTTCACCATTGATTCTGATAGCACCATTTTGGATGTCTTCACGTGCTTGACGTTTTGACTTATCAACGTTTGTAGCAATCAAAAGGTCGACTAAGTTGATTGGATCGGCTGAAATTTCGGCACTTGGTACACCATGGAAGGCTTCGGCTACTTCTTCTGTAGTTAATTCTTGGATTTCACCAGAGAATAATACTTCAGTAATCTTTTCAGCTGTCTTCAAAGCTTCTTCACCGTGAACAAACTTGGTAACTTCTTCAGCCAAGGTTCTTTGTGCTAAACGTTTTTCTGGAGCTGTCTTAACTGATTCAGCTAAGTCTTCAATTTGGTCTTTTGTTAAGAAAGTAAATTTCTTAAGTAAGTTGACTACGTCTTTATCATCTTGGTTGAACCAGAATTGATAGAATTCGTAAGGGGATGTCTTTTTAGGATCAAGCCATACAGCACCACCGGCTGTCTTACCAAATTTAGTACCGTCTGATTTCAACAATAATGGAATTGTTAAGGCATAAACTTTAGCTTCTTGACCTTCGGCTTTGTGAATCAAGTCAAGTCCAGCCGTTAAGTTACCCCATTGATCACCACCACCAACTTGCAATTGCACATTATGCTTGCGGTAAAGTGTCAAGAAATCAAGTGATTGAAGGATTTGGTATGTAAATTCAGTAAATGAAATACCAACTTCCAAACGGCTGGAAATAATTTCCTTGTTTAACATTGTATTAACGTTGAACAACTTACCATAGTCACGCAAGAAGTCCAAGATACCAATTGGTTCTGTCCAGTCATAGTTGTTAACCATTGTGAAACCACTGAAAATCTTGTTAGCTTGGGCACTCAAAGCATCAACGTTGTGGTTGACTTGGTCCATTGTTTGCATTGGACGTTCAGCCTTTTTACCACTTGGATCACCGATTGAACCAGTAGCTCCACCAATAACAATATATGGATGGTGACCAAACTTGCCAAATCTTTCCAATGTCATAAATGGCAACAAATGTCCAATATGCATTGAATCACCAGTTGGATCCATACCACAGTATAGTGAAATATCCTTTGAATCAACTAAATCACGTAAACCTTCTTCGTCAGATTGTTGATTGATCAAACCACGCCATGATAATTCGTCAATAATATTCATAAAACTTCCTCCTAATTTTGTCCCCGTTACAGAAATAAAAAGAGCGCCCCTGCGATTATGCAGGGACGCTCTTTGCGCGGTACCACCCAAATTCAAGTTAATTAACTTGCTCTTTACTCCTATAACGTAGGACACGAATTTCAGCCTCGTATTTCACAATTTACCCTGCTTGACTCACACCAACCGTCAATTCTCTGTACACTGAAGTAAACCCCTACTTAAATTAAAACTAAAATCTTATTATAAGTATGATGATACACAGAGCCTCAATATTTTTCAAGGTCTTTTTCGAAGTTATTGTATAATTAAAGTGCTTTGTTTTAGGGGGAAATTATGAAAAAGACACTTTATATCATGCGCCATGGACAAACTTTATTTAATGTTCAACATAAAATTCAAGGTTGGTGTGACTCGCCTTTGACAGACGTTGGGGTTCAACAAGCTAAAGTTGCTGGTCAGTACTTCCGAGATAATAAGATAACTTTTGATGCGGCTTATTGTTCCACTGCTGAACGTGCCAGCGATACACTTGAACTTGTTACTGACATGCCATATACGCGCTTAAAGGGCCTCAGAGAGCTCTCATTTGGCAAATTTGAAGGTGCTCCTGAATATCTACATCCTAAAGACGACCCTAAAAAACACTTTGGGGATTATTACGTCCAATTTGGTGGTGAAGATAATCAAGCTGCTCAACAGCGCGTTGGAAAAACTTTGACAAATATTATGCAACAAGATAACAATTCCGTTTTAGTTGTTAGTCATGCTGGGGCAATTATGATGTTTTCAGATTTATGGACAAATATGCAAAAATTACGGCAAAGTGGTTTCACTAACTGTAGTATCTTGAAGTTCGCTTATGAAAATAATAAATTTACTTTTGAAAAGATTATCAATTTCAAAGATTAGTATCATCACCTATATAACAATTTTTTCAGCTAATAGACTCAAAAAAGTGCTCAAATTCCAACTTACGGAATTGAACACTTTTTATTTACGCTTAATGTTTGAAAACAAATTTAATTATGAAGAAGTTTTACTTCATGTGATCTTCAATCCAAGTCCAAACTTCTTCCTTACCTTTTTTAGTTTCTGCGCTAAAAAGTTGTAATGAATCAGTTTGATTAATTTCCATTGCCTTGGTAACTTGACTGATTGTTTTATTCCATTGATTACCCTTAATTTTATCCATCTTCGTTGCAACAACTAATGTTGGAATGTGGTAATAACTGACAAATTGGTACATCGAAATATCATCGTCACTAGGAGCATGGCGGCCATCAACTAAAATAATAACCCCTTTTAATGGTTCCCTAGTTGTTAAATATTCTTCGATCATAACGCCAAATTCTTCACGTTGTTTTTTGGAAACTTTGGCAAAACCATAACCAGGTACATCAACTAAATATAACAAGTCTTCGATATTATAAAAATTCAATGTTTGTGTTTTACCGGGCGTACTAGACGTTCTCGCAAAGCTTTTACGATTGATCAACGTATTTATCAATGATGACTTTCCAACGTTTGAGCGGCCTAGCAAAGCTATTTCCGGATAACCTTCACTCGGATATTGCTTTGAACTGACAGCACTTAAATTCATAGATACATTATTTACCTGCATAATTCACCTCAATGAAGTAATTTTACCATATAAAAAAAAAGCTGCCAATTAGGCAACTTCTCCATTTTTCAAAATCAATTCTGGTTCCTTAACTTTTCTGACAGCATCTTTAGTGACTTTGACACTTTCAACGTCATCACGTCCTGGAATATCGAACATCGTATTGAGCATTGTCTCTTCAACGATTGATCTCAAACCACGAGCACCAGTATTTCTTTCAATTGACATCTTTGCGATTTCTCGTAAAGCTCCATCAGTAAAAATCAAATTAACCCCATCAAGAGCCATTAATTCCTTATATTGCTTAATCAAAGCATTCTTAGGCTTTGTAAGGATATTAACCAAATCATCCTCTGTAAGCTTCTCAAGCGCTGTGACGATTGGAATACGACCGATGAATTCTGGAATAATACCGAACTTCATTAAGTCTTCAGGGATGATTTGTTGCATCAAACTCTTTTCTTCAGCAATATTTGCCTTTTGTTCAGCACCAAAACCAATTGTCTTATCACCAAGACGGTTCTTAACAATTGTTTCAATACCATCAAAAGCACCACCGACGATAAAGAGAATATTGGTTGTGTCGATTTGAATAAGTTCTTGTTGAGGATGCTTTCTTCCACCTTGTGGTGGCACACTGGCAATTGTTCCTTCAAGAATCTTCAAAAGTGCTTGTTGAACACCTTCACCAGAAACATCACGTGTGATTGAAACATTCTCACTCTTCTTAGCAATCTTATCAATTTCATCAATGTAAACAATACCGTGTTCAGCCTTGTCAACATCAAAGTCAGCATTTTGTAACAACTTCAATAGAATATTTTCAACGTCTTCACCAACGTATCCAGCTTCTGTAAGTGTTGTTGCATCAGCAATTGCAAATGGAACCTTCAAAATACGAGCTAAAGTTTGAGCAAGGAAAGTCTTACCTGAACCAGTAGGTCCAATTAAGGCAATATTACTCTTTTGAAGCTCTGTCTCACCGTCTTTAAGGTGTTCCATTTTGTTAATTCTCTTATAGTGGTTATAAACAGCAACCGACAAAGCACGCTTAGCGTCAGTTTGTCCGATTACGTAATCGTCAAGGATCTTCTTGATTTCAATAGGTGTAGGGATATTGTCTAAATCCAATGGTGTAGCTTCGTTTAATTCTTCGTCTATGATTTCTTTGCATAAATCAATACATTCATTACAAATATAGACTCCGGGTCCGGCAACTATCTTTTTAACTTGATCTTGTGTCTTACCACAAAATGAACAGCTAATTGTGCCAGTATTTTCTGTACTATCAAACATATGCGATTTCTCCTTCAATAGTTCCAATACTTTAGAAAGTCTAGCATTGTCATAATTAAGAGTAAAGTAATTAGTTTCTAACGTCCAGTTATAAAAAAAGGAAGCCTTACGGCTTCCCTCTTTTAATAACAGAATCGCTTATTTTTCAACAGCTGAGTCAACAATCAATTCGATTGCTTTCTTAGCAGCGATATCGTGAGCCAACATGTCATCAGAAAGTGCATTTCTAACAGCTGATTCTTCCATCTTGTATTCGTCAGCAAGTGACTTGATTTCTGCTTTAATTTCGTCTTCAGAAGGTTTGATATCTTCCTTAGCAACAATTGCTTCGATAACTAAGTCAGTCTTAACACGTTCTTCAGCATCCTTAGCAAATTGTTTCTTCAAACCATCTTCGTTTGTACCAGTCATTTGGTAGTACAACTTAGGATCGATACCTTGACGACGTAAGTTAGCTAGGTATTGGTTCAATTGGTTTTCAACTTCTGTATCAATCATAGGTTGAGGAATTGAATCGATCTTAGCATTCTTAACTGCACCAGAAATTGCTTCTTCTTGAATGTTTTCTTCAGCAGCTTGCTTCTTTTGATCTCTAATTTCATCGTGAAGCTTTGTTCTTAGTTCTTCAAGTGTATCAACATCTTCATCAACGTCTTTAGCAAAATCATCATCTAACTTAGGTAATTCTTTTGTCTTAACTTCGTGAAGTTTTGTAGCAAAGACAGCCTTCTTACCAGCTAATTCCTTAGCTTGGTAATCTTCTGGGAATGTAACGTTAACGTCAACATCTTCGCCAGCAGCGTGACCAACTAATTCGTCTTCGAATCCAGGAATAAATGAACCTGAACCAAGTTCTAGTGAGTAGTTTTGTGCGCTACCACCATCGAATTCTTTACCATCAACAGTACCAACGTAATCAATGATTACTGTATCGCCGTTTTCAGCCTTACCGTCTTTAAGAACAAGTTCAGCTTGTTGTTTTTGTAATTCAGCAAGACGATCTTCAACATCAGTCTTCATAACATTACGTTTTTGTTTCTTAACTTCGATACCCTTGTAATCGCCCAATTCAACGTCAGGTTTTACAGTAATAGTAGCTGTAATTGCCCATGGTTGATCTTTTTCCATTGATTCAACAGAAATTTGTGGTTGGTCAACAGGTTCTACTTTTGTGTCATCAACAGCGTTTTGGTAAGCAGTTGGTAGAACAGCATTAAGTGCATCTTCGTACAATGCTTCTTCACCGTACATACGGTTAAAGATTTGACGAGGTACGCGGCCTTTTCTGAAGCCAGGTACGTTCAAGCTCTTCTTAACACGGTCGAATGCAGTATCCAAACCTTTTTTGATTGTATCTTGGTCAATTTCAAACTTCAATTCACCAGTATTGTTTTCTTTTTTTGTAAATTTAGCCTTAGCAGACATTTATATTATCCCTCCGGTATTTCAACGATCTCATACTTTGTAATATTACCTTAAAATGGCAATATTGTAAACATTTGACGTGATTTATAGGTATTTCAAGACATCATGTTTTCTATTATAAAATACTTTTCACTATTTTTGAACATTATTACATAAAAAAAAGAGCTGGAATTTATCCAACTCTTTTTAATTATCATTACTACTTAGAAATTAGTCTAAGATTTCTGTAACAACTCCGGCACCAACAGTACGGCCACCTTCACGAACAGTAAATCTTGTACCATTTTCGATAGCAACTGGAGCAATCAAGTCAACTTCAAAAGTAACTTGGTCACCAGGCATAACCATTTCTACACCTTCTGGCAATTCAATAACACCAGTAACATCAGTTGTATGGAAGTAGAATTGTGGACGATAGTTTGAGAAGAATGGAGTATGACGTCCACCTTCTTCTTTACTCATAATATAAACTTCACCCTTGAACTTGTTGTGAGTCTTGATTGAACCTGGCTTAGCAAGAACTTGTCCACGTTCGATTTGGTCACGGTTAATACCACGAAGAAGAACACCAACGTTATCTCCGGCTTCACCAAGATCCAATGTCTTACGGAACATTTCTAGACCAGTAACAGTTGATTTTTCAACTTCTGGCTTAAGACCAACGATTTCAACTTCGTCACCGATCTTAACTTCACCACGATCGATACGACCAGATGCAACAGTACCACGACCAGTGATAGTGAAGACATCTTCAACAGGCATCATGAATGGTTTTGTATTATCACGTTCTGGTGTTGGGATATATTCATCAACAACATCAAGTAATTCTTCAACGTGTTTGATTTCTTCTGGGTCACCTTGAAGAGCCTTCAAAGCTGAACCACGGATAACAGGAATGTCATCCCCTGGGAAATCGTATTCTGATAGAAGTTCACGAACTTCCATCTCAACTAGATCAACTAGTTCTGGGTCATCAACAAGGTCAGTCTTGTTCAAGAAGACAACGATGTAGCCAACACCAACTTGGCGAGCAAGCAAGATGTGTTCACGAGTTTGTGGCATAGGACCATCAGTTGCAGCAACAACAAGGATGGCACCATCCATTTGTGCAGCACCAGTGATCATATTCTTAACGTAATCAGCATGTCCTGGGGCATCAATATGTGCATAGTGACGCTTTTCAGTTTCATACTCAACGTGAGCAGTGTTGATAGTAATCCCACGTTCTTTTTCTTCTGGGGCTTTATCGATATCAGCGTAATCTTCAGCCTTAGCTAAACCTTTGTCAGCCAAAACCTTAGTGATTGCTGCTGTTAAAGTAGTCTTACCGTGGTCAACGTGACCAATTGTCCCAATATTTACATGGGGCTTTGTTCTCTCATAATGTTCTTTTTCTGCCATTACAAAGAATCCTCCTAAAATTTCATTTCATAAGATTGATCCAAAGAAAATGTTCTTTAGACGACTCTTTACTGAAAAATTATACTACTTTCAGAGGTGAAAGCAAACTAATTCATAGCAAATCACCGACTAAAAATATACTCTTTGGAGTATACAGGCCGTAAACGTAATTGTAAATACTCAAAGTGAAAAAAGTTTAAAAATTTCACTCCTGAAAGGTATTTATCAGCTCATCGAACCTCTTTAACCAAGTTTTTACATCGTCTAAACCTTGATTATCACTTACTTGTGAATCATCTACTAAACCATACCTTAAAAGCATTGCTTTTGTCCAGAGTTCAGGTGTTTTTATTATTTCATCCCCAAAAGGATAGACAAATGCGGCGTATAGTGACAACTCACCTTTGAAGTTCTCAATTTGCGTTTCGTTCTCATCGGTCAATAATTTTTCTAATTCGTCACACATTTTCAAATAGACATCAGTTGACATAATAGGCATTAGCTTACTGGGAATGCAAGCTTTATTTTCACCATAGAACGAAATATCGACTTTTTCATCGACGCCTAACTTTAATAAATTCTCCAGTGCTTCGCTCTTTAAAAGCGGGTGCAGCAAGGGATTACCTAATAAAAGCTTGGCATTTTTTATATAATCTGCCCTATTAAACTCTCTTAACTTTCTCAGCAATTGAATTTGTTCAGTTGTCGATTCCGTCACGATTGCCAATAAGCGAGCCGATATTTTATCCTTTTCTGGCTTAAATGATCGTTCATGTCTATCTTCAGCAATGTTGATTCGTCTAACAAAATCGTCAATAGTATCCTGTTGGATATGTGGTGACGGATTGGTTGCATAATAATTCAACATCTGATTGGCTAGCAAAAAATCATTATTTTCCAAAATGACATCTAAAGCCAATTCAGCTGTTTCCGGTTCACTGAGGTAATAGTTAAAATAATCTAAAATCACAGCTTCGGCATCGCCCGGTCTTTTTTGATTCAATAAAGAAGCAGCAAGCCCCCTGTTAATATCAAAGGATTGCTGCATCGAATATGCCTGCGTATATAAATCAGTTGCTTCGACCCAATTACCTTGGTCATAGGCCTCTTCAGCCTGTTCAATGATTTTTTTTAGATTATCGTCCATACAATACCTCAACAATATTCGAATAGATTAAATTACTCTATTTCTTTGCTTTTCTATGTCTGTTTTGATTAACTTCCATAATCACTGGCAAAATAACTGGATGTCTGTTTGTTTGTTCATACAAGAAGTGGTTCAACTTATCACGAACACCTTGCTTCAAGTCTGACCAATCAAAATCTTTATTATCTTGCATATAATCAACAATCGTATTAACGATAATATCGGAACTTTCACTCAATAAATCACGACTAGCACGCATATAAACGAAGCCACGTGCCGTTATTTTTGGCTTAGCAACGACTTTCTTCTTCTTACGGTCAATTGTAGCCACTGCGATAAAGACCCCGTCCTCGGCCAATAATTCACGATCACGGAGGACAATACTACCGATATCACCGACACCAATACCATCAATCATGGTATCTCCTGCGTCAACACCTTTGCCTTGGTAGAATTGGTCATTTTCATAGTTCAAAACGTCACCCTTCTTTGTAAGGAAGATATTTTGATATGGAATGCCAGTTTCATGGGCAATCCGAGCATGTGCGTCCAAAAGACGATATTCCCCTTGAATAGGAATAACATTCTCAGGATTTAGCAAGTTGATCATCAATTGCAAGTCAGACTTGTTAGCGTGACCAGATGAATGCTTATCATCACTTAAAGCCTTAACTTCAGCACCAGTACGATAAATAGCATCACGAGCTTTCGCCACGGTTGTATCCATTGCGTGTGAAGGTGTTGTAGCGATAAATACTAAATCACCCTCTTCAACTTGAAACTTCGTCTTAGCAGCAGGATTAGCCATCTTTTGTAGTAATTTGACAGGTTCGCCCATCTTACCAGTTTCGATAATAACTAATTTATTATTATCAACATTCTTCAAATCCTTAGGCTTAACTAACAATTCTTTATTGTTGATCTTCAAATAGCCTAATTTCATAGCCGTCTTCAAAATCTTTTCAGCATCAGTTCCAGAAAGGAAGACACGACGGCCAGTCTTATCGGCAGCATCAACAACTTGTTGCATTCTTTGAATGTTAGAAGCAACTTGAGCCACGATAATACGGCCATTGTGATAGTTGAAAGTATCTAAAATATATTCATAGATATCTTTTTCACTTGAATTTTCGTATGGTGATTCCGCATTTGCTGAGTCGCTCAATAGTGCTAGGACACGTTCACTACCAATTTTAGCAATACGACCATAGTCAGTCTTATACGTTGGTGCAGCAGCTTGATCAAACTTGAAGTCACCAGTATAAACAATTTGTCCCTCACTAGTTTTGATAACTGTTCCTAGTGAACCAGGAATTGAGTGCGTTGTCTTGAAGAACGAAACAGATGCTTCTTCAAAGTCGATGGCAGTATTCTCATCGATAACGTGGAAATTATTGAATTTCTTACTGCGACGATCATTTGAACAAACGATTTTAGCCAATTCAATAGTCATTTCCGATCCAAAGACTGGAATATCATAGTCACTGATTAGATATGGCAAAGCACCAATAGCATCAGCATGTCCGTGTGACAAGAAAACACCGACAACTTTATCAATGTTTTGTTTAATATAAGTCATATCTGGAACAACGACATCAATTCCGTAAAGGTCATTATCAGGGTATTGCAAACCAATATCCAAGATATAGATCTCATCATTTACTTCAACCGCGTACATATTTTTTCCATTTTCACGTACGCCACTTAACAAAATTATTTTAATTTTTTTGCTCATTTTCATCTCTCATTTCATTAAAATAGCATAGATCATAATATTCTATTGTGATTTTTAAGTCTTGTAAGACTATTTAAGCTATACCTGTTTTTTATTCTACCATATCAAACGAGATTTAGAGAAATTAAGCAAAAAAAATAGGAGTACCCTGATGGGAACTCCTAAAATTATTATTAACGACGTAGACCTAATGACTTGATTAGTTCACGGTAACGTTGAATATCTTTACCACGTAGGTAACCTAAAAGATTACGACGGTGACCAATCTTCTTTAGTAGACCAACATATGAATGGTGGTCTTTCTTGTTAACTTTCAAGTGATCGTTAAGTGCATTAATATCATAAGTTAATACAGCAATTTGTACTTCTGGAGAACCAGTGTCTCCATCTTTACGTGCATATTGTTTAATAATTTCGTTTTTCTTTGCTTTTGAAATAGCCATTTCAATTCACCTTTTCCTTATATATTTAGCCAAACTATGTCTGCGTTGGTGATTCGACAAACAGAGCATGGTTAACACAATTAATTAATTTACTACAAAACGTCGCATTTTGCAACATGTTATCCTGACTATCAATGAAAATACGATTGCTCTTTGCCCTTTAAAGAAAAAAATAACTTGGAAAATTTGTTAAAACAATATATTTGTTGGATTATACTCGTTCCAACATTATTAATAGCAAACACTGATACTATAAATTTGTTTTCTATATAATTTGAATTCCAAAAAATATGCCATATTTCAACATATCTACCAAAATAAATCAACCAAGAAACTAGTCGGAAGGACCGAGAAACTTTAACTGGCTGTGAAAGTGGCGTTAGTGCTTTAGCACTTACACCACCGGGCGTGTTCGGAGACTTGCTTGCAAGGCTTCAAACCGAGATTCGAGACCTTGGCTCGAATCGGTCCGCATAGCCAGTTAAAGTTTTCTCGGTTCTGGAGGCGGAATATTTAAACATCTCACAGATTATTTAATAAAAAAACTCTATACAAACGCTCAAAACTGCTTATAATTGAAAATGTTCTACTCACAAACCGCATAATACTGAAAAAAAATTGACATTTCATTGCATTGTGAAAATGAATTATGTATAATTCTATGTATTGAGTTTTTAGCTTACTATGTAATCGGAGGTGAAATTAATGCCACAAATTAAATCAGCTATGAAACGTGTAAAGACTGCCGAAAGCGCAAACCTTCGCAATGTTGCACAAAGAAGTTCAATGCGTTCAGCAATTAAGAACTTTGAAACTTCAGCTGCTAACAACGCTGACAACAAGGAAGACTTGTTCAGAACAGCCGTTCGTGCAATTGATATGGCTAAGTCAAAAGGCCTAATCAAAGCTAATAAAGCTGCACGTGATAAGTCAAGACTTGCTAAATTGAATTAATGATAAGCAGCCAATTGGTTGCTTTTTTATTTTGCCATTTTTAATGGATCAAAAAAAGAGTATCTATGGGAAACTTTTGTATTCAAGTTTCCCACAGATACTCTTTTTTTAAGCATATTTAGCAATAAATAAGTCAAACAGCAATTCCTTATCTCCTTGCCCTGACTTGATCTGGTAATCCAAATTAACAATATCATCGTACATAACTTGCAATCTTAAACGTTTCAACGTTCGTGCTTGTCGATAAGCATACTTAACTCGATATGGATTTAATCGTAAATTTTTAGCAATTGATGATTCTGACAACCCTTTTTCAGATAATATTTTAACCTGAATCAATAATCTTAATTGTGAAATAATAATTGCCACTAATAAAATCGGATCAATCTTCTGTAAAAGGAATTGATTATATAATTCCTCAGCCTTATAAATGTTTTTATTTAGAATTTCGGTCATTAAATCAAAGACATTATCTTCTAACGATTGTGGAACTAATTCCGAAACAGCTGCTTGATTTATTTTTTTAGAATTTAAAGCATATAACTTTAATTTATCTAGCTGATTTGTAATCAAAGAGTAATTACCCTTTGTTTTGTTAATCAACAATTCTAGAGCAGCAGGTTCAATTTGATAACCAGCATTTTTTAGATCATTATTGATTGTCCGACTTAAAATTGGTCCTTCCATTTGTCCAGCATCTACTACCGCGGCTGTCTTTTTAAGTTCCTTAACAATTTTCTTTCGTGCATCCAACTTATCATACGATGCAAAAATAACTAAAATTGTCGATGGCGTGGGATTTTGAATATACTTCAATAATAAATCAGTATTTTGGTCAACCGTATTTTTTGTTCTTTCACCAGTTAGAAAAAATGGATGTTCCGCAAAAACAAGTCGTCTTTCTCCAAAAAACGGAGCAGAAATTGCTTCATTGATTAGGTCTGCGAGTGAAACTTCTTCTAAATCGAAATTTGAAAAGTTCATTTCACGTTCTTCCGGCGACATGATATTTTTAAATGATTTTTGAATATCTTTGATAAAGACGTGTTCTTTACCAGTTATTAAATAAACGTTGCTTAAATTGCCCTGTTTTAAATTATTTTTGAGTTCTGTTATTTTCAACCAAGTCACCCTTTAAAAAAGTTGTTATCTTCTCCTCATTACTATAGGAAAAATAATACCAAGTAATCATACCATATTCAGCCGTATTAAAATATCGGACCTGATGCTTCTCTAAGCGTGACAAAGTCTCTCGATTAGGATGACCGTAACGATTATTAACACCTGACGAAATGAATCCAATCGTAGGTTTAACTCGTTCCAGAAATGTATCACTAGTGGCAGTCTTCGAGCCATGATGTCCAACTTTCAAATAATCAACCTTAAAATTATGATTTTTTAAAATCGCTTGTTCCCCTGCACTGTCTAAATCTCCAGGAAACAGCCAGTTCTTATTTTTTATTCGTGCCAGCAGCGTTAACGAATCACCATTTTCACCAACACTTGCTTGCTTTGGCCACAAAACATGCCACTTGATAAATCCAGTATCAATCACATCACCTTGTCGTAAATTTTTAAATCTCACTTCTGGATGTTGTTTAATTTCCTGCTTAATACGTTGATTATGCTCTAACCCGACGCCAAAATTAACCTCTTTGACTGGAAATTTTGCTAAAATCGTACCTAAATTTCCAATGTGATCAACATCCTTATGTGAGACAAAAATTTTATCAATTTTGCTAATACCTTGTGACTTTAAAAATGGAATTATACTAGTCTCCACTTGATTACTGCTTGTGGTTTGCGCCCATGTTGGCTTTGGAAACGATAATTTTCCAGCCACATCAATCAAAAATGTCTGACGGAACAATGGCGTTGTAATCAAAATACTATCCCCCTGTCCAACATCAATCAGACTAACTGAGCCAAAGAGTGGAAATTTATTCATCATTAAGCAGATTCCAAAAATCAAACTATACTGCCATAAATATTTATTCCAAAAGGTTTTACTTTCTAAATAAAACAAAACAACGATTATTAAAATAACTACAATTCCAGCAGGAAACCTACCTGTCACAAAAGTAAAATTAGGATCAGCTGCGACTATATCCAAAAATTTATAGAGTTTGTCGAAAAATTGATTGAAACTACTCCAGATTGACCAATCAACAGTTAGTGAAGAAATCAATGTTACCGGTAAAATAACATAAGTAAACAATGGCACAAATAAAATATTTGCTAACAAGGTTAACCAATTGAACTGGTAAGTATAAAAACAAATAACTGGCAAACTGACTAAATTCATTTTAAATACCGTCAGTAAAAAATGTGCTTCTTTATACAAATAAAGAATTGCAAATGATAGTAAAAAGCTCAGCTGTCCGCCCATCTCAGTAATCGCAAATGGATAAATAAACACACAAATTATGATAGTCAGACTAAAAACATCTAAGCGGCTCCAAGATAAATTTAATTTTGCCAAAACTATCCCCACCATTGCTAAGACAATTGCCCGCCATATCCCACTTTTAGAACCTACTAACAGTCCGTAACAGGGCAATAAAATCAACATCACATCATTGACCCATTCTAAAGGAATCCGCAAGTAAGACGTTATTTTACGGATAATCGTTAATAAAATCAGAACATGTAGTCCGGATAAACTAAAGAGATGAATTACCCCAAGCACACTCAAAATTTTGAGAAAATCTTTATTAGAACTAGCTGTATAACCAACAATCAAACTCTGAGCATGGATATTTAACCATTTTGGTAACCTACTGAGATGTTGAATTATATGTATTCGTAAAACATTTATTTTTTCTAACAAAGTTACAGGTTGATAAAGTTGGCCAGCACCAATTTGTTGTAACTCAACCGAATAATGGACATTTTTGTGCATAGCATATTTTTTGAAATCAAATTCTCCGGGATTACGTGGTCCTTTGAGTTCTGTAACTTTCTTTATTTTTACCGGAGCTTGGATAATTTCCGTTTGCCTAAGCCATTTAGTCTGTTCAGATTTAGATTTTAAGCGATAAATAAACCTTACTGTTTGCCGTCCCGTTTGAATTTCACCACTTAACACATCACCATTGACTGAATACGCATCTGGGGCAAAAATTGCAGATGAAAATGCCGGTACTACTGGTTTAAGATTCCTTTCTAGTTGCTGACATCTAAAAAAGATTCCTAATCCAACCAATCCCAACAATATTAATAAGCGAATATTTTTCAAAAATAAAACTCGAAATAGCAACAGCATCAAAAAGATGACAAAAAAAGCTGATTCAAAGTAAATTGTTACCACTAAAATAACTAGCAAAGCGGGAAAAATCAGTCGATCCTTCATATTACACAGTTAATTGATCTTTAAGAGATTCTAAACTTTTCTCACCAATACCAGAAACTTTCGTTAAATCATGCAACTGTTGAAACTGTCCATTTTTTTCACGGAAAGCAATAATCTTCTCAGCCTTCTTAGGACCAATCCCAGAAACACCTTTAAAATCATCAACTGTCGCAGTATTAATATTGACAACCTTTTTATCACCATTATTACTACTAGAAACAGATCCGGTATTACCCTTCTCTCCAACTACTGGCACATATATTTGCATCTGATCAGTCAATTTCTTAGCTTGATTTAATTGCTTAGTATCAGCCGTTTGAATTAATCCCCCAGCCATCTTCAAAGCATCTTGAACAATTGCACCACTTTTTAGTCGATAGACACCAGGAGTCTTAACAGCACCTTGAATATCGACCACAATCACACTAACTTTCGCTGTTTTAGGGGACTTACCCGCGTTTTCAGTTGCCTTAGACTCCACCTTAATATCATTCTTAACCGGAGCTTGTGACACTGATTTATGCGTCAAAAAGTAACCAGTTCCTAATCCAAATATAATTAAACCAAGCACGATCATCATCTTATTGCGTTTACAATAATCAAAAATTCCTTTCATTTTTATCACCTCGAAAAAAAGTACGCAAAAAAACTGGATAAACTTTAATAAAAATTCATCCAGCCTTTTAGTATTACACTCTTTTTGATAGTTTATTTTCCTTCCGCAGCAAGTTATTTACCAAGTTATTAATATTAAAAATTATTAGAAAAAACAAATAAACTAGCCTCTGGGTGCAAGAATCTTTGGCAGCAGTGCAGGTGGCGTTGGTGCTTTAGCGCCTACACCACGGGACGAGTTTTGAAACTCGCGGTCCATGCGAGGTTCAAAATCGAGGTTGGAGACCTTGGCTCCAACCGGTCCAGCGCACCAAAGATTGTTGCACCCAGAGGCGGACCCCCAAAAACAAAAAAACAGCCCTTATTTGGACTGTTTTGTCTTCTCAAGATAATTAATCGCATCATTTAAATTCTTAACAGGAACAATCTTCATCTTTGTGTGTAGCTTCTTAGCCGCACGTAAAGCTAAATGATAATTATTGACGTAGTTTGGCTCATACTTCTTAATTTCCTTAGTAACGGGGTCATCTGGAGCAAAGAAAACCGTAGCTCCTTCTTCAGATGCAGCATAGACTTTCTTCTCAATTCCCCCAATAGGACCAACTGTTCCATCTGGATCGATTGTTCCGGTACCAGCAATCGTTCGACCAGCCTTTAGGTCCTTATTAGCAACTTGTGAGTAGACTTGGAGCGTAAACATCAAGCCAGCTGAAGGGCCACCGATATTTCCGGCATTGATCTTCGTTGGTGGATTACCCTCTGCTTCTGTGTTATCAGTCAAGGTAATACCTAAACCAAAACGCTTAGTGGTAGCTAATTTAACTAACTTACCAGAGGCTGTCTTTTCCTTACCATCACGTAAAAAGCTGATTTTCACGGTTGAATGTTTATCTTGTTTCTTAACATAACTAATAAACTGATTGGCATTCTTAAAATGATAACCATTAATAGATGTAATTGTGTCGCCCATTTCCAACTTATTCTTAAAATCAGAGTTATCCATGATATCCATTACATAAACACCTAGGTATTTCTTAGTAAACGGTTTATCAGCCCTTGAATAGGCAGCCTGAATGGCATTATTCTGAGCTGACTTCATGTAATACTGTTGAACTTGGAAATATTGTTGACTATTTTCATCACCCATTAAGTCTTTTTGCGAATAAACTGTTTCAAAATTATTCCCTAATGATTTCAACATAGTAAATGGAGTTCCAGTAACAATCCCAACTGTCGTTAAGAGTAAATTACCCTTTTTCTTATCATGTTTGCCATTAACCTTAACAAATTGCGAGGTATCCTCAGCAGTTCCCGGAACTTCCAAATAATAACCCGTTGGCATGACGAAAAATGCTACTACAACAATAAATATAAAAATGGCACCAAAAACTTTGTTTCTTGTTTTATTAAATTTCAAAATAGGCTAGTCCTTCCTATACTTCTCTATCAATGCCTTAGCCACTGCCGGAGGAACGTACCCTGAAATATCTCCGCCAAAACTTGCAACTTCTTTCATCATCGATGAAGATATCGTAGCATATTTGCTATTTGCTAGCAGAAATATTGTTTCAATTTTTTTATCTAGAATTTGATTAATTGCTGATATACCAGATTCATATTTAAAATCATCAGCAGTCCGCATGGAACGTACTAAAAAGTTGACATCCAACTGCTGAGCCAACTTAACTGTCAGCTGTCCCTTGGCATCAACAACTTCAACATTATCAAGATCAGTTATTTCCGCCTCAATAAAAGCTTTTTTTTCTTCATAAGTAAATAAATACTTTTTGGAAGTATTAGTCATCGGTGCCACATATAATTTATCAAACAATTTGGCAGCTCGATGAATAATATCCAAGTGGCCATAAGTAACGGGGTCAAAACTTCCCACAAATAGTCCAATCTTTTGCGACATGTTATCCTCCAAATTGATACAATGCAACCTTTGTATCTTTGTAACGTTTTTCCTTGAGCAATTCAATCCGTTCGAAATCACTCAAATCAATATCATAATCAGTTTCATCAACGATAATGGCGTCAGGATTCAATAAATCTAATTCAACCATATCTTTAATAATTTGTTCAGTAATTTTCATTCGGTACGGTGGATCTAGGAAAACTAAGTCAAATTTCACACCATCAGCTGCAAATTTCTGCAAAGCTTCCGTAGCTGCTGTTTTCATAACAACAAAACTATCTTCAGCATGAGTTTTTTCAAGATTCTCTTTAATCGTGTTAATAGCCTTATAAGCTTTGTCTACCAAATATGCCTTCTCATAGCCACGGGAAACAGCCTCAATTCCAAGACTGCCAGTACCCGCAAAAAGATCCAAAGCGACCCCATCAACCATGTATGGTGAAATCATACTGAAAACTGCTTCCTTGACCTTAGACGATGTGGGACGAGTATTGTTAGTTGGTACTGCCTTTAAATTTAAACCACGGAACTTGCCTGAAACAACCTTCATTAATCTTCCTCTTCACTACTGTTTGATTTTAAAACAAAATGTTCGTCTAATTCCTTGCGATGAGCCAAAGCAACTCGTTTGACATAATTTTTAGCAATCAATTCTTTTCTAATTTCTGGAACCTTACTGGAATTAACGTATAACATCACATATTTCATTTTGGGAGAAGTGTAATAAATTGTACCGTAACGTTGCAATTTTTTTCTCCACTTTAATGAGTAGACCCAGACATAAAGTGCCTGACGCTCTACTTTTTTATACATAGGATCACCCTTTTTTCATTTTTTCAAATTTAGCTGTTGTCTCCAAATTTAAGACAACTCCCAAAGCAACAGACAACACTAACATACTGGAACCACCATAACTAATAAATGGCAATGTAACACCAGTCAGAGGAATCAAACCTAGCAATCCCCCGACATTTAAAATAATTTGTGCCAAAATCATTGTAGCTACGCCGTAATAAACTAATGAATTATATGTTTTTTTTGATCTAAAGCCTAACGAAATCATTCTCATAATAATGATAAACAATAATCCTAAAATGAACGCAACGCCGATAAATCCCAACTCTTCACTGACAATTGACATAATGAAATCAGTATGAGGTTCAGGTAAATAACCACGTTTTTGAATACTATTACCTAGTCCAACTCCAAAAACACCACCATTACTAATTGCATAGAAGGAATTAACTAACTGAGCCCCAGCCTTTTGTTCCAATTGGAATGGATGCTGCATAGCTAAAAATCGTTGATAGGCATAATTGTGCTTCACAAAAGATGGTGGAAATTTAGTAATCATAACGATTACACCCGTGAAGACAACTAAAAGTGCACCACTCAGTTCAGCAATCAAACGACCAGGAATCGTTGATGACGATATTAAAACAAGCGTAATTAACGATAAAATCAAGGCACCACCAATATCTGGTTGCAATAAAACCATGACAATAATGGAACCAACAATGACTAACGGTTGAAAGACTTCACGAAAGACTTCGCGCCAACCTTGTTTCTTGAGTAACCGATTTTGTTTATTTGTTAACACTAATGCTAAAAACATTATCAAAAACAATTTTGCCAATTCAAGCGGTTGAAAGTTAAAGAAGCCCAAATTGATCCAAGCTGAAGCACCATTAACACGACTACTAGGAACTAAATATGCTCGACCCAACAAGTAAAATAGCGACCCTAAAGTGACAATCATGACAAAACTTAAAATTCGCTGATTTTTGAGTATCCTTTCTTTCAGCATAAAGGTTATATAACACAGAAAGAGTCCCAAGACAGCATAGAGAGCTTGTTTAACTAAATATTGATTAGTTTTACCACCAACAACTAAAGCATTGTAGAAACTGGCTGAGTAAACCATGACAATTCCAATACCCAAAAGCAAAATGTATGGAATGACTATCCATAAGTCGATTTTCCTTAATTTTTTCACATTTGAACTCCTAAAATCTGATAATAAGATTATACCACCAAACAAAACGATAAAAAAACAGTGAGGTTCTTTTATAAATATGCCGTCTCCAGAGCTGAGAAAAGATTCACCAATTTTTAAGATTTATTAAAAATAAATAAGCTTGTTATAGTGAATGCATTGTTCTTATTACACCATTTACGGACTAGTGAAATAGCTTATAAAACTTGTTGCTCTTACAGTTTGGAATGATAAAAGCAACAATAAACTAGCCGGAAGGAACAAGAATTTAGGTCGCTGTGAAGGTGGCGTTAGTACTTTAAGCTTACACCACGGGACGAGTTTTGAACTTCGCGCACTTTGCGAAGTTCAAAATCGATAGGCGAGACCTTGGCTCGACTCGGTCCCCACAGCGACCTAAATTTCTTGTTCCTGGAGGCGGCACACTCAATTATCATTTTAACCACAAAAAAAGAGGTCCGGACTTTCGTCCACGACCCCTTCTTAATAATTAATTATTTTGTGTTTTTCTTTGATTTGTCAAACTTCTTACGTTCGTTTGTGTTCAAGATCTTCTTACGTAATCTAACACTTTCAGGTGTTACTTCACAAAGTTCGTCTTCGTTTAGGAATTCGATTGATTGTTCAAGTGACATATCCTTAGGTGTCTTGATAGCAGCAGCGTGATCTTTACCAGAAGCACGAGTATTTGTAAGGTTCTTACCCTTTGTAACAGTAACAGCGATATCTTGATCACGGCTACTTTCACCAACAATCATACCTTCGTATACATCAACACCGGCACCGATGAACAATGTACCACGATCTTCAACTGATTGTAGTGAATATGTAGTTGATGGACCTTGGTTAATTGAAACCAAAGCACCAGTTCTTCTACCTGGGTTCCAGTTCTTAACAACTGGTTTGTATTCTGAGAATGTGTGGTTCAAAATACCGTAACCACCAGTCATTGATAAGAATTCTGTTGAGTAACCGATCAAACCACGAGAAGGTGCAGAGAAAATAAGTTTTGTTTGACCATTTCCTGTACTTTCCATGTTAACCATGTCACCTTTTCTTTGTGACATTGAATCAATAACTGATCCAACATATTCGTCAGGTGTATCAATAGTTACCTCTTCAAAAGGTTCGCACTTTTGGTTATCAACTGTCTTGTAAATAACTTCTGGACGTGATAGTTGTAATTCGAAACCTTCACGACGCATTTCTTCAACAAGGATTGACAAGTGAAGTTCACCACGACCTGAAACCATCCAAGCACCAGCTTGGTCAGTATCTTCAACCTTCAATGAAACATCAGTATGTAGTTGTTTCTTCAAACGGTCTTCGATCTTTCTAGCAGTAACTTCTGTACCTTCACGACCAGCGAAAGGTGAGTTGTTTTGTAGGAACATCATCTTCAATGTAGGTTCATCGATACGTAGCAATGGAAGTGCTTCTTGGTGGTCAACTGGTGTAACAGTTTCACCAACGAAAATATCTTCCATACCAGAAACGGCAATTAAGTCTCCGGCTTTAGCTTCATTGATTTCAACACGGTTCAAGCCCATGAAACCAAATAACTTAGTAACACGGAAATTCTTTGTTGAGCCATCAAGTTTCATAACAGTAACACTGTCACCAACCTTGATCTTTCCACGGAAGACACGTCCGATACCAATACGACCAACGTAATCGTTGTAATCTAGCAAGGCAACTTGGAATTGTAGAGGTTCGTCTGAGTTGTCAATTGGTGCTGGAATTGTCTTCAAAATTGTGTCAAACAATGGGTTCATTGTGTGTTCTTGATCAGCAGGATCATCTGAGTAACTTGATGTTCCGTTAATAGCTGAAGCATAAACAACTGGGAAATCAAGTTGTGAATCATCAGCACCTAATTCGATAAATAGTTCAAGAACTTCGTCAACTACTTCAGCAGGACGAGCACCTGGTCTATCAATCTTGTTGATAACAACGATAGGTGTTAAGTGTTGTTCCAAAGCTTTCTTCAAAACAAAACGTGTTTGAGGCATTGTACCTTCATAAGCATCAACAACTAGAAGTACACCATCAACCATCTTCATGATACGTTCAACTTCACCACCGAAGTCCGCGTGTCCTGGTGTATCCAAAATATTGATTTTCTTGCCTTGGTAATCAACAGCTGTATTCTTAGAAAGGATTGTGATACCACGTTCTCTTTCAATAGCATTTGAATCAAGGGCACGATCTTGAATTTCGTAGTGTTGTCCTAGTGTGTCTGATTGTTTTAACATTTCGTTAACTAATGTAGTCTTACCGTGGTCAACGTGAGCGATGATCGCAATGTTTCTAATATCTTCTCTTCTCTTAGTCAAGTTAGTTCTTCCTTCCGTAAATACGTGTTTAAATTACTTGCAATAAAAAAACTGTGAATGACTGTCACAGTTCACTAACGCGTTTTAAGTGTCTTTAGCGCTTCAGAAACAACTTTCTGAGTACCAACTATTACGACTTGTGATTCTAACATATTTATTGGGGCATCGTCAATACTTACGACACTCATCCCTGCTGCCTCACACATAACGCGTCCAGCGGCTAAATCCCAAGGAGCTAAGTATGACATATACATGACTTCTTTACCAGTTAATAGATGGCCAAAAATAATCCCGGCACTACCATAAACTCGAAAGCCACTGCTCTTTTTAATGACATCTTGAACGGCAAACTTATTTGCCAAAGCCATGGGAGCAGATACATCAACTAAACCTTCCACCAAGGGTAAATTCTTCGGATTATCAATTTTTCGATCATTGATAAACAAACCAATTTCTTTACCACCGTGATAAATTTCATTATCCATAACATCTATGATAGCACCATTTAATGGTTCACCGTCAATGTAAGCGGCAATCATCGAAGCAAAATTATCGCCCCGCTTAACAAAATTCATTGTTCCATCAATCGGATCGACAAAGAAAACTAGCCCCGACATATCTTTAACTAAGTCGCCATAACCCTCTTCACTGACAATGGTTGCGTCTGGATAAGCCTGTTTAATTTCACCATTAATGAACTGCTCAGTTTTCTTATCGAAATTAGTTACTAAGTCGTTGCGATTTTTTTTAGTTGCGACTGACATTTTTTTAATTGAATCTTCACGCAAACGTGTTCCCACTTCAGTGAGTAATTCGACTAAAAATTTATCAATTGCCTTACTATCTACTTGCATTTCGAACCCTGACTTTCTCATTGCTTTTAGCTTGTTGAGACTGTTTGAAAACTTGATAAATGGAATATCCAGATTCCAATTCAAACTCTTTATCCAAACGCTTTTGTTCCATCTTCATCGGAACCACTTGTTGAAATGAGCGATACTTCTGCAAAAATTCATCCCGTGGAACACCAGATTCATAAGCTTTTTCTACCGCGTTGTATAAAGCAATCACAGTCACGATATCTGCTTGTGTCCAGGCTTCATCGAGTGGATAACTATAATTTTCTTGCATACAATAACTCCCTTCATTTTTATTCAACCTTTAGTCTACTATACAAAAAAAGCGATGTAATTGCATCGCTTTTTTGATTAAATCATTCATTTAGTATACGAAACGAAACTATTTCGGTTTCTAAACAAGTTACCGCTAAATATGTGTTGGATAACCAATCAAAATATCGGCAGCTTCTTGAATTGGTTCACCTAGAGTTGGATGTGGGTGAATTGTCAAAGCAATATCTTCTGCATTCAATTGACAGTTGATAGCTACACTCAATTCAGAAATCAAGTCACTGGCACCAGGTCCAACAATTTGACCACCAAGAAGTGTTCCAGTTTCTTTATCGGCTACTAATTTAACAAATCCTTCAGCAGCATCTAATGAAACAGCACGAGCATTTCCAGCGAATGGGAATTTAGCCACTTTAACATCAATACTCTTGTCCTTAGCTTCTTTTTCTGTCAAACCAACAGTAGCTAGCTCAGGATCGGTGAAACAAACGGCAGGAACGCTAATGTAATCATTAGCTGTATTCTTACCAGAAATTGCTCCAGCAACCGTCTTAGCCTCAAAGAAAGCCTTGTGAGCCAAAGCTGGTCCCGGTGTAATATCACCGATAGCATAAATATGATCAACTGAAGTCTTGCCTTGAGCATCAACTTCAACTAAACCACGGTCAGTTGTCTTTACGTTAGTCATTTCCAAACCAAAGTTATCAGTATTTGGACGACGACCAACAGTTACCATACAGTAATCAGCGTTAAGAGTCGTTGGTTGACCATCAACTTCATAAGTAACATCAACGCTGTCACCTTTGTTTTCACTCTTCTTAGCCATAGCGTTAGTAATAATTGTAACGCCCTTCTTTTCAAGGTTCTTCTTAACAATTGAAACCATATCTTTTTCAAAGTTAGGAATAATGCTTGGTGAACCTTCAAGGATTGTAACGTGAGCGCCTAAATCAGCATAAGCACCGGCTAATTCAGTTCCGACGTAACCACCACCGATGATGATGAATTCCTTAGGAACTTGTTTCAAGTTCAAACCACCTGTTGAATCAATGACACGATCGTCAAACTTGAAGCCTCTAATTTCAATTGGACGACTACCAGTTGCCAAAATCAAATTCTTGAACTTGATTGTTTGACCACCGCCATTATCCATAAATTGTCTAGGACCACTTGGCATAACACGTAATTGCGTATCACTGTCCAAATATGCTTCACCATTGATCAATTCAACATGATGCTTCTTCAAAAGCATTTGAACACCGCCAGTCATTCTGGCAACAACTTTCTCATCTTTCCAAGCTTGTGTCTTGGTAAAGTCAATTGTGGCATCGCTTGTTGTAATTCCGTAAGTTGAAGAATCCTTAGCTTGTTGAAGTCTGTGTCCAGCTGTAATTAAAGCTTTTGATGGAACACAACCAACGTTTAGACAGACACCACCAACGGTATCAGATTTTTCAATTACAGTAACATCTTGTCCAAGTTCTGAAGCTCTGATTGCGGCAACGTAACCACCAGGGCCTGAACCAATAATAACGGTATCTTTTTCTATTACGTTTTCTGCCATTTTTAATTAGCCCTCCATTAATAACATATCTGGATCGTGCAACAACTTCTTCAAGAGGTTCAAAGCATTTTGTGCTAAAGCACCATCGATCAATCTGTGATCGTAACTCAATGATAACTTCAACATATTACCTACTTGAATATTGCCATCCTCATCAACATATGGTTCTTTAGCAATTTTACCAACACCAAGAATTGCAACTTCTGGGTAATTGATAACTGGAGTGAACCAGCCACCACCGATTGAACCAACGTTACTAATTGTAATGGAACCACCGCTCATCTTATCCATGCTTAACTTGTTGTCATAAGCAGCTTGACTGTTTTCAGTGATTTCTTTAGCAATTTCAAACATACCTTTAGAATCGACGTTCTTTACATTAGGTACATAAAGTCCATGTTCAGTATTTGTTGCAATACCAACGTTGTAGTAATGCTTGTAAACAATCTCATCAGTTGAATCATCAATTGATGCATTCAATTCAGGATATGCCTTCATTACAGCAACTAGGGCTTTAACGATATATGGCAAGAATGTCAAATGAATATCTTTTTCAGCAGCAAGTGCTTTGTATTTCTTTCTATTAGCCATTAATGCTGAAACTTCAACGTCATCGAAACTTGTTACGTGTGGAGCTGTGTGCTTACTTGTCAACATTGCCTTAGCAATAGCTTTTCTTGTAAGTGACATCTTTTCACGTGTTTCAAGCTCTGGTGTAGCTGACTTGTATGGCGTAATTGGTTGTGCTGGTGCACTGGCATTAACAACCGGTACGGCTGTGGCAGCAGCTGGAGCAGCACTAGCTGGATTACCACTCTTATAGGAGTCAACATCTGTCTTCGTGATTTGGCCATGCTTACCACTTGGTGTAACAGCAGCAAGATCAACACCTTGGTCACGAGCATATTGACGAACTGATGGCATTGCTAAATAGTTTGTATTTGCGGAACCAGTAGCAGGACTAGCGGCAGGTGCAGGTGTTGCAGCGTTTGAAGTAGGTGCTGGAGCTGCCTTTTCTTCTGCCTTTGGAGCAGGTGTATCATCATCGCCAGTGTCAGGAGAGCCATCATCAATCACGATTAAAGTATCGCCAATTTCGACTGTATCCCCTTCTTTAGCTACAATTTGTTTAACAGTACCGGCAACAGGAGATGGTAATTCTTCAACAGATTTATCATTTTGAATTTCCACCAAAGAGTCATCTTCTTTGACAGTGTCTCCTTCTTTTACAAGCCAGCTGGCAATTTCACCTTCGGCCATACCTTCGCCAAGCTCTGGTAATTTAAATTTGTATGCCATAGTTTTTTCCCTTCCTTCGATTAATTAGTAGTTGAGAATTTCATTTACTTTTTCTTCAATTTCTTTAGCGCGTGGAATCCAGATGTCTTCACCAAGAGCAAATGGATAAACACTGTTTGGAGCAGCAACTCTACCAACTGGTGCATCGAGAGAAAGAATGGCACCTTCAGCAATAGCTGAAGCAACTTGGGCACCAACACCCGCCATCTTTTGTGCTTCTTGGACGATTACAACTTTGTGAGTCTTTTGAATTGATTTGAAAATTGTTTCCGTATCAATTGGTGAAACAGTTCTTAAATCGATTACTTCAACAGAAATATTCT
The DNA here is from genome assembly GCF_001435815.1 of Companilactobacillus nantensis DSM 16982. Taxonomy (GTDB): domain Bacteria; phylum Bacillota; class Bacilli; order Lactobacillales; family Lactobacillaceae; genus Companilactobacillus; species Companilactobacillus nantensis. The sequence goes on along the minus strand of NZ_AZFV01000003.1, from coordinate 51,750 downwards.
TTTCAGCTAAAGTATCGGCAACTTTAAGTGCTTCATTTACTTCAGCACCATAAGCGACGATTGTAATATCGTTACCTTCACGAACAACATTAGCTTTGTCCAAAGGTACGCTATATTTGCCATCAGGAATATCGTCTTTCATTGAACGATATAACTTCAAGTTTTCCATAAATAGCACGGGATCGTTGTTTTCAACAGATGAAATCAACAAACCTTTAGCATCATATGGATTACTTGGCATGACAACACGTAGACCAGGAATTCCAGTAAAGAAGTTTTCCAAGTTATCAGCATGCATTTCAGCCGTGTGAGTACCCCCACCATAAGGTGTTCTAATTGTTACAGGGGCATTCTTCAATCCATCAAATCTGAAACGCATTCTTGCTAATTGACCAGCAATTTGATCAACAGCCTCGAATGAGAAACCCATAAATTGAATTTCAGGGATTGGACGCCAACCAGTTAAACCTAAACCAGTTGCTAATCCTAAAATACCTGATTCAGCTAAAGGTGTATCGAAGACACGATCCTCGCCATATTTTTCTTGAAGTCCTTGAGTAGTTCTGAAAACACCACCGTTTTTACCAACATCTTCTCCGAAAATCAATGTTTTTGGATCGTCTTCAAGAACAATGTCTAAGGCATCTGTAATTGCTTGAATGTAAGTTTTCTTAGCCATTTTTACTTCGACTCCTTTGCTTCAAATTTATCAATTTCCTGTTTCATTTCTGGAGTTGGAATTTCGAAAGTACGTTTCAACATATCGGAAACTTTATCAGGAGCTACACTATCAGCTTCCTTGATAGCTTCCTTAAATGAAGCTTTGTATTCATCAATTAATTTATCTTCTTGTTCTTCTGACCAAAGTCCCTTGTCTTCAAGAACTTTTCTCAAACGAATCAATGGGTCTTTTTCGAACCAAGGTTGTTCTTGGTCCTTTGTTCTGTAACGTTTAGGATCATCACCAGCACTTGAGTGAGCACCGAAACGATATGTCAAAGTTTCAATCATGACTGGGCCATTGCCAGCTACCATGTAATCACGAGCAGCTTTAGCAACAGCGTAGCAAGCCAAGATATCCATACCATCAACTTGAACACTTGGAATACCTGCAGCAACAGCTTTTTGAGCTAATGTTGGGGCAGCAGTTTGCTTAACACGAGGTGTTGAAATCGCAAAACCGTTATTTTGAACGATAAAGAGAACAGGTGCTTGATAAGCTCCGGCAAAGTTCATTCCTTCGTAACTATCACCTTGAGAAGTACCACCATCACCAGTATATGTGAAGGCAATTGTATCCTCTTCTTTGTTCTTCTTAATACCAAGACCAACACCGGCAGCTTCAACATAAGCAGCACCGATGATAATTTGTGGCATCATTGAGCGAGCTTTAAATTTATTACCAACAACGTGGCCTCTTGACCAAAGATATGCTTCAGTTACAGTTGCACCGTGTTGGATCAATTGTGGAACATCACGATAAGCAGGTAGTAAGTAATCCTGCTTCTTCATTGCTAAGACAGTTCCCATCTCGGAGGCTTCCTCACCTGCAGTAGGTGCATAGAATCCCATACGTCCTTGACGTGAAAAGTTCATTGTTTGATCATGCAATGCACGCTCCCACACCATCTTCTTCATGAATTCAACTAAGTCATCATCAGAAAAAGTATCGAAGACCTCTTGATCTGTTATTTCAGCATTTTCATTCAAAACTTGAATGGGTTTTGAAACATTTGATAAGTCATTTTTAATTGCTTCAAAATCAACAATTGGTTTATTTGCCATTCTCCACAGTCCTTTCATAAAAAAACTCATCCCTTGTGAATATTGTAAGGGTTTTCATATAATTTTAGTCTAACATTGATCTCCCAAAAAACAAGTGATTTAGGCATTCATCAATCAAAAAAAATTTCCTAAGTATTTGTGAAAAAAGTAACTATTTGTCTAAATTAATTTCATTTTCAGAAGTTCCATTTTTTAATTCAGCCACCATGGAATTCAATGAAATTGTTGCCATATTCTTAACTGCCTTAGTCGTATAAAAGGCGATATGTGGCGTTAGAATGAATCTTGGACTTTGAATTACTTTTTCCAATAATTCGTCCGAAAATTCGGTATCTGTTAAGTCTGTGTTAAAGATTCCAACTTCGTTTTCATAAACATCCATAACAGCACCATACAACTTACCAGTTACTACAGCGTCATAGAGATCCTTGGTATTGATCAAGTCCCCACGGGCAGTATTTACGACGATAGCGTTGTCTTTCATTTCTGAAATAGAATCCTTATTAATAACTGTATGACCTTTACCAAGACTTGGAATATGTAAAGTTACGACATCTGATTCCTTAAGTAAGGTATCGAGACTGTCAACATAAAGTCCTTCTTTTTCAATTTCAGGATTGTGAAATTTGTCGAAAGCAATAACTTTTGCACCAAATCCTTGATAAATTTTTATCGCCGCACGACCGATTCGACCTGTACCAGCTACCCCAACTGTTAATTGATTTAACTCGTGGCCGATATCAGGTACCCAACGAAAATCATGTTGATCCACTTTGCGAACCATATTTTTCATATTACGCAAAAGCATCATTAAACCAGTAACAGAGTATTCAGCAATAGCTTCTGGTGAGTAACTAGGAACATTAGTCAACCGAATCTCATTCCGCTTTAAAGCTTCAAACGGAACATTATCGACGCCGACATTTCTTAACGAAATCACATGAATTCCATATTCATTCATCGTGTCAAAAATTTTTTCATCATATGGCAATTGCTGATATGCAATAATTCCATCATAACCTTGCGCCATTTTGACAGTTTCAGGGGTCAAGAGATCAGTGACAATTTTTACTTCAACGTCATTGTCTTTTGACCATTCCTGAATGTATTTCTTCTCATCTTCTCTGACACCATAATCAATTAATTTCATTTAATTAACCTCCAATGATAAGCATTCTATGTAACCACTGAAATCGGTAACATGTACACCCAACATTTTATCATTTTAGGTAAAATTATCACAAAGATATAACCTATAAGTTTGCTGTCTGTGGAACAATTAATAGAATTACTTCAAAATCAAATCAATAATTTTTCTGTCAACAATAATATAGTAGGAAGATAACTTAGTTTCTAATAATTTTGAATCTTACTCCAAGGTAAATAACACATGGATTACACTTACCTAAATCCAATTAAATCTTACGCTGTTGAAAACTAAATACCCAGATATGTTCATTGGCAACGTTTTCTTTGTCTAAAACACTAAAAATTTTTCCAATTATTTCTATTTTCTAAGAAAAATAATCTATAATAGATATACTAAGGTATTTTGTACAATTAAACATTTGGAGGAAACTATGTATTTTATGAAAGATATCGTCCGTGATGGCGATCCCGTTTTAAGAAAAGTTGCTAAAAAGGTCCAATTTCCACTAAGTGAAGAGGACAAAGCATTAGCCGCTAATATGATGGAATATTTAGTTAAGAGTCAAGATGAAGACTATGCTGAAAAACATCAATTAAGAGCCGGCGTTGGTTTGGCTGCTCCTCAAGTAGGCGTTTCAGAAATGATGGCCTCAGTCTTAGTTCCTAATGAAGACGACCCTGATAAGCCTTTACTTAAAATCACTTTGATCAACCCAGTTATTATCAGAAACTCAGTTCAAAGAGCTGCTCTTTCTGAAGGTGAAGGTTGTCTTTCAGTTGATAAAGATGTTCCAGGATTCGTACCACGTGCCGACCGTATTACTATTACTTATGATGACTTCGAAGGTAACTCACAAACATTACGTGTTAGAGATTACCCAGCTATCGTTTGCCAACACGAAATCGATCACTTAAACGGTCACCTATACTACGACAAGATCAGCAAAACAGCTCCATTCGACCTTGACCCAAGTACTGTTGTTATTTCTTAATACTTCTATTAAGTAGTACATATTAATTGATAATTAACATTCTTAGTCTTGTATTTTTATTTAGTCAGTTAAATACAGGATCCATGTCTTCTTAATACATAATAAATAGTATTAAAAACGTATTAATATCCATTCAAATCATCAATAAACTAGCCGGAGGGAGCAATAATTTAGGCAGCCGTGCAAGTGGCGTTAGGGCTTTAGCCCTTACACCACGGGACGAGTTTTGAAATTCGTGTACTTTGCGAAGTTCAAAATCGAGGTTCGAGACCTTGGCTCGAACCGGTCCCCACAGCAGCCTAAATTTATTGCTCCTGCAGGCGGCATAATAAACCAGCAGACACAGTAAGTATACTTACTTTATTAGATATGGTAGAATTGTGCTATCTATTGATTACTGCACAAATGGACTGGAAAAAAAGCCAAATGAAACTGACTTGTTTCATTTAATTCGATTAAAGGAGAAATTTAATATTGATTTATAAAGTTTTATATCAAACAAGTGAACTAGATAACCCCCGTCGTGAATTTACACATTCACTTTATGTGGACGGTGCCTCAAGTATCGAGGTACGTCAAGCAGTTGAAAACAACACTAACTACGAAATTGAATTTATTCAGGAACTCGATGAACAACATCTAGAGTACGAAAAGAAGAGCCCTGATTTTAAATTGACGGAGTTTTAATTAATGTCGTTTAAAGTTAAAAATAATGAAGTTGCCGTTTTTGCCATCGGGGGCCTTGGCGAAATCGGTAAAAATATGTACGGAGTTCAATATCAAGACGAATTGATCGTGATTGATGCCGGAATTAAGTTTCCAGAAGACGAACTTCTCGGAATTGACTACGTCATTTCTGACTACAGTTACTTAGTAGAAAACAAAGATAAGATCAAGGGACTTTTCATCACCCACGGTCACGAAGATCACATTGGTGGTATCCCTTATCTTCTCCAAGAACTTCCTAATATTCCTGTTTATGCCGGTCCACTTGCATGTGCATTAATTAAAGGTAAATTGGAAGAACATGGTTTACTAAGAACAACTGAAATGCATGTCTTACACGAAGATGATGTTATCAAATTCCCTAAGACAAGTGTTTCATTCTTTAGAACAACTCACTCAATCCCTGATACCTTAGGTATTGCCGTTCATACACCTCAAGGAATTATCGTTGAAACTGGTGACTTTAAGTTCGACTTAACACCTGTTGCGGGATTGCCTTCCCCTAACTTACAAAAGATGGCTGCACTTGGTGCTAAAGGTGTTTTATGTTTACTATCTGATAGTACAAATGCTGAAATTCCTACCTTCTCTAAGTCAGAACGTTCTGTTGGTTTAACGATTCACCAAATTTTTGAAACAATTCAAGGTCGTATCATCTTTGCTACCTTTGCTTCAAATATCTATCGTATTTCTCAAGCGGTCGATGCTGCGATTCAACAAGGTCGTAAAATTGCGGTCTTTGGACGAAGTATGGAAGGTGCAATCGAAAATGGTCGTGAATTAGGATACTTGAATATCCCTGACGACATGTTGATTGACCCACATGCTTTGAACAAAACACCTGCTAGTGAAACTTTGATTTTATGTACTGGATCACAAGGTGAACCTTTGGCTGCTTTGAGTCGTATCGCTAATGGTACTCACAGACAAATCACTATCCAACCAGGCGACACAGTTATTTTCTCAAGTAACCCTATTCCTGGTAACACAATTAGTGTTAATCACTTGATCAACCAACTTTCTGAAGCTGGTGCCGAAGTCATTCATGGTAAAGTTAACAACATCCATGCTTCTGGTCACGGTGGTCAAGAAGAACAAGAATTGATGCTTCGCTTGATGAAGCCTAAGTTCTTTATGCCAATTCACGGTGAATACAGAATGTTGAAGATTCACACGGAATTAGCTGAATTGTGTGACGTGCCACAAGATCACTCCTTCCTTTTGGAAAATGGTGATGTTCTAGCACTAACTAAAGATACAGCTCATGTAGCTGGTCACTTCCCTGCTGGCGATGTTTACGTCGATGGTAAGGGTGTTGGTGATATCGGCAATGTTGTTATCCACGACCGTCAAGTTCTTTCTGAAGAAGGAATGGTTGTCGTTGTTGCAACAATCGATTATCAAAAACATATCGTCTTAGCTGGACCAGATATTCTTTCACGTGGTTTCGTATACATGCGTGAATCTGGCGAATTGATCAACCAAGCACAAAAACGTGTCTTCCACTTGATCAAGAATGCTTTTGACAATGACGAAAATGAAAAAGTTACTGAAGCAACATTGAAACGTATCATCATTGAAGGATTACAAGAATTCTTGTACAAACGTACAGCTAGAAACCCTGTCATCTTGCCAATGTTAATAGGAACTTCAATCTAAAGAAGATCATTTGATCTTCTTTTTTTATTTAAAGGATTCAACACATGAGTAAAACAAATAAAATAGAAATCATCCTCAACTACCATGCTGGCAATGGTCACGCTAAAAGTGCCTGCCGTAAGGTGACAAATTTTCTCGATTCAATAAATTTAAATTATGAAGTTCACACTACTAGGTCCGATGGCGATGGCATCCGCATTGCTAAGGAACTTGCTAATCAACAATTATCTAACGTTAAAATTGTCGTTATCGGTGGTGATGGAACACTCAACCAGTGTGTCAATGGCGTTAAACAATCAAACTTTCCTAATACCCCGCTTGGTTATATTCCAGGAGGTTCTGGCAATGACTTCAGTCGAGGTATAAAATTAAAAATTAAAGATCCAGTCCGCTTGATACAAGCGATTCTTTCTATGGAAAAACCGCGAACAATTGATATCGGTCAAGCAACTGGACCTAATTTTTCACACTACTTCATTAATAACATCGGGATTGGATTCGATGCCAGCACGGTTTATTATACTAACCATTCTGCCCGTAAGGAGTTTCTCAACAAGCTACGTCTAGGAACACTCTCTTACTTAACCAATTTGTTAAAAGCCATTACACGGCAACCAGCTTTCAAATTAGACGTTGACTATGCAGCACAACAAAAACATTTTGATTCAGCTTATATTGTTGTAGCAACCAATCATCCCTACTTTGGTGGTGGCTTTGCCATTGATCCAACAGCTAATCCATTTAATCACCACTTGAATTTGGTAGTCGTCAAAAAAATCACTGGTCTAACTTTTGCTAAACTTTTAACCAAGCTATTAACTGATGGTTCACATTTACAAGATAAAAATGTTTGGCATATCGAACGAACTGACTTCACTCTCCAGAGTTCCCCCAAACAATTTGGTCAAATGGATGGCGAGGAATTGAACAAACATAACTTTGATTTACATTTTCAAGTTAACCAGCACCTATTCTGGCTGCCAGTTAATGAGGATTAACAATATGAATAGGAAGGGATTGATTCTGTGGCAAAAGCATTAATAGTAATTGACATGCAAAATGCACTTTCTAAACTCGATCAAAGAGAACACGTTATTGCAACAATCAATAAACGAATTGATCAATATCATCAAGCTAAACTGCCTGTGATTTTTATCCAGCATACTGAACCAGAAATGGAAGTTGCCAGCAAAAACTGGCAGTTATTTGATAGATTACATGCACTTGGCACTGATACGTTTTACAATAAAACACGGCCTGATTCTTTCTACCAAACCGGTTTGGAATCATTTCTCAAAATGAATCATTTGGACTCAATTGAGATTTGTGGAGCTCAGGTAGAGTTTTGCGTTGATACCACTATTCGTGTAGCCTACCATCTAGGATTTACAATTAACCTGTTAATCGATGGCATAACTACCATGGATAGTAATTTACTCACTGCACAACAAATCAAACAACACCATGCCCAAATTTGGAAACATCGGTTTACTGAATTTGTAACTACGACAAGTCCAATTAATTGTTAATTACAAAAAGCAATCAACTTAACTGAAATTCATAAGTTGATTGCTTTTTTTCTGTAATCATTTATCACCTCATCTTACGATTATAGAACTTTATTCTCTTTTCATTAAAAGCGCAATTTTATTCAATCGAATTAAACACATTCTTAGTTTCCATTTAATTTAAATCTTTGGATTTTAATTCTTTTAACATTTTATTTGTTTCAGACAGTTGTGCCTGATACATAGCCCTACCATATTCAATTGAAAATCGTTGTCCATCAGTGGGACTATTTGCCCATTTTTTCCATGCCCATTCTGACTCGCTTAATTGCTGTTAACCCTTTTAGCCATCTAAACAATTTTATCTATGGAGTTATCTATTCAATCTTTAATACTTATCTTTGGTGGCTATTTAAAAGTGTTTATAAACGACAAATAACTTCTCATCAATGGACGAAACCTGAAATTACTGAATCAAAAAGAGTTATCGGTGTCGTTAGAGGAACAGTTTTTGTAGGTATAGTTGCTTAGTATCTGCTCCTTATTTTGGGACCCTCTTACACCATTAATTTTAGCTCTCAGTTCGGTTACTCGTGAAATCAACAGTCGATCAAGAACAAATGAAAAGCCCGCATATCTACATTTATTTTTGTAAGTATACGAGCCTTTTATCCTGCTAATATTACCATTATCATCATATCCATATAAGTTCAACTAACAAGGACAACTGTACTTATATCTATTCGTTCAAATCATGCAAAATCATCATAATATCTCGAACTATTATTTCACTATCTATTTCACAGCCTGTTGCAATCCACCCTACTAAGACATTAATGAGACCTCCCGTAGCAAATTGAGCACCTAAACTAATTTGTAAATTAGTTTCCCAATTTCTCCATGATGCTGGAAATTCATCTATTCTTTCAACAAAGCCTTTGGTAAAAGCAGAAGTAAAATAATCAGTCAAGTGCGCTCTGATTAAAACCTTAATAATACTTTGTTTCTTCTGAAAATAGTCTAAAAAGATCTTTAACACTTCATCAAAGGTTGTCGGTACTGTTTCCATAGCGGTTACAGCATATCCCTGGATCATATCATTAATAAGTTCTTCTAAAACTTCTTCTTTGGTTGCGTAGTAACGATAAAAGGTTGGACGAGATATATTCGCTGTTACAACAATTTGCTTAACAGTAATCTCTTCCAAATCATAATCTTTTAAAAGCTCTATTAATGAATCTTTTATCCAATATTTTGTTTGTTTCTGCATTCGCGTTACATTTTCTACCGATGTGTCTCTATCCATTACACTCACCTCTATTTTATTAAAATCACAGGGTTATTAATGGCTCTATATAAATATTTGAATAATAATACTCTCGAAATAAACAAAGAACGGGAGTGATAACTATGAAAAATATTAGTGCTGGTAAGAAAACCGCAATAATTATTACAATGTCCATTATTGGTTTTTTAGTGATTCTAGATACTAGTATTATGAACATTACTTTACCCAAGATTCAGACAGCTTTTAATGTATCTTTAAACAACTTATCATGGTCGATTAATATTTACACGATTCTATTTGCCTCACTGTTAATTCCAGTAGGACGTTTAGGTGACATGTTTGGCAGAGTTAAATTACTCAATGTAGCACTTTTGATTTTCCTAATAGGATCAATTGTCAGTGGAACTTCAGGTAATTTAACTATTCTATTAATTGGTCGAGCTATTCAAAGTATTGGTGCTGCAACAATGTTACCTGCCGCTATGCTCATTTCTTTAAATATCGCCACTAAAGAAGAACGCTCAAAAGTTGTAGCCATTTTAGGTGTAACACAAGCACTTGGTTCAGCTATGGGGCCAGCTATTGGTGGTATTGTCTCACAATTCTTTGGCTGGCACTGGGTATTTCTCATTAATATACCAATTGTCATTATTTTACTAATAAGCACTTTTTCAACTCTATCAATGAAAAATGAACTAACCAAGAATGTTAAATTAGATACTATTGGTACATCCCTAATTGTTGGAACACTTTTATTAATGACATCAGCTTTAGTAAACGGACGTGATTGGGGCTGGACAAGTTTTGGAACACTTGGTTGCGGTATTAGTTCTATAACTTTATTTTTACTATTTATTCTATATGAAATAAGAACAAAAGAGCCAATTATTCCAATGAATCTATTCAAAAATCGTGATTTTGTTGCCTCAATAACTAGTATCTTAGTCGCATTCATTACTTTAGCTAGTTTCATAGGTATTCTGCCAACATACTTAACAAAAGTAATAGACGTTTCACAATTAAAAGCAGCTTTTCTCATAACCCCAATGTCTATTGCACTGCTAATTTCTAATCCGTTATCCATTGCGCTTATTGGAAAAATCTCTAATAGACTTCTAGTTGGAATAGGGATTTTAGCTTCAGGAACGGGTATTTATATGTTGAGCAATTTAAATGTAGCTAATAATTGGAACCAATTGTACATAATCGATATTATCATTGGATTTGGTATCGGATTCATTAGTGGTCCAGCTCTAACAGTTGGTATCGCAGAGCTTCAAGGTACAGAATTAACAGCTGGTCAAAATGTTTTAAATGTTATGAGAAACGTCGGTATTATCATTGGTATGGCACTCTTTCTTTCCATGTTAAGTGGTAATATAACCGATGCCAAGTATGAAACATATAATTATGCAGTTGGACAGGTTAACAATATTAATGTAGATCGTAGTTCAAAAACAAAAATAAAAAATAAATTACACGATAAATTAATTTCAAGCAGTAATAATAATGTAAATACTTCTAGCAAGTTTAAAAGTAGTACAATCGATGACTCTAAGAAAAATGAATTAATTAATGAAACGTATACTAAAGTTGTTGCTCAAAAACAAATGGCACTTGGTATGAGTTTACCACCCGCAGCCGACGCAAAGATTCATCAAGCTGTTACCAATACTGTTAATAAGAAAGTAAATACACTTAATAGAGAAATTAGACATGCGACAAGAAATATACAGAATCACCTACACAATAAATTAACAGATTCATTTCTTAACTTATATGCAATTGAATATCCTTTAGTACTTGCCAGCTTTGTTATTGTATTCATCTTTAAAAGAAAGCATGAATAAGGTTCTTTCTCAAGTTTGATTAGAATATAAATAGCATAAAAAAATAAGAATGAATAAATCCCAATGTTACAGGAATTTACTCATTCTTATTTGCTGTCTCATGAAAAAGTAACCAAACTTGAGGAAGAGCCCAAATAAGCAGTCGCGGTGATAGTATCTAGCAAATTGATATTTGAATGAATGTGAACTAAGAAACTTATTACGAGACATACTGAATATCTAATTCAAAAATTCCACATCGTCTTTGTAAATAGTTCTGCATAGTCTTCGTTAACTTCATCGTATCACTTACAGTCAGACTACGATCAACTTTCACAATGGCCGAAATATAAATATCATTTTCATATTCTCTTCCGTTAATTTTGACAATTTCCTCCACTTGAGGAAATTTATATAGTTCAAATTTAACTTGATTCAATGATTCATTACTAAATCCATCAATTAATTTAAATGCACTACTATTCAAAATGAAGAGTCCTGTTCTAAGCATCAATAGTCCAATAACGATAGCTGTCAATTTATCAATCCAAGGAAATCCCCAATCAGAAACTAAAATTGCTAAACCAGTTAATACTGCAGTTATACCATCCCACTTCTGATCTTTTGATGATGTCAATAACGGTTTGCTATGAATCTTTTTAGCAAAATATTTGTTTAGTAAGAAAACCATGAACGTCAGAACTCCGCTACCAATTCCTATCACCGCCGCTAAAGAATCTGGCTTTTCTGAACTATTATTAACCCAATCAATAATTCCCTTCCAAATTACCCAAAGGCTTGTCTCTATTATTAAAATGGACGTTATTAACGTTGAAATTGTTTCTGCTTTGGCGTACCCAAATCGATGCTCCTGGTTTTTCGGTCGCTTTGCAAAGGCAATGCCCATAATAATAATCAAATACGCCAATGTATCAGTTGCACCATTATAACCATCTGCTTTTAGAGCTGTAGATTTGGCAATATTTCCAATAATAATCTTTGCTATCGAAATAATCAGGTAAAATGTGACATTCATTGATGCAACAAATTGAGCTTGTCGTAAAACATGAATATCATTTTTTTCAAAATCTTTATAATCCAAATTACTCATCACCACCGACTACAATTGGATTTTTAATCATCGCCAATTTGAATCTAGCGATAATCAATAAATTAAGTCCAACAGTAATTGCGACCACTGTCCATAAACTATTTTGAATTGGAATACTCGTTGAAATAGTTGCACGCAAAGCATTAATTAGGTATGTCATCGGTAACCATTGATTCATTGCTTTGGCAAATGGACTTAACAGTTGAGTTGGATATAATCCACCTGAGGACGCTAATTGCAAAACTAATACTATTGATACTAGCCAAGTCCCAAAACCACCTAAAAGATTTCTCAAGCAGAAAATTAATGATAGGAATAAGCTGGAACCCAGCAATAATTCTAAGAATAAAACTGATTGTGACTTCACAACTAAATTATTGAATTTAATTAGTGTAAACCATAGAACAATTGATTGAATTGTCGCAACAATACCGATAACACTAGCTTTTGAAAACCACCAACTAAACGCACTTCTCGGATACTTACGCGGATCGTAACCATCATACATTGTTCCAAGCGCAATTCCTCCAACATACAAACCAATCGCAATTGCAAATGGTGCCATGCCAGTACCATTATTTGGAACTTTAGCAATATCGGTCACATCTTCTTTGATGGGACTTGATAATATTTGGGCATTCTGATTGTCAGTGCTAATTTGAGCTAATCTTTGTGCTCCAGTTACCAATGAGTTGGAAATCTTTTGATTACCTGCTTTTGCAACAACGTTTGTATTAGGAATTCCTGCTAACTGATAATTTCCAGAGGCAGCTTGATTCATGCCAACGGTTGCTCCATTTAATGCGCTCAAAATAATTTTTGAATATAGTTGTGTTACTTGTTTCGAAACATTTTGTTTAATTGAAGTAGCTGCACCATTAGTTATTTTCGAAACAATAAAATTCTGACCTGAATTCATCCGATATTTGATTGTCATTTTCTGTGGATTCTTAGTTAGAATGGTTGTTGCATTTTTCGAAAAATTCTTTGGAATAATAACGGTCATATAAACTTTGCCATTTTTTAAATTCTTCTCAGCTTTGTCATAACTCATTGTTTTAAAATTAAGTGAGTCACTCTTTTTAAGATTTTTCGATAAGTTGCTTCCAATAGCAATATCTTTGCCATTATATTCAACTCGACGATCTTGATTGACCACTGCCACAGGAATATTATCTGTTTTCCCATAAGTATTCCACATTGAAGATAGGTACAAATAACAGTAAATTGCTGGAATCAAAGCGATTGCTATTAACACGACAATAAACATCTTATTCTTGATTAAATAGGTCCATTCAGCTTTTAACATTGGAATCACCATCCATTTAATATTTTGTATATTTCATATAATAGAAAGTTTTCCAATTTAAACAATATTCAATATTTCTATATGTGTTGATTTGTATTCAGCCATTTAAATACAAAAACAAGTTATATCAACCTTATACAAGCGACATATTCAACAAAGTGTTGATTACTTGAATTTATTCTTTTTTTTATTATTATTAGCTTAAATAAATCAACTAAGTGTTCAACAGGTATAAATTATGGAAACTAATCTCAAGATTATTCAGACGGAAATAAAAATCCAAAAAGCATTTATAAAACTAGTTAATTTGAATGGATTCGATAAGCTATCAGTCAAAGACTTAGTAAATGAAGCCCAAATAAACCGGGGTACTTTTTATTTACATTACTTGGATAAATACGATCTAATTGAAAAATATGAAAATGAGGTTCTACTTCAAATTGAAGATATCTTCAACAAATATCCCAAGGCTTCACCGACAGATATTCAAAACGACAAATATAATAATGCGTTCTTTCAACTATTCAAATACTTATATAGTCAAAAAGAACTGGCTGTCGTTTTAATGAAAAGCCCCGATTCAGTCATCATCCATAAAGCCAAATTATTAATATTAAGAATCGTCCATAGCGGAACAATGTTTAAAGACAAAGTTCCGACTGATTTTGCTAACGAAATTTTGTCACAGGGAATTATCGATTTTATTCTCTATTGGTTAAGTCAAGAAAAAGTTAAAAATCCTAAAACAGCTTATAAAATATTCTTAGATTCACGTTCCCTTAGTCCAGAACTAATTATTCAAAATAAAAATAACAGCCTTCATAAGTATTAACAATTAATACTTATGAGGGCTGTTTCATTAATATATCTTGATAACGTCTCTAACCTTTGTTCCATGACACACTATTTACCCCATCAACAATTTGATAAATGAAAACATAATTATATTCAGTCGGCATAACAAAAATTGGTATTTCCGTCGAAAGTGAAATATATTTGTGTCTTCTTGAATTTAAGTAGGTCAAGAGCATTAACAACAAGGTAGCTCCTGAGATAATCAAGCTTAGTTTTTGAATAAACGTCTTCTCATATTGAACCTTGACCGTTCCTGTTCCCTTCAAATCAACAACCGTCAAACCACTATGGGAAATGTGTGGGGGTGTAACCGATCCATCATCACCATAAACTTCAGCTTGATAGCCTTTATAATAAATCAGTGGTAATTGAACCTTGGCAGTCTTATTACCAGTATCAAAATTAAAAGCTACATAACTTCGATTTATTGCAACATTGCTCAAAGCAATATCATTCTTATCGTAATTTATAATCCGCTGTTTATGATCTAAAACTCGCGGATAACTGACTTCACTTGGCAAATATTCATGTCCAGCACCGATATAATAACTATCAATCTTATTAAATTCACCATATGCTTCTAAGCTATCTTTTGACTGAGTTATCGTTTGTTGTCCTAAACCAATTGCCACTGCTAAAGTTACTCCAACCAGAGCGTATTCAAAATAGCGTTTATCAAAAATATGTAAATCATCGTTGACTAACAAATAAACCACAATCAATGATATTAGTGAGAAAAATCGCCATGGAAATTGAATCATTGAAAAAATTGAGTGACTCAACATCTTCCAAGGAAAATAACTTGTACATGCAAAGAACAGAAAATCTGCAATTATAGTTATATCCAAATTTTTCCGATGCAGCACGTTATAAACCGTATAAACGATCAACCCTATCAAAACTACCGTACCTAAATTAACAGTATCAGCATGGAAAACTTGATTGGTCAAACTATTCTGAATCAAACTTTTCAAAGGTAAAACTTCGTCTGTAATATTAATTAATTTATCGGTTGTTAAAGCATAGTGTTGATTCTGCATTTGTTCCAAAATTGGTAAATAAATAGCTGCACTGACACCCACCGTTAAAACTGCTGCCTTAACAATAGCCAAGAGCCGTTCTTTATTCCAAAACGTCCTGATATTTAACAAGACAAACATACTGGCAAATACAATAATCATAAATAATGAAATAGTATGAGAACTTGCTATCCCAATCATTGCTAATGCCAAAATATACCACTGCTTAGTTTGACACTTTTTCAAATTTATCAATTCTGACAGGACAAGTGGGAAAAACATCATACCCATCAGTTCTCCCAAATCTTGGCGACTATACAAAGTCTGTAATCGATAAATATTAAAGGCGTACAAAATAGTAAATAGCAATGCTTTAGGAACTGAAAAAGTTAGTCTCTTGCCAGCGATATATCCAATCCAAAGCGTTACGAAATTAATTAAAACCAACGTAAATAAATACGAAACCGTGGGTGTTGCTCCAGCAACTCTTAACAAAGCAGCAGGATATAAAAAGATATCGGGATAAAACAAACTGGAAGCATACCCGTAACCACCAATGAAGTTCCCATCAACTTTAGGCCAAAAATTTAATTGTTTTAATGAACTAGCTAAGGTTTCGATTCGATCCAAATGATAATGAAAATCTCCTGTCGCAAAAATCTTACCAAATTGCCAATCAACTAAACCAATCATGAAAATACTAAGAACTAGAAACAATAACAAAATGAGATAATTTTCTTTTATTGATTTTTTCATAGTTATTCTACACCGCGACTTTTATCCATTGGACTGAATTTTAATCATTTATTTATAAGTAATCCAATGTTTTGCCATAAGCCAATCAGTCTAAAACACGACAAATGCTGATATATCACAATTCTTGATTTGAACTTATACGATACGTCTGGTTTAGTCCATAACTAACAAGAACAAATAAAAGCTCCCATACCTACATATTTTTGTAAGTGTGAGAGTTTTTATTGGGAAATCACAACTTTCAACGTGGTAATTTTACCAGCCTCATCAAACTGATAGTAATCAAATCCATGTAATGAAAACAAAGTTCCATCGCTCTTCAATCCCGCAACGACCCACTCTGTTTTGTAATCTTCAGCAACATCCCGAATTTCAAATAGATGTTTGAGTTGCTTATTTCGGCCAAAGAAATTTCTAAAGAAATCTGCAATTTCATCTTTATTGACTGCCGTTTCATTCATTCCTGACGTTATGTGAGCACTGTCACTGAATAAATCAATAATGGCTTTCAAGGAATTCATATCACCAGATGCATAATCAGATAATTTAAAATATTTCTGGATCGTAGCTTTGTTTAAATCAACATCAACCATTCTACTATCTCCAATCGTTAAATAATAAAATGATTGTACAACTTAACAATTGAAATAATATGTGACTATACTTTTTGTCTCATTTTAATTCTTTCTGATAAATCAAAATTTCACCTAACTTACCTGCAAAACGACGTTTTGAATCTACAAAACCCGCTTTTTTATATAGTGCTTGCGCCGCTGTATTGGCATAATTTACTCCTAAAATGATTCGATCTACTTGGTCATAATGAAAATAAACAAATTCCGATAGTTTCAACAATGTCACCAACGCATAATCTCGTCTGCGATAACGATAGTCAATTGAAAATGCTCGCAACAATATATCCGTCTGGGGATTTCCACCATATGCTATAGGTCCATCATTAGTGTGTAACCCAAAACAGCCAACTATCCGACCGCAATCTAAAATCATGATGGGTTTCAAATTAGAATCCATTTGACTACGTTCAATAATGGATTGTGGTTTGCCAATATGTTCATTAGCACCCAATTGATAACCATTCAACATATCGAGTGTAATTAAATCTTTATTATATTCTTGCAATTCGATATTCATATCTCATCACATCCTATCAGAAAACTACTTTTAAATTCCTCGACGAAATAAAATATATGAATAAACCGAAGGTATTATGGCTACAATTAACAAAATGGGCAGCCACATGAAAGCATAGGCAAATACTCCTGTAATGATTTCGACTATGCCCCCGAAAATAAAAGTTCTTGCTGCCAAAAGATGTGTTAATTGCCAATTCTTCTGACTACTCATTGTCCACGGCAAACGAATACCCACGACACCATTCTGTTTAACAAATTTCATCATGACTCCTAAAATAATGAGGATAATTCCACTTAACCAATTTAAAGGTGCATGACTAGCAACCACACTCTTGCCGCCTAATGAAGTCGATAATGTAATAACATTCAAAAAAATCGACAAAATCGGCATAATTGTCAAAGCAGAGTAAATAGTACCTTTTTGGGTATTAAATTTTTCCGAATCACGATTTATTAAATAAATAATTAAAATTTGAGCCAAGGTAAAAATTACTGGTGAACTTAAAATGGCGACCGGCTTAGAACTCCAGCCGTCAGCAATCATTTGGCTGTTAAAATGTGTGGCAATCTTATCTGGCAGTTGCTTCCAAAAAAATAAGTCAATCACCACTGACATCCAAATTACTATGAACGATATGAACGTTATCCAAGATATCTTTTTCATGGCAAGCATCTTCTTTTTTCGAAATTATAGTTTCTGTTACGATACGAAAAGGGTTAATTTGCTCAAAGAAGACAAAAAGTATCTGTAAGAAAAAATTCACATTTTCTTACAGATACTTTTTTGAAATAATTCCAATATTTTTTCGTGCTATTCTACCAAAAATAAAATCACCATAGCAATCCCCATTGCGATAGTAATTCCAGTAAATTTATTAACGAACGACCCCGTTTTTCCCGTCGAAATCATTCGAAAGCCTGTATATGTCATTAACAACATCAAAATCATGAGAATTAAATTTATCGGTATGCTCAACGATGCAATTAACTCAACGAAAGCCATTGCAGCAATACTATCTAACAAAATCAATTTCCATAGATGACTGTTAAGATTATTTCTCAATCTTCTCATTTTAAAACTCAATACCCTTTTAGAAATTCAAAGCAAAGTTTGGTTCACTGACAGCAATACTTGGAACATTATCACTATTAACTGTTTGAACTCGTCCATCGTCTAGTTTTAGCCACTCATTAGTTGATACACGACCCCAGAAAACACCTTTACTATTACGAACTACTGAATCAATTCTCCAAGATGACCCAGCTGGTAAAGATCTACTTAAAGTATTTGTAGACATATCATAAAGCTTTTCATCATACTTTAATGTTGCTGTGACCGTAGTATTATTATTTTGCTCACTTTGTTCAGCGTTTAATGCAAAGTTAGGGTCACTTGTAGCAATACTTGGTACTGAATCACTGTCGCCATATGACATTGAAACTTGACTAGCATCCAGTTTAATCCATTCAACAGTCGACACTCGGCCCCAAAACTCATTTTTACTATTGCGAACAACTTGGCTAACTTGCCATGAAGAACCTCCAGGCAAAAGCCGTCCCATTGTTCCAGTTGCGGTGTTATAGACACGTTCGTCAGACTTCAAAGTTGGAGTAATAGTTTTACTATCTTCCGTATGAGATATCTTAATCCATTCATTCGTTGCCACACGGTAATAACGGTTAGTCCCAATAACCTTAACTTGGTCAGCTTTCCATGAAGAACCAACAGGTAACATTTGACCGGTAGCAGTAGCATCATCATTAAAAATTGTTACTTCTTCCGCTGATACAGTGACTACCGTATTAACTTTGGTAGTTTCAGAATTAGTTGAAACTGGAGCAGCCTGTTTCATTACAATTGCTTCAGCATATTCATTAGTAGCTACCTGATAATAACTGTTTCCGTTAATAGTTACCAATTTACCTAATTGCCACGAAGAACCAGCAGGTAAAATCACACCATTAGGTTTACCGTTAATATCAACTAAGCAAACCGCATAACCAACAGTACCAACAGTTGGAGTCGTGGTTGCAGCTTGGACTGAAATTGGTTCAGCTACATGAGCGACAGAATCAACTGAACTAAGTACACTAGGAGCCATTAAGATTGCCAAAGAAGTTGCTAAAACAATACGTTTTTTATTCATTTTTCTTTCCACCTTTTATTAAATAATAAATATCAAACATCAGTTAAATTGGTCGTAAAAGCTAATGATCATACTTTAGTTTAACCAAACTCCGACAAGCCATAACGGAACTCATCAGTTTCTCACCATTAGTCATAGTAATTTCACGGGTATGACGATTAATTGCTTCAATATTGTTAGTATTCACAACGTACGATTTGTAACATCTGAAAAAAGCTTTATTCTCATGCGCAATTTCTTTAATCGTGCTATAAAACTCAAACTGACCATTCACCAAATGAATAATCACCTTATGTGGAACCGATGAACTTTCGAAAAATAAAATATCCTTAACTTTAATCGACCGTATATGATCAGCCGTTTTCACTTGATAATACTCTTCATTATCGGTTTCTTTTTTCTTAAATTGCTCATTACATAAATCAATTGCTTTGATAATTCGACCTTGAATTTCATCGGGAAAATCTTTCAAAATGAAATCCAGTGCCTCAACTTGATACTTAAATGTTAAGAAAACCAGCTCAGCATGCGTCGTGATGAAAACAATTTTACTAGTCATATCACGCTCACGAATTTTGGCTGCTAACTCGATGCCATTGATATCTGTCTGTAAATCAATATCTAGAAAGTAAAGGCTCTTATTGATTTTATTGTTCTCTAAATAGTTTAAGATTTCATGTGGATCTTTGCTGGCAATCTGCAGCTTCATTTCTAAATCTTCAATTAAAATATAATTGTTGATATAGTTTACTATTTCATTCAGCTGTTTCGTATCATCTTCGCAAACATACACATCAATCATCTTGAGAACCTCCTAATCAATATTCATCTTTTCGATTCCATTAAAATTATATCAAATGAGCTCAGTAACAAATGTTACTGTCTTTATCTAGTCATTTTTCATCAAAATCTAACGATGCGTATTAGGACGCGTGATATCGATGTTTAACTTTTGAATGAAATTACCATTCGAGATCATTGTTTCCAATGTTAAGTTATCATCGCGATTAATTATCTCAGTTAAATTAACTAGCCCCATACCATGACCGTTGCCCTTAGTGGTAAAACCAGGCATCTTCATTTTCCAAACTGGTGGAGCATTATTTCTTAAGGAATTTTGGACAACAATCATAATTGATTTCTCATCACTCATTACACCGGCTAAAATATTTCCAGCTGTATGTGTTTGAGTCTCTTCAATTGCATTATCCAAAATAATACCTAGTGACATAACTAAATCTAAGGTATTCGTATGAAAATCGGCTAATTCTTGACGAGCTTCAAAAACAACCTTAATATCCGACATCTGAGCCGAATAAAGTTTATTGAAGAAGATACTCTTAATCTCTTTATTTTTAATACGACTAAGATCTTCCAACAAATATTTCTCGGAGCTTAACTTGATTGATGTCGGTTTAATTGCCTCATCATAGTAAGTTTTTAAGCCTTCCATATCGTCAGTTTTAATATATTCATCCAATGAGAGTAGGATATTTTGATAATCGTGACGAAACTTTCGTAATTCGTTATAGTGTTTTTCCATTTCCTTAATATAACGATTGTCATTTTCAATTCGCTGTTTTTGGCTGTGCAGTTCAAACTTTCTTTTTGTTTCGCGGACACGGACGTAATAAATAACAAAACAAATGGATATAATGAGAAATACAAATATTGAATTATAAATAATATTACTCAATTGATTTCCTCGTTGTATTTCCGTGAAAAAAATTAATACCGAAAGCGTGATAGTTATAACCAAGGTCATAGCTGCCTCAACTGTAGAAACTTTCATACCAAGATATTCGGATCTTTTCCGACTATAACTAAGTAAACGGTCCAAAATTATTGTTAATAGAGTTCCTAAAATTATGAACAATCCTAAGCCAAAACTCTTAAATTGCAAAAAACTCTCTAGGACATCAGAAAAATGATCAGTGAACAATATCAGTAGGTAGGACATCCCTAAAGCAACAATCGTCGTCCTTATCTTAGAAGTGCAGAAATACATGTAGGCTCCCAATAAAAGGAACATAACAATTGCTGATAACAATTGATTGAAACCAATAATGAAATTACTTGTTAGGACTCCTATGACTATGACAACGATATCCCAAATTTGGAATCGTTTATAGTTTAAAATGAGTTTCATATTTAAAACCATAAAGACATATTGGAAAAAGATAAAAAATAAAATAATTGACATCCCAGTTAAGCATCCTTTGATTAATTGAATTTGTTGCTATATGAATTATAGCAAATAGCTAGGTTCTCACTTGATAATGTCATAATCTATTTTCCCGTTGTCTCAAAAGTGCGTTTAATCAATACCTTTTTCATCCACTTCCTTGGTTTAAAAATAAGGTTGACCGTAATATATAGCATCTCTACTCCATCGATTAGTTTTGATTCCTCCCCAGGTAATACTCATCACTAATTTCAAATAGACAGTTTTTCATCAACGTTTTTAATAATATAATAGGGAACCTTGTAAGATGGATATTTGTCATAAAATACCGTTTGGGGCGCATAATCTCATCAATCTATCTCTAATTTGAATTAAAAGACAGTAAAAACAAAAACAGTTGCCATAAGAAATCGAAAATTTCTATGGTAGCTGTTAAGATTAAATAATTTTATATATTTACTTACCTGCAAAAACTCCCCTTGCCACGGCAATTGCATTTAAAACCCCATTAATATGAACTTATAATTGAAATTCAGTATCACCCTTTTAAATTCATCTTGAATTATCAAATAAGTGTCTTCAATAAATTATCAATCATTTTAGCTGATTCAACTTCTTAACTAACTGTTTATTTTCATAATTTCTATAAATATAAAACATCAAAACATGTAGAATCAAATCCGCTAAAATAATTTCCCACCAATATGGCCTGATTAAATTAAACATCAATTTTGACAATAAATAGACGGCTCCGAAACCGCATAGAATATTGGCAACTGTTGTTACCATAATATTAATCGGTGCCATCCAAGTTCCATAATTCCAAACGTATGGGTAGATTAATCCAAAAGTGACTGCAAATAGCACAGAAATCCCAATAATTCGCCAAAACAAATTCAAATCAACTGTTGTATTACCAAACATAATTGTCAGGATGCCGAGAATCCAAATATTGGTT
This sequence comes from Companilactobacillus nantensis DSM 16982, assembly GCF_001435815.1. GTDB lineage: Bacteria > Bacillota > Bacilli > Lactobacillales > Lactobacillaceae > Companilactobacillus > Companilactobacillus nantensis. The sequence goes on along the minus strand of NZ_AZFV01000003.1, from coordinate 29,320 downwards.
AAGAAAGCGGCCTGCATAAACTTATTTTTCAATTCTTGAAACATTAATCAATGCCTCCTTGAGTTTTTTTGCATAGTGTCGACTAACAATAAAAGTTTGTTTTTCTTTCGTGAAAACTTCCAATTGTGCATACTTGCCCGGCTTAAAACTGGTCACTTCTGCCAAATTGATAACAACATTATTGTTTATCCTGAACAAATTCGTACCTTCAAGTATTTCAAAGTTCTTTAGACGTCCCTTTGTATAAAAAACTTCATTATTGATTGTGTAAACCTTGGATAAGTTATCCATAGCTTCAATTGACAAAATTTGTGAGCAATCTAGTAATGACCGGCGTTCATTTTTAGGATCTATCACTTCAATGTGAACTTTGTCAGACAGAAAATCTTCTAACTTATTTTTCAAATGATAATTTTGGGGATTAAGCTGCATTCCGATTTCAGTTGGTGAATATAATACATCCCAATTAAAATTAATTTTCATCTGAGTTATCTCCTTTCATCCATTAATATACTCACTGGTAACTCAGACGTCAGTATCCTTAACCTTTGATACACATTAATTAATTCTGTTGCATTAATTTTATTAGAAAAATGAATTTCAAGCCACTTTAATCAGTTGATTTTGTAAACCGAAATGAAAAAATCACTCCTAAAATTGATATCAGACCTGCACTTAACATCACCGCTCGAAAACCACTCGTAAACAAGGCTAAACTACCCATTCCACCAAATTGATAAAAGACAATTACCGAAATAGTTGTTCCGACCGCTCCACCTAATAAACGAAAGACATTGTAAATTCCCGAAGCTTTACCGATTTCAGTTTTGGCAACTGATCCTAAAACAACTTTTTGAAGTGCGGGTCCCGCCATTGATAAACCAACACCAGCAATTGCTAATGGAATAATAATCTTTGCATATGAACTGTGATCATTCACTAATATCATAATTAAAATATAGCCTATTCCTTGAAAAATCAGACCCAATGTAGCAATCAATTTTTCACCATACTTATCAACTGCCACTCCAGCAAACGGTGCTACCAGTACTAAAGTTCCAGTCCACGGCAGTATCTCCAGTCCAACTGTTAACGAATCAGTCCGACCAACCACTTGTAAAAATTGAGGTAGAAAGAAAACTACTCCATACATCGATCCATACAGTAAAAACGTTGCAACGTTACCACCTGTAAAAGGTATCGACTTGAAATATTTCAACGGTATCATCGGTTGTTCTTCCGATTTCTGACGTAAAATGAACCAAATCAAAGCCAATAGTCCCGAAATACCAACACCAATTGGCAATACAAGTGACTTAATATTGGTTAGGGCTGACAAAGACCAAATAATGCAGGTTGATGCAATTATAACTAACAGTGAATCAATCAACCCGACCTTATCACTATTACCGAAACTTTCTGGCAATATTTTGATTGATAATAGAATTGCAATAACTCCAATCGGAACGTTAATCCAAAATATCCACTGCCATGTCAATTTAGCTACGATGAATCCACCTAAGGACGGTCCGACAATTAGCGCTAAACCACCAATTCCACTCCAAATGCCCAAGGCTTTGCCCCGTTCTGAAGTTGGTAACGAATTAGTCAAAATTGCCATCGACATTGGTGTTATTACCGAAGCCCCAATACCTTCAATAACACGTGCAAATACTAAGAAAGTAATGTCATTGGATAATGCACAAAGAATTGAACCAATTGTAAAAATAAGCATCCCTAAGTTATAAATTTTTCGACGACCAAAACGTTCACCAAAGGAGACCCCCACTAACAAAACAGCAGCAACTGTAATGTTATAAGCATTCATTGCCCATTGCAAAGTTGCAACCGAGATATGAAAATCATTACGAATCGCAGTTGAAGCAGTCGTCACGATCATTGAATCCATCATCGCCATAAAAAATCCCAATGACGTTAAAACCAAAATCCAGCTTGAATTAGTTTGTCTCTTTGTCATTCTTGTTCCCCAGTCTTTTATTTTTGTCCCAAAATAGTTCAAAATATTTTGAACTATCTAAAATTAACATGCGTAAAATTATCTGACAAGCAAAAAAGAACAAACAAAAAGAGTGGAAATATCCACTCTTAAATATTTTTATAAAAATTAGTAACATAATTATTAAATGTTTTCTGATTTAGACTGACGTACTTCTCACGAGCTTCCTTGCGAGCATTTATTAGGCCAGCCTCTTGTAATAGTTTAAAATGATACGATCCAGAAGTTTTACTAATATCAATGGCTTTACCAACCTCTCCACAAGTAACCTCATGATTAGTCTGTTTCAAATATTCAACTATTTCCAAGCGCACTGGATCAGCTAAAGCCTTAAATACGGCAATTTGATTTATTTTCTCTACATTCTTCATATCGCCTATACTACTAGATTTTGAACCAATCAATCAAGTATTTTGAAAAGCAAAATCACATTTGAAATTTATTTGTTTCCAACAACTGATTTCTGCTTATCGAACAAATTTAATATTATTAACAGAATAAATATAATTATCACAGCAATATAAAATTTATTGCTATCTACGACGTTCTTGACGTCTATTATGTCTATTTCTATCCTTCTGTTGTGCCGCGACATTAGCTGATATTTCTTGAGGATATTTCGATGAAGCTCGGTACCAAACAATCCCACGCTGGATTAACAAAGTTACCCCTAAATACAATAACAATGTTACTGAACTTCCAGTCCAAATTCGATCAACTGCTACGTGCATTCCAATACCAATAATCCACCAGACAATCGTTAACCAATTTCCTTCGCGCATGACTAATTTATCATCATCAAGCCAAAACTTATATGACAAAGCTCGCAATGCCGCAAAAACTGCTGCACTAATCAAGCTAAGGATTCCAAAAATAATAATTTTGTTCTGAGCAAGATTAAGATGTTGTTTATTTACAGCGTCACCAATTGAAGCAATTCCAAATAAAATAACGACAATGAAAAACTCCGGCTTAAATTTAACAGTTCTTGGTTCCAACTGACGTTTAATGACTACATACAAGATTAATATTGCTAAAACAATATTAGTATAACTAAGATTTTGCATAATTCATTTTCCTTATAATTTTTAATAGCATTAAAATAATACTCCAAAAATTATTATTAGCAACTAAAAAGAAGCACGTCACGACAACGTACTTCTTTGTTCACACATAATTTTCTTTTAAACCGCTTTATCTTCTTTCATAAAGTCACTTGGAATAACCCCATCCATCCCAATCATCGGATTAATAGCATTATTCATAACCATGTCCAGTGTCAAACGGTAATCCTTTGGCTCAGTCTCTTCAGGTTCAACTTCTGCCGTCTCGTCGTCAGTCTTAGGTTGTTTAATCTTAAAAGTCGTAAAAATACGTTCCTTTAAAGTTGTCTGACGTTCACTCGATTGATCTCTAATTGAACGCTCAAAAGCACTCCGGTCACCAACCATAATCAACAAACGTTTAGCACGTGTCACCGCTGTATACAACAAATTACGACGTAACATTCGTGATTCTTCATTAACCAATGGCAAAATAACCATTTCAAATTCAGAACCTTGTGATTTATGAATCGACGTACAATAAGCCAACGTAATGTTGAGCCAATCTTTCCGGTCCAACGTTACTTCATTTCCATCAAAATCGATGACTAATTTGTCAACTTTATCGGTATTCTCTTTAGCCAAAATAATTCCGACAATTTGACCTATCTCACCGTTGAAAACATTATCTTCCGGCGTGTTGACCAAATACACAACCTTATCTTTAATCCGATACTTAATGTTTCCCATCGAAACTTCTTTACGCTTGGGTGTCATCGGATTGACGACATTTTGAATCACAAAATTTAAATTATCGATTCCAGCGGTTCCGCGATACATCGGTGCTAAAACTTGAACATCAGCAATATCAAAACCACGTTCACCTGATTTACTAATAATTTGTGACAAAACATTAGGGACATCCCGACTTGTACAATTAATAAAACTACGATCAGATCGATTTTCGAAAATGCCGTCAACAATCGTACCTTCGTTAATATCATGGGCCAATTGAATAATCGTGGAATCTTCATCTTGTCTGTGAATATTTTTCAACATCATCGTCGGGAAAGCGTCACTATTGATTAAATCAGCGAAAACTTGACCTGGTCCAACTGATGGCAACTGATCACGGTCACCTACAAGCACGACTTGAGTACCAGGCTGGACAGCTGAAATCAATATTTTAAATAGCTTTGTATCAACCATTGACATTTCATCAATAATCAACAGTTTACAATCTAAGCTTGGTTCCGCAAATTCATCATCTTCTGTACCAGTTAATCCTAACAAACGATGGATCGTCATTGCTGGCAAACCTGTTGATTCACCCATATGCTTAGCTGCACGTCCTGTTGGTGCCGCTAAGGCAATTGCATAGTCATCAGACCCTGGATCAAGGGGCATGTCATTTAACTTGGCATAGGCCGCTACAATCGCATTGATGATAGTCGTCTTACCAGTACCAGGACCACCGGTTAATAGAAAAATCGGTGCTGTTAAAGATTGCTCAATCGCTTGTTCCTGTGATTTATCATATTTAACTTTGAAATCAGACTCAATTTGCTTCAATTCAGTCTTCATCGCCCGTTTTTTCCAAGAGACACCCTTGAATGTGTCCGTAATCATCTTCATTGATTGGGCAATTGACCACTCACTGTCTGATAAGTCTTTTTCATAGACATTGCCATCTTCAACTAGAAGAACTCCGTCTTTAACCAAATTACGTAAGCCATCAACTAACTTTTCTTGTAAATTATCAGTTGAACCAGCACGTAAAACGCCACTGACACGACGAATAAGTTCCTGACCATCAACAAAAGTATCACCTGTTTCATTCACCAGTGATGTGACCATCTGAATCAAAGCACCCTTAATTCGTCTTGGATCGTCACCGGTAATACCCAAACGTTTTGCTAATTCATCTGCACGTTTGAAACCAACACCCTTAACATCAATCACTAATTGATAGGGATCTTCGGTCATTTTATCAAGCGTCTGTACACCATATTTTTGAAAAACTCGGGCACTCAATGTTGGTCCAAAGCCATAGTTATTCAATTGATACAAAACTTGTTCGGTCTGATGATTACTAGAAATTTGTTCAACAATTGCTTGAGTCTTCTCTTCACCAAGTTTTAGAAAATCCAAGGCGTGTGGATCTTGAAGAATCTTATCAATCGCATCCTCGCCCAATTCATCAACAATTTTCTCAGCCTTTTTCTTACCAATACCGGGAAATTCATCACTAGAGAAAAAGGTGATTAACTGTTTACGGCCATTGGGACGACTACGCTTGTACGTTACAGCTTTAAACTGTTTTCCATATTTCGGATGGTCAACAATCTCGCCTTCAAATTTGTACTCCTCTTCTTCGGCAATTTCACCAAAGCTACCAGTAACTACAATATCGCCAGCATCCCAATCAGTATTGGTCTTCTTAACTTTAATTGTAAAAATTTTATAGAGGTTTTCGGGATTTTCAAAAAAGATGGCTTTGACAGTACCCAAGAAATATGGTTTCTCGTTACTTTCTGTCATCGCTATCTCCTTGTTTAATAAATTCTTGTAATTCAGCTAATTTCTTTTCATTTTTTAAATAATACTTTTCATCGAGTTTTTTGGCTTGATCTAAGTAATTTTGATAATCTTGATGTAAGTTCATCGCACACAAGCCCATATTGAAGTAATACTTCGCCTGTGGCTTGATTTTATTAGCAGTCTGGTAAAATCCTAAGGACTCTTGGAAATTGCCGTTAGCAAGCAATAAATCAGCTAATAGCTCATTGGCTTGTAAATCTTTAGGTGATTTTTCAACCGCCGTCAAAGCATACATAATAGCCATTTGTCTCTTACCTTGTTGATCAAGTGTTTTAGCCATCATGAAATAAGCTTCAAACGCATAATCGTCATTGATTAAGTTTTGAAAAATAGTATTAGCTTTATCAAATTTATCAGCTAAATAATAGACGTTACCTAAATTGTAAAGTAGGTCTTGATTATCCTTAAACATCTCTAGCGAACGAGCCAATAACTCTTCAGCTTGTTCCAAATCGCCAGCCTGCACTAAATAAGTTGATAATTGCAATATTTCCGGCAACTGTTTGGGATTTTTATTCAAATCGGCTACGACTAATTTAATTGCCTGTTCCTTGTCACCTTGATTAAATAATTGTTCTGCTTGCTTGTTCATAAATACCTCAAATAGTATCTGAGCTCTCTAACTTCTTGTTCAGATACCCTGTTTCATTCCATTTAATAAGTCTAAACTCACCATCTTCATAGCGTAGATGCGTCAAACTAGTATTCGAGAGTCCCCCGTTTTTACGAATATCAGCCACTCTTGTTCCCAAAAGCGATTGAATCATCGTAACTAAAGCAGCTCCATGACTGACAATGACAACGTTACCTTGTTCATGGTTTTCAGCAACAATTTTTTTAACAGCTTTCGTTGTCCGTTCAGCTACTCTTTCAAATGATTCTCCCCTGATCAAATCATAATCATAATCAGCTGGTTGATTGCGAAAAGCATAAATAACTTCAGGAATTTCTTGTTCCAACTCAGAAAATTTACGACCTTCCATAATACCTAAGTCAAATTCACGTAAATCACGGACAATCGTCAATGGAATCTGACGTTTCAAATCTTTGATCAATGTTTCTGCAGTAGTTTTAGCACGGGGTAATGGACTTGCATACATGTGGTCGATCTCTGTAGCTTGAAGTCTTTTTGCCAACAGACTGATATCATGCAAACTTTCAGGCAATAATGGTGAATCACCATGTCCACCTTGATACTTTCCTTCTAAGTTCCATTCGGTCTTTCCATGTCTGACAAAATATAATTCCATTTTTTCTCTCACCTTACCAAGTTAGTTAAGTATAATTATGGATTTTTTGATGGGATTTTTCAAGTTTGGGAGGGAGTTTACTGAAATTGTTTGGTTTTGGGGGATAGATGTATATAAATAAAAAGGATTCAGCTAAAACTCGCATTGTTAACTTGCGGTAGTTTTAGTTGAACCCTTTATTTTTTGTGTTTTAAACCATATTACTGCAGCGGCTCTAAAACGAGCTACACAAGGGCAACTCCTTCCGCTTTTCATAACTTGATAAATCGCCCGCAAAGTACCGCGTGCAATTCATCAAGTTACGAAAATGCTCGGGAGCTGAACGCCCTTGTTGCGCTCTCTCTAGATATACTGCAACTTCTTCTCTGCCATATAAGCAGCATCGATTGTTGCTCCACCTAGGCACTCCTCACCATCATAGAAGACAACTTCTTGTCCTGGTGTGATAGCACGTACGGGGTTATCAAACTCTACGTTTACCTTACCATCGTCTAAGACGTGAACTGTAACGCCGACGTCTTGTTGACGATATCTGAACTTAGCTGTGGCATGGAATGTATCGCCGTAATCTAAGCCTGTGATAAATGATAGATCTGATGCGTCCAAATGATCTGCGTAAAGTGCTGGATTGTCATATCCTTGGTCAACGTAAAGAATGTTCTTTGTCATATCCTTACCAACTACGAACCAAGGCTCGTTTGACTTACCATTTCCACCAATTCCAAGACCTTGTCTTTGGCCGATTGTGTAGTACATCAAACCAGCATGCTTACCCTTAACTTCACCATCAGGTGTCATCATTGTACCAGCTTGTGCAGGCAAGAACTCGCTAAGGAACTTACGGAAGTTTCTCTCACCGATGAAACATACACCAGTTGAGTCCTTCTTCTTAGCAGTAGCTAAACCAGCCTCTTCAGCAATACGACGAACCTCTGACTTTTGCATACCACCGATTGGGAAGATAGCCTTTTGAAGTTGATCTTGTTGAACAGTACTTAGGAAATATGTTTGATCCTTGTTAGCATCGCCACCACGCAACAAGTGAACAACGCCGTTATCATCGCGGAATGTTTGGGCATAGTGACCCATAGCAATGTAATCAGCGTTCAACTTGTTAGCATAGTCAAGGAATGCCTTGAACTTAACTTCCTTGTTACACATAACGTCAGGGTTTGGAGTTCTACCCTTACGATACTCATCCAAGAAATACTCGAACACGCGGTCCCAATACTCCTTCTCAAAGTTAACTGAGTAGTAAGGAATACCAATCTTGTTAGCAACCTTAGCAACGTCTTCATAATCCTCAGTAGCAGTACATACACCAGAGTCATCAGTGTCATCCCAGTTCTTCATGAAAACTCCGATAACCTCATAGCCTTGTTGTTTCAAAAGAAGTGCACTAACTGACGAATCAACGCCACCACTCATACCTACTACAACACGCTTCTTCTTATTATCCATTTCAAAACCTCATTTATTGGACCTTTCTTATATTCGGTACACCACAAAAACAAATATTAAATTCATCCAATATTTTGTTTACAGTTATATCGCACAAAAAGTAACGAATATACTAGCCACTGGTTGCAAGAAATGTTGACTGCAGTGAAGGTGGCGTTATGGCTTTAGCCATTACACCACGGGACGAGTTTTGAAATTCGCGTACTTTGCGAAGTTCAAAATCGAGACTTGAGACCGCACTTTGGCTCAAGTCGGTCCCCACAGCGGCAACATTTGTTGCAACCAGTGGCGGCAACTAACCAAAATTAAGAAAAATCCATTTATTTAACTAATACGTTTTTTTCTTTTAAAAAGTTCATTAAGTATCGGTAATCACTTACTTCAGCTTCAGTGTCCTTTACTTTGAACATATTGATATTGTGCAATCCTGACTTATCAGTAATTGCTAATTTTAAACTATCTAAATCTTTGTCAACAGTTGCACGCAAATAATAGCGAGCTTCGTATGGAGACGATCCGTTGATAGGGTGTACCAAACGAAAACTTCCTTTATTTGATTCCATGAATCCTGCATCCATTAGTGAATATTTCTTTACTTCAGGGTCCAATTTATAAACTTCTTGATCCCCTTGAACTTGAGCTTGTCGTTTATCCATTTTATTCATCCCTTACAAAAATTTTATCTTAATTATAAGTTTGAATAAAATTCGCTAATTAGTCAAGTCGGAAACGATTTCAATCAATTTGTTGGTAAACTTAACAACTTCTGCTTCAGTGTTATCTTTACCAAAACTAATTCTAACTGAATCTTGAACACGTGGACTATCTTCGCCATACATGGCAATTAATACGTGTGAAGGTTCCAAACTACCAGCAGTACATGCGGAACCACCGGAGATAGCAAAACCTTCCAAGTCTAACCTAGTTAACAAGACACCACGATCAACTCCTGGCAAATACAAATTCATTACATGATTCAAAGCATGTGCATCAGTTGGTCCATTGATAGCAAATTTTATATTATTTTCTTTTAGGATATTTTGAATTGTTTGTTTAAATCCAAAATATCTAACTTGTCTAGCTTGTTTTTCTTCCGGAGTAATCAGTTCGACGGCTTTAGCAAACCCAGCGATGGCAGGGACATTTTCAGTTCCAGCACGTCGTTTGGTTTCTTGGTCGCCTCCTTTAATGAATGATGGAATCGAAATTGCATCATTGATATAAAGAAAACCGATAAATTTAGGCCCATTAATTTTATGAGCTGATGTCGATAACATATCAATGTGTTCTTTTTTGACATCAATATCTTCCATTCCAAATGCTTGAACGGCATCTGTGTGGAAAAATGCTTGATGATCTTCTAGAACTTCCCCAATTTCCTTGATAGGATTCATGGAGCCGACCTCGTTATTGCCATACATGATCGATACTAAAATGGTATCGTCTCTAAGGGCATTTTTAACTTGTTCGGCAGTCACTTCACCACGTTCATTTGGTTTCAAATAAGTTACTTCAAAACCTAATGATTCAAGATATGCTAAAGGTTTGAGGATAGCCTCGTGCTCAATAGCAGTTGTAATGATATGTTTACCTAATTTTTGTCTAGATAATGCTGTTTCGATAATCGCTGTATTATCACTTTCAGTACCACCACTGGTAAAGACAATTTCAGAGTCTTTAGCGTTAATACTTTGAGCAATCGTATGGCGACTTTCGTCTAAGACTTTTCGTGCCTGACGACCAAAATAATTGGTAGCAGATGCGTTACCAAAATTATTTGCCATCTGGTCATGAATCACATCGACTACAGGTGTAGCCATCGGTGTGGTGGCAGCATTATCTAAATAAATAAATGCCACAATAAATCCCCTCTATTCTTGGTCTAAAAAGTTCAGCAACATAGTTACTGATTTGCGTCCGGCTTGTAAAACAAAATCGTCAAAATTGACGCTAGCATCTTCGTCTCCCACATCACTCATTGAACGAATAACAACAAATGGTGTATGGAATTGTGCACATGTCTGAGCCACAGCTGCACCTTCCATTTCAGCTGCTAAAGCATCTGGGAACGACTTTTTAATTGTAGCAATTTTTTCACTAGAGTCAACGAATTGGTCTCCGGTCACAATTAAACCGACACGTGCAGTTAATCCTGTACGTTTGGCAGCGTCAGAAATTTTCTTAACATATGTAGGATCAGCGTTGAAATAAAGCTCTTGTTGTGGAAGTTGACCAATCTTGTAACCAAAACCTGTTGCATCAACATCGTGATAAGCCATTTTATCAGAAATAACAACATCACCGATATGTAAACCAGTGCCAATTCCACCAGCTGAACCTGTATTAACAACGAAATCTGGTTGATAACGATCATTGATCAAAGCAGCTGTAATACCAGCTTGAACTTTACCGATACCACTTTGAGCTAGATAGACATGATGGTTTTTATATTTACCAATCGTAAATTCAACACCAGCAACTGATTCTTCTTTGACATCAGTTAGTGATTCCTTCATTAATTTAATTTCTTCTTCCATTGGAACGATTACACCAATTTTCATACTTTACCCCTTAAATAAAAAATAATATTAAAAATACTAACACAATTAAGCCGAATATTGTAATAATGGCAATATTTAGCTTTTTTTTCAATTTATTTGTCTTTTCATCAAAAACCGATAAATTTTCTTGTATTACTTGCTCTGGATGTTGCTGACGATACTCTTCTTCAGCCCGACGACGTTCTTGTTCACGAATCTTTTGTTGCTGAGCTTCAACTTGATCAGCACGAACGACTGTCTGTGGTTGTTGTTTATTCGATGATTTAACTTTTGAATTATAAAAGTTCTTTACCTTATCAAACATTTATTTTTCCTTTGCTTGCAATAGTTCCCAATAAGTAATGGCATAAATTGACTTCGAGTCACAAATTACGCCAGCCTCAATTTGTTTTTTCGCCTCATCGAGAGTTAATTTTTCAACATTCAAAAATTCATCTGGATCAAGAGGACGTTTGAATTCAACTTCCTGCAAATCAGTTGCCTTAAAGACTGTTAATTTTTCATTAGAATAACCGGGACTAGCAAAAAAGGCTGTAACTTTTTCAAGTTTATCAGTTGTCATCCCCAGTTCTTCGTCCATTTCACGTAAGGCAACTTCTTCTAGGTCACTGCCTTCGTCTGGATCAATTTTACCAGCTGGAATTTCCAAAGTCTCTTGTTCCAAAGGTGTACGCCATTGTCTGACAAACACCATCTTGTCATCATCAGTAAACGGAATAATCGCAACGGCACCATGATGTTGTACTACTTCACGAATATCAGGAATACCATTAGGTAAAACAACCTGTTCTACATCAACGTCAATAATTTTGCCACCAAACATTCTCTTTTTAGCAACAACTTCTTCATAGTATCTTGAATCTTCTTTTTCCATTATAGAACCTTCTTATTCAGATTTATCAAATAGAGCCAATGCAAGTATTTTACCAGATTCTGTGTTATCTACAAGGTTCCGCCTCCAGGAACAAGAAAATTTAGGGCGCTATGGGGACCGCTTGGAGCCAAGGTCTCCAAGCTCGATTTTGAGCTCCGCAAAATACGCGGATCTCAAAACTCGTCCCGTGGTGTAAGTGCTAAAGCACTAACGCCACCTGCACAGCGCCCTAAATTTCTTGTTCCTTCCGGCTCTTTTATTCACTTTTTTATAGAGAATGATGAATAGCCCTAGTCCATGGATTCGTGGAATAGAACCCGACCAGTGACTGTTTCTCGGTTCTGGAGACGGCACATTTAAAACAAAAAAAAGAAAGCGCTATTCTGCGCTTTCTTCCTCTTCTTTAATGGTAATATTGACAGCTTGTGGTCCCTTATAACCGGGAGCAACTTCATAGCTGACCTCAAGACCATTCTTGATGTAGTAATCATCACGGTTGAGAACTGAATCGGCAAAGAAGAAAATATCCTCGCCATCGTTACTAATAAAGCCAAAGCCACGATCATTATTAAATCTTACAATTTTTCCGGTAAACATTTAGTCACCTATCCTATTTTTCATCAAAGCCATCTGTCATTGTTTCTGGATACTCTGCAGCAACAATTTTAGCACATCTAGCACAGAATGTTGGATAATTTTCATCACTACCAACATCTGTCTTGATCATACGACATCTTTGACATACATCGCCTTCAGCTTTTTCAACTAAAACGTCAGCAAGTTCGTACTTGTCAGCATTAGCTAAATCAGCGTCTGTTAATTCAAATTGTGAAACAATCAATAATTGACCAAAGTTACTGTCGATCTTATCAAGAACTGCCTTTAAGTCAGCGCTTGGTTTAACAGTAACCTTAGCTTCTAGTGACTTACCGATTAATTTATCAGTACGTGCGACTTCAAGTGACTTCAAGACGTTATCTCTAAAGTCCATGAAGACTGACCAGTCTTTTTCGATTTCTGCTTGATCAGCAATTTCTTCAACCTTAGGCATTTCTGCTAATTGAACGAAATCTTCTGGTTCCTTCAAGTATTCCCAAACTTGTTCCATTGTGTGAGGCAAGATTGGTGTCAACAATTTAGCTAACTTAACAACTACGTCATAGATAACTGTTTGCATTGAACGACGAGCATGTGAATCCTCAGCATCAATATAAACAACGTCCTTAGCAAAGTCTAAGTAGAATGTTGACATTTCATTAACGATGAAACTAACAACTGCTTTAGATACATCCGCAAAGTCATACTTGTCATAATCAGCTAGAACTTCTTTAACAAGGTCGTTCAACTTAACTGTGACATACTTGTCTTCTGGACGAAGATCATCATAAGCAACAGCATTAGTCTTAGGATCAAAATCAGTTGTATTAGCTAACATAAATCTGATGGTATTTCTAATCTTACGATATGTTTCAGAAACTTGTTTGAATGATTCAACAGTTACAGAAACATCAGAACTTGAGTCAACTGAAGCAACCCAGAGACGGATAATTTCTGCACCGAATTGTCTTTCAATATCGCTAGGAGCAATAACGTTACCAAGTGATTTACTCATCTTAACGCCGTTCTTATCAAGTGTGAATCCTTGTGAAAGGATAGCCTTGTAAGGAGCAACGCCATAGGCTGCAACGGAAGTTACTAGCATTGAGTTAAACCAACCACGATATTGATCAGAACCTTCAAGAATCAAGTCAGCTGGGAAGACTAAGTTGTCACGAGTTCTCGCAACACCTGAGTGAGCTGTTCCTGAGTCGAACCAAACATCCAAGATATCTGTTTCTTTAGTAAATTTACCATTTGGGCTACCTGGATATGTAAAGCCTTCTGGAAGAAGATCTTTAGCATCACGTTCTGCCCAAACGTTTGAACCATACTTACCGAATAAATCAGCAACATGGTCAATTGTTTCTTTAGTCATGATTGGGTCACCATTTTCAGCATAGAAAATTGGTAGTGGAACACCCCAAGCACGTTGTCTAGAAATTACCCAATCACCACGATCACGAATCATGTTGTAAAGACGAGTTTTACCCCAGTCAGGCATGAAGTCGATTTTTTCGATTTCATCAAGAATTTGTTGTCTGAACTTGTCGATTGATGCAAACCATTGTGGTGTAGCACGGAAAATAACTGGTTTCTTAGTACGCCAATCATGTGGATAACTGTGAGTGAAGAAACTTAGTTTCAAGAGTGAACCATTTTCTTTCATTCTGTCAGCAATGATCTTGTTAGCATCGTCATAGAAGACACCTTCATATTCAGGTACTTCATCAGTAAACTTACCTTGAGCATCGATTGGTGAGAAGATTGGCAACTTGTATTTCATACCAACAACAAAGTCATCAGCACCAAAGCCTGGAGCTGTATGAACTAAACCAGTACCATCATCAAGTGTAACGTGGTTACCAAGAATCAAAAGAGATTCTTGATCATAGAATGGGTGTGTAGCTGTAAGTCCTTCAAGATCACGACCTTGAATAGTCTTAATAACTTCAACATTTTCCCAACCTAATTGTTCTTGAACGTATTGCAATCTTTCTTGAGCAACAACATATTTCTTACCGTCAGCATTAACTTCACTATAAATGAACTTAGGGTTAACACAGATAGCTTCGTTTGAAGGAATTGTCCATGGAGTAGTTGTCCAGATGATGAATGATGCATCTTGGTCAACAACGCCTTTACCATCACGTACTTTGAAAGCAACGAAAATTGATGGTGACTTAATATCTTTATATTCAACTTCTGCTTCAGCTAAAGTTGATTCTGAAGATGGTGACCAGTAAACTGGCTTCTTACCACGGTAAATGTAACCTTTATCAACCATTTCACCAAAGACTTCAACTTCAGCCTTTTCAAATTCTGGTTGATAAGTAATGTATGGGTGATCCCAGTCTGCAGAAATTCCGAGACGTTTGAAACCAGCCATTTGTTTCTTAATTTCACCTTGAGCAAAATCGAAACACAACTTACGGTAGTCAGAAAGGCTCATTTCCTTACGTTTAACACCTTTTTTAGCAAGTTGTTGTTCGATTGGAAGACCATGAGTATCCCAACCAGGTACATATGGTGCACGATAGCCATCCATTGACTTGTAACGCACGATAATATCCTTTGAAATCTTGTTTAAAGCGTGTCCCATGTGGATATCACCATTAGCAAATGGAGGTCCATCTAGTAGTTCAAAGGTTGGCTTACCTTCATTTAATTTTTGACGACGTTCATAAAGTTTATTTTCTTCCCAAGCTTTTTGCCATTCAGCTTCCTTGGTAGGTAAACTACCACGCATTGGGAATTTAGTTTTACCTAAATTTAAAGTATCTTTTACTCGCATTCTTTCACCCCTTCTAAAATAAAAAAGAACCCATCCCAATTACTAGGACGAGTTCTCGCTATACCACCTATTGGTAAATCAAATAATATTGTCTAAGAGCTGATATACCAAAAATTATTTTTACTAGTCTCACACCATACACTAGCTCGCTGAAAAAATGTTTTAAAGGCACTTATTCTCTTATTCTTTCTTAGAATTATCATTGTCGGTATCATCTTTAAAATTGAACGTTGGTTCATTTTGTTGATGATTGATCGTATACGATTCGTCCGGCTGATCATCCTGAATATTGTCATTATAATTCATTTGCTCGGAATTGAAAACCGAATTTTGGTCATTTTCATAATCTTGTTGATTATTTGTGGAGTCAGTTTGATAGTTCTGGTTCAAATCTGGTTGTGTTTGGTCGCCGACTTCTTGTTTAAGTTTGTCAGTAGATGTACTGTCATTAAGCTTTGACCACTCTGGATTATCAACCATATCTAACTGTTGCTTCAACATTCCTTGTAAGCCTTGACGGAACGAATTGACACTGCGCTTTAAGTTATCAGTTTCAATTGTCACTTGACGAGCCCGTTCAGACGCATCTTGTAAGATTTGATTAGACTTTTCAGTTGATTGATTCAACAAGTCGCGAGCTTTTTTCTGTGATTCTTCAACAATAATTTGTGCTTCTTGCTCAGACTCATTTTTAACTTTTTCAGCTGCTTCTTGGGCAACTAAAATTGATTGATTTAAAGCATCTTTCATATCAGTAAAGTATTTTAACTTTTCTGAAGTTTCTTTAAGTTCTTTTTCTAATTGAGCATTTTTTTGCAATGCTAAATTATAGTCTTGAGCTGCTTGTTTCAAAAAGCTGTCAACTTGGTCGCGGTCATAGCCTCGAAATTTACTATCAAATTCTTTATCATGTATTTCTACTGGTGATAATACCATAACGTCACGCCCCTACTATTTCTTAATGATGTTAACTGAAAGAAGATATTTATTATTCTTCGATCTGCCCATAATATCATTAATTCTAATTCGGCCATAGCCTCTGACACTCAGTGTATCAGTAATTGTAATAAATGAGCTAGCATTTTTATTCACAACCCAATTAATCTGGACTTTGCCATGATCGACTAACGCTTTTGCACTCTGTCGTGACAAATCGTATACATCAGCAATGATCGTATCCAATCGCAACGACTGAACGGTGATCGTCTCATCCGTTGATTCATCTCTCGGTAAAAGCAAATCATTGAAACTCTTCTCGATCAAATGAATCTTATATGGTCCAATTTTTTTAACTTGGTCTTCAATGTAATCACTCATTGAGTCGAAAACAAAAAATTGCCAATTTTCGCCATCGGTAATAATGTCTCCAAAACGGTCACGTTCAACGCCTGATCCCGTTAAGGAGCCTAATATTTGACCGTGATGTAAATTAGCAAATTTTTCTGGATAACGAATCTCATACATTGTGATCCCATAATCCGATTCTTTAGGTACAAAATAGTCAGGAGCAATAATTCCCCTGACCCGTTCTGCACCGTCATAACCACCAAAATAATTGACGAATAAATCGTCATATTTATTGATCAAGTTATTTAAAATCGTCTGTTCACGCAGATTCAAAAAATCAGTGAGTTGTGGAGTGTACATTGTTTGAGCTTTTAACAAAATATCACTTATTTTATCAATGAATGTTTTCTCTTCCGGTCGGAAAAAACCTCCACCAATGATTGTTTTTTTATCATCCATATTTAGATTATTAAAAATATCGCTTTCTGCAATAATTGAATTACGATAAGTGCAATTATTGGAGAGAAATCAAGAAAGCCTATACTTGTAGGTATAATTTTTCTGATTAAGTTCAAGAATGGTGCTACCATCGCCACGATAAACCTTCCAAATGCAGAATTGTATAGTGACGGTATAAAAGACAACAGACAGTATACAAAAATTATAAATTCATACAATTGAAAAGCCATACTAATAACAAAGGGCAAGCCATTTAAAATTTGACTCATATCTTTCCTCGACTTTATTCGTTTATGTCTGGTATGCTTCCATCGATTTCAAACTTAGGTGGTGTACAAAGAAAGATTTTTTCTCCAACACGTTTAATTTCGCCATTTAAGGCAAAGATAGTACCAGTTAAAAAGTCTACGATTCTCTTTGATTGTGCATCATTGACATTATTAAAATTAACAATTACAGCTTTATTATTCAAAAGTTGTTTGGCAATAACTTTTGCATCTGAGTAAACTCTTGGTTGATAAATCGCAATTTTACTACTTGCTTTAGTTCTTGCTTCGCTAGCTGTACTCATTGATACTACCTTTTCATTATTTGAATAATTTGATTTAGGTTGTTCAGTATTTGTTTGACCGACAGCCTTGTCTTCAAAGTCATCGTCATCATTAATACCAAAAAAACTGCCTAATTTGTCAAATGCCATAAGAAAATCTCCTTTTATTTATTATTACGACGTTTAAAAATTGGAGGAGTTGAATCATCATCGTCATCGCTTAAATCAATTGTTTCTGGTTTTTGGAAGATTTCAAAATCGCCCTTTTCACCAGAAGTATTCTTTGACTTAGATGCTTCACGATTGATGTCCCAATCGGCCAATGGATCATTAGAAGGTTGTTGCGCAGGCTTTGGTTGACTTGTAGCATTATCGTCAGCCTTGTTCTTATTGTTATCTAAAGTTGCACGAGGGTTGTTTAGTGGACGTCTTGAAGGTTCGCATTTCTTACTTTCTTCAGTCTCAACACCTGTTGCAATAACAGTAACTTTAACTTGGTCACCCAAAGTATCATCGATTGAAGTACCGAAGATAATATTAACATCAGATGTAGCTTGTTCGGAAACAATTTGCGCTGCATCTTGAGCTTCGAAGAGTGACAAGTCTGGTCCACCAGTAATATTAAGAAGTACTTGTTTAGCACCGTCAATTGAAACTTCAAGTAATGGTGATGAAATAGCCTTCTTAGTAGCTTCAGTAATTCTGTTTTCGCCGTTAGCTTGACCAATACCCATTAGAGCTGAACCTTGATCTGACATAACAGTCTTAACATCAGCAAAGTCCAAGTTAACAAAGCCAGGTGATGTGATCAAATCAGAAATACTTTGGACACCTTGACGTAAAACATCATCAGCAATACTGAATGCTTCACTCATTGGTGTCTTCTTATCAACGATTTCAAGTAATTTACTATTTGAAATTAAAACTAATGTATCGACATCTTTTTTCAATTCAGTAATACCATCAGCAGCAAAGCGTGAACGTTTAGCACCTTCAAAGGCAAATGGACGTGTCACAACACCAACCGTTAGGGCACCACTTTCTTTAGCAATATTAGCAACGATAGGAGCAGCACCTGTACCAGTACCACCACCCATTCCGGCTGTTACGAAGATCATATCAGCGCCTTCAAGGGCTTCTTTAATGGCTTCTTCACTTTCTTGAGCAGCTTTTTGTCCAACCTCAGGATTTGAACCGGCACCTAGACCACGTGTCAATTTAGGTCCTAACTGAATTTTTGTTTCAGCATTTGAGTTTTCTAGAGCTTGAACATCAGTATTGGCGGTAATAAATTGCACGCCTTTAATTCCTGCTTCTACCATTCGATTGACAGCGTTACCACCGGCACCACCGACACCGATAACTTTGATTACCGCTCCCTTATTTTGGGTAGAGTCTAAAGTATATTCCATTAAGGAGTTCCTCCTATTTAAATCATTTATTATTTATTGTTAATCAAAAAATTTGCTCCAAAAGTCCTTGAATTTCGACATTTTCTTACCTTTTTCAGGCTTGGCAGTCTCTTCTTCGGTTGGTTGGTCCTCTTGATTTAGGTTCATTGGTTCAGGTTGTTCTCTTTGTGGCTGTGGTTGTGGATCCGTTGCAACTTGAGGTTGTGGTCGACTGCCGCGGTCAACGGTTGCACCATTGACAACATTGTCAGCAATCACTCCAATATCATTTAATCGTGAAGCATAAGTTACCAAACCAAGTCCCAACGAATATGATGGATAACGCATACCCATCTGGGTTGGAACATAGCTTCGTACTTTGACATCAAAAATCTTTCTAGCCAAATCTTCCACATTAGGCGTTGCAGCAACTCCACCAGTCAAAACAATTCCGCCTGGTAAAGATAATGCGCCTGCATCTTCTAATGGTGCTTGTAATCTAGTAAAGACTTGATTGAGTCGTGCTTCAATAATTTCAGCCAAATATTCTTCTGAAATCATCGTTGGTTCACTCTTACCGACAACCTCAACACTGATATTTTCATCAGTTGCTGACTTGTCAGCAGAAGCGTTACCGTAATAAAGTTTCAATTGATTGGCGTTTTCCACCGTTGTATTCAATACAACGGAGATATCATGCGTTACATAATCCCCGCCTTCAAAATCAACTGTTGATAATTTCAAATTGTGATCATGCACAACTGAAGCGGTCGTTTGACCCGCTCCCATATCAATAATTACAGCACCAAAGTCACTTTCGCCGTCATTTAAAACGACTTGACTTAACGCCATTGGAGAAATAACTTTATGAATAATGTTTAGGCCAGCCTTTTGGATAGCCTTTTTCGTATTATGTACGATTGTTTTTGGTGCCGTGTACAAAATACCTGACATCTCTAGTCGAACGCCAATCATACCGCGAGGATCACGGATATTATTAAAGCCATCAACAGAAAATTGCTTAGGTATTAGAGAAACAACTTCTCTCTCACTAGGTAAGTTTTGCACCATAGCAGCCAGCATAACTTGTCTGACATCATTTTCATTGATTTCTTTTGATTGAGATCCGACCGCAATCATACCTTGACATTTCTCAATTTGTAACATGTTAGCCGATATACCGACTACAACGTCACGAATGGAGATATTTGCTTGTGTTTCGGCCTTCTTAATTGCACGTTTGATAGCGTTCGCCGCTTTGTCTATGTCGACTATAACGCCACGGCTTACGCCTTCAGATCGTTCGCTTCCTACGCCGACGATGCTTAATCTATCATCAGACGATTCAGCAACCACTACTTTTATCGAATTTGTGCCAATATCAAGACCTACAAAAAATTCAGAATTGTCCATTAATCGTGGCAGCCTCCCTTACCTAGAAAAATCTATTCACTAAAAAATTTTAACACAAAAATGATTATATTAAACCTATTTCTTGCCTTTAAAGGGATAAGAATAGGCTCCAATCTCCAAATCTATAACGCCCTTCTTTTTCATTTGAGCGGCCATCCCTGGATAATATTTCAATTTGGACTTGACAGTTCGCATGTCTGCAACCACTTTATTACCATCATTCATATCAATTTTGATGCGATATGGATTTAATTTTGTCGGTGAATTGTAAAACTCAGACACATTTGTCTTAACGCTACTAGGTAACTTAGCGTATATGTTCGACATCTGTTTCAAGCGACTAGCACTGAAACCACTGTAAGTCGGATAATTGCCAATTGGCGAACTCATTTTTTGCTTGAGCACTTGACCGTTATTGATTATCCGATAGTAACCACCATTTTTATAAATGTACCCAAGTGTCGGACGTTCTTCCACATGAATTGTTAAGTCACGTAAATTATGTGTTCGAAACGAAATAGATTTAATAGATGGTAATTTTTTCTCAGTTTTTTCGGCAATTGAACCGTGATGCAATAAAACGTTCAGCAGTGTTGAATTATCGTCGATCTTCGTTGCGTCGATAACTTGTTGCGCACCAAGATCATTGACACCTTTAACATTGATATTTCGAACCTTACTCAATGACGAACCAAAATAAGCAATCAATATTATGACAAAAACTATTATAAAAATCAGACTATTTTTACTTATTCTAATCCTTTTCTTCAACACTCTTAATCCTCATATATCACTTATTTACTAAGTCTGTTAAAACTTTTATCAAGCGATCAGCGGCGTCTGGAACACCAATATTCTTGGACTTTTCAGACATTTCTGCCTGAACGCTGTTATCGCTCATGATTTCATTAACTGCTTTGAATAATGAATCAGAAGTAAGTTCAGCTTCAGGTATCAATTTAGCTGCTCCGACCTTGGCAACGGACATAGCATTTTTCGTTTGATGATCATGCGTTACGTAAGGGCTTGGTACGAAGATTGCTGGAATACCTAATGCTGTAATCTCCGCAATACTTGTTGCGCCGCTACGACCGACGATCAATTTAATGTCAGGTAAAATTTCTGGCATATTATCAATATATGGTAATACTGCAATATTTGCACTCTTTAAATACTTTGAATCGATTAATTTAACAACATTGTCATAATGTACCCGTCCTGTAACAAACAAAACTTGATAATCGGCCGCTACAAAACGGTCCATTGTTTCAATTGTCGCTTGATTAATCGGCTTAGCACCACGAGAACCACCAAAAATCATCACGGTATCTTTATCTGCTGCCAAATCAAATTCTTTAAGTCGATCATTCTTTTGAATATCGACAACTTCTTGAGCACGTGGATTACCAGTGAAAACAATCTTCTTCTTTTCACTAAATTGATCCGTTGCTTCAGTAAAAGCCACCGCAATTTTATCAACAAAATGACCTAAGAATTTATTCGTTACACCAGCAATGGTGTTTTGTTCATGAATTACGGTTGGAATGTGCATCGTATGAGCAGCATACACAACTGCACTGGAAACATATCCACCAGTACCAATGACGATATCAGGCTTAAATTCTTTTATGATCTTACGGGATTTTCGAATACTAGATAGGAATAATTGAACTGTTTTGATGTTATCCAATGATAGGCTACGTTTAAAACCTTGAATTTCAATTGTTTTAAAGTTCAAGCCTGCATTCTTAACAATTTTACTCTCTAAGCCTTTTTCAGTACCGACATAAAGAACATCATCAATCAAGTCACGTTCCTTGAGACGCTTAATTAGGGCCATTGCAGGATAGATATGGCCTCCAGTACCACCACCGGAGACGATTATGCGCATTTTTGTCATTTATTCTACTTCTCCCTTTAATGTTTCGACCTCTTTAATAAATTGGTCGCCGCGTTCTTCAAAGGTATGGAATTGATCCCAACTAGCAGCAGCTGGTGAAAGTAAGATAACATCGCCAGCATTACTTTGCTTATAAGCTTCTGGTACAGCTTCGGTTAGGTTGTTGACTTTGACAATATTGCCAACGCCAGCTTTTTCAGCTGATTCAATCAATTTATCAGCTGTTTGTCCATAAACAACCATGTTATGAACCTTACCTTCGAGTGATGGAATTAATTCATCAAAACCATTACCACGATCCAGCCCACCAGCAACTAAAGTGATTGGAGCCTTAAAAGCTGTCAAAGCCACGATTGTAGCTTCAACATTGGTTGCTTTAGAATCATTATAGAATTTATGTCCACCAAATGTATCGACATATTGGATTCTATGCTTGACACCTCTAAATGATGATAAGACTTCAATGATATCTTCATTCTTAACATCAAATAATTTGGCAACACTGATTGCTGCTAGTGCATTTTGTACATTATGTTCACCAGGGATTTTAATCTCATCGGCAGTCATGATTTTTTCACCGTTACAGTAAAGAACATCATCTTTGACGTAAGCACCCTGGTCTAATTCTTGATTGTCTGAAAATGGCAAAATCTTTGCTTGTGATTGTTTAGCTAAATCACGCCACTCTTCAGTATTGTAATTGATAACAAAGTAATCATCAGGAGTTTGATTCTTAGTAATGTGCATCTTAGCCTTAATGTAATTAGGACGGGTCTTATGAAAATCCAAGTGTGTTGAATAAATATTATTTAACACAGCCACATGTGGATGTAAGTCGATAGTTCCTTGAAGTTGGAAACTTGATAATTCAGTCACAACGACGTCATCTTTAGTAGCCTTTTGAATTACGTCAGAAATAGGAATCCCAATATTTCCGGCATAGTAAGAATTTTGGAACTTAGGTGAGTGCTTCAACATTAATTGAATTAAAGTTGTCACAGTTGTTTTACCGTTTGTACCTGTAACGCCAACCATTGTAGCGTCGGCAAAACTATAAGCAATCTCAGGTTCTGTGATAACTGGAATCTTCAACTTTTCAGCTTGTTGAATCAATTCGTTGGAATAAAATATTCCAGGATTTTTAACAAGGTAATCGAATGATTCATCAATCAAACTAGCATCGTTACTACCAGTAATTACGTTAAAGCCGGCATCAATCAATGCTTGTGCTTCGGTATTTCCTTCTAAAGGATTTGAGTCAACAACTGTGACATCAGAACCCATTTTTTTCAAAAGTTTGGCGACGGCAAAACCACTCTTGGCTAAGCCTAATACTAAGATTTTTTTATTTGAATAATTACTCTCTGTTTTCATTGCTATCATTTACTTCCTATACGAATAAAATTAAATAAATTGCTGAACAAATAGCACCAACAATCCAAAAGACAATGTCAATTTTCCATTCAGTCCAACCCATCATTTCAAAATGATGGTGAATTGGTGTCATCTTAAAAATTCGACGATGGAAAACTTTGAATGAAAAGACTTGTAACATAACACTCATTGTTTCAACTACATACACGAAACCAATCAACAATAGTGACCAGTAACGACCAAGTAAGATTGAAATAGCGGCAAGTCCAGCACCAAGTGCTAGTGAACCAACATCCCCCATAAAAATCTTGGCTGGCTTGTGGTTAAAAATCAAGAATGCTAACAAAGCACCGACAACTGAGAAACAGACAATTGCTAAATCAAAACGATTTTGATTCAACGAAATGATTCCGTAAGTAGCATAAGAAATTGTTCCTAAACCACCTAACAATCCATCCAAGCCATCAGTTAAGTTAGTCGCATTTGAAAATCCAACGAGCCAGAATAATGTAAACAATACGAAAATCACGGCAGAGTTAATTGATAATAGCCCTGGAATCGTGAAATTCATTGGAAATTGGTCGCCGTTATATACGTATAAGAACAAGATACCGACAACAATTTGTAACAATGCTTTTTGATAAGCACGTAAACCTAAATTACGTTTCTTAAAAACTTTGATGAAATCATCAATAAAACCAATACAACCGTACAAAACAATAACAAAAGTTGTGATCAATAGTGAGTGTGTTAATTGACCTTGCCAAATACCGACCCAAATATCAGTGATCAATGTGGCAATGATAATTAATAGCCCACCCATTGTTGGTGTTCCTGATTTCTTTTCGTGCCACTTTGGACCCTCTTCGCGAATAGACTGTCCTTCTTTGTGTGCAACCAAGTAACCAATCAAAAATGGCATAAAGATGGCCACGATTGCAAAAGAGCTAATTATATCGAAAACAATATGACTAAATTCCATGAAAATCCCCTTAATTATTTATTTTTCAATGTAACTATAATTTTACCACTCCCATTTATCACCTGACCAGACTTGACCGATTGTTTAACGACATATCCGTCACCTTTTGTGGTAACTTGCTTGCCAGTTATTTCAGCAAACTTCAAAACATCGTTTTTTGACCATCCAGTTAAATCAGGCATTGTCATCGCACCATTGGTTAGCAAGACAATTCTTTGATCAGGCATGACCTTTTCACCACTAGCTGGCAATTGTTGAACTACCTTGTTACCAGTACCGATGACACCGGATTGTAAGTTGAGGTCTTTGATCTTTGTGAGCGAGTCGTTAGTAGATTTATCCAATAGACTCGGAATGCTGACATACTGACTGCCAGCTTCAGTAGCTTTGGTAGGAGACTTACCTTGATTGACTAATCTCTTAACTAACGGATTGAAAACTTCTGAAAGAATCTTTTCGGGAGCCTCCGTCATTTTTTGTGGTTGTCTCATCGTTACATAGACAATGTAATTAGGATTATTATATGGAATCATCCCAGCAACTGAGAAAATATAATTATTGGAACCTGTTAAATAACCACCTGCTGGTGAAGCAATTTGAGCAGTACCAGTTTTAACTCCAACCTTTACTCCAGGGACATTATAAACCATACCAGTACCATAATTCTTCGTAACGACTTCACGCATTGCCTTTTGAACTTCCTTGGCAGTGCTGGCTTTAATTGGCTGACCAACGACTTTACGTTTATAAGTTTTCGTCGTCTTACCAGTATTTGGATCAACAACTTTCTTGATAATTTGTGGCTTGATCATCTTTCCGCCATTAGCAATTGCTGAAAATGCCTGTAACATTTGAATCGTGTTTACATTGACACTTTGACCAAATGAAGTCATTGCTTGATCACTCAAATGTTCATAGGAAATACTTCCGGCCACTTCGCCAGGCAATTCAATACCCGTTTTATCACCGATATGGAACTTTTTCATATATTGCATCCAAGTCTTAGGTCCCATTTGTTCTTCAAGCTTGACCATCCCGACATTGGAAGATCTGGTGAATGCTTCAGATAGTGGAATGTAACCCCAACCAGCTGTGTTCCAATCACCAATCGTCCGACCGCCGACTTCAACTGTTCCTGATTTATACAATTCGTCGGGATTATAATTACCTGAATCAATAGAGGCTGACAATGTCAAAATTTTCATAACTGAACCGGGTTCAAATTGATCTTCAACCAGCGTATCACGCCAACTAGTATCCAGACCCTTACCCGTTGTAGGATTAAAGGTTGGGCGTTGTGTGGCCGCTTCAATCGCTCCTGTCTTGGCATTCATAACTAAGATCTGTAAATCTTTTGGTTCATATTTCTCATCGATCGATTGAGCTAAAATTTCAGTATATTGTTGAATTTTACTGTTGAGAGTCAAATAAACATTTGAACCATCAGCTGAACTTTTTTCAATCACTTGCGAATCAGGCAATTCGTTACCGCTATTATCGACCTTCGTAATTTTCTTACCATCACGTCCGGCCAAAATTTTGTTGAAATACTTTTCAATACCCATCACACCACTAATATTACTATTTTGATCATTAGCATTATTAGCTTGTGTGAAGCCAACTAAGTTTGTAGCGAAAACACCATTCGGATATGATCTTGAAGGCAACTCCACAAAATGAATTCCTGGTAATTTTTTAGCAGCAATCTTTCGTTTAATTTCAATTGATAAGCCACGACCAGATGGACCAAATTCAACTTGATACTGGTCTTTATTTTTAGGTGATAAATACTGACGTAATTGTTTAGCTGACAATGGTAGATATTTACTCAAAATTCGGGCAGTCTTTTCCCGATCAACTACATAATCTGCCTTACCATCCGTTGTCTTCGACTTTTTAGAAACAATCGCATAAATATTATAAATCGTCGAATCGCCGGCAATCATATCACCGTTAACATCTAAAATATCGCCACGTTTAGCATTAACTTTATTAACATGTTCATATTTTTGTTTTGTTCTTTGTTCCAAATTTACGCCATCATATTGCTTACTCATTGAGATATAAGCAAATCTTTGGATAAAAAGGATAAAAGAAAAGGCAGTCGCAATCAAAATTACCATACCAACAATATAATGATTGCGTCTTGCCTTATTTTTAAATAATTTTCTGAACTTACTCATTTCGAAATGTTCCTTACATTGTTGTCACTCATTTTCAAATTATGCTTTTTTGCAAAAGAAGAAAAACGATCAAAACTGGTTAATTCAGAAATCTCTTGTCTTAAATTAACGTTGCTTGTATTTGTTTTGGCTACTTGCGTCGTGAGACTATCCAATTTATTTTGAGAAGAAGTCATCGAAACTTTAATACTAACCAAGGCAATCATTAACGCCAAGGTCAATAAGCCTAAGCCCACAATTGAAAAACTTTCAAATTTGGACAGGGCAACACTATGGGTTTGTGGAGCCGCTTGAACTTTCGGTTCAGGTTGGGCTGCAGTTTGATAATCTTGTAAGTTTCTAGCAGTACTTTCTTCTCTCATATTCTTAATTCTCCATTATATCTTTTCAACAACACGTAATTTGGCACTGTGTGCCCGATTATTTTCAGATAATTCTTCAGTGTTAGGCAATATAGGCTTGCGAGTTATTTGTTTTAGGACAGGTTTAATATCGTCCGGAATAACTGGAAGTCCTCTTGGTAAATCGACATGGGAATTGTCTTTAAAAATATGTTTAACGATACGATCTTCTTTGGATTGAAAAGTTATAACGCTGATTCTACCCTTAGGGGCTAGTAGATCAATTGCTTGTTCAAGCGATCTCTCAAGTGAACCCAATTCATCATTAACAGCAATTCTTATTGCTTGGAAAACACGTTTTGCAGGGTGACCACCAGTACGTCTTGCAGCAGCAGGAATAGCATTCTTAATAATATCAGCTAATTCCAATGTTGAAGTGATTCGGTGATCTTCTCTTGTTCTTTCAATGGCACGTGCAATTTGTTTAGCAAATTTTTCATCACTGTACTTATAAAAAATGCCGACTAATTCACTGTACGTCCAATCATTAACAATTTTTTCTGCATCAAGAGCTTGTCTTTGATCCATCCGCATATCTAACCGTGCTTCTTTTTTATAACTAAAGCCACGAACAGCATCATCGAATTGAGGTGATGAAACACCTAAGTCATAAACAATGCCATCGACTTTCTCTACTCCAAGTTCGTTCAAACGTTCTTGCATATTCTCAAAATTGTCACGTATTAATGTTAACGAATTATCGCCAATTATTTTGGCGTCATTTTGAATACTTTCACCGACCTCAATAGCAGCTTCATCACGATCAAACACATAAAGATGACTATTGTGTACTCGACTCAAGAGTTCTTTGGTGTGTCCACCACGTCCAAAGGTAGCGTCTACATAAATTCCATTATCATGGGGATTTACTTCATCAATAGTTTCTTTTAATAATACTGTTTTATGTTGATATACATTAGAAGTCAAAGTCTGTCATTTTCTCCGATATTTCTTCAAAATTATCTTCAGCCTCTTGGCTAAATTTATTCCAGCGTTCCTCATCCCAGATTTCAATCCGGTCAGAAACACCGACAATTACACAATTTTTAGTTAGTTTAGCAAAACCGACTAACGAAGACGAAATATTGATTCGCCCCTGTTTGTCAAATTCTACCTCTGCCGCAGCAGAATAAAAGAACCGAGTAAATGCTCGCGCATCCTTTTTAGTCAAAGGTAACTTATCCAGTTGTGCCTCCAACTTATCCCATTGTTCAAGGGGATAACCAAAAAGACAACCATCCATGCCTCGGGTGATTACGAAGCTATCACCAAGCAACTTTCTAAACTTAGCAGGCACGATTATTCGGCCTTTAGTATCAAGTGTGTGATGAAATTCACCCATAAACAAGGACAGTTCACCTCGATTCTTTAACACTTCCTAATTTACCACAATTCCCCACTTTTAACCACACGATATTTGACAATCAGTCAATTAATGTGAAAGCAGTTACTAATTATACAGTTCAGGCGGTGGGGGATTTTTCCATATTTCGAAATAGGCGCTTACAAATATTGCATATTTCGGCTTTGTGAAGTAACATTTCACTATACATGAATTAGGTGGTGGAAGCTTTGGACGATAAAAAACCTAAAAGCACTTTGACTAAAATTACACAAGTGG
Organism: Companilactobacillus nantensis DSM 16982; assembly: GCF_001435815.1. GTDB lineage: Bacteria > Bacillota > Bacilli > Lactobacillales > Lactobacillaceae > Companilactobacillus > Companilactobacillus nantensis. The sequence continues at coordinate 561 of NZ_AZFV01000003.1, read as the reverse complement.
TCGTTTGGTTAATGATCTTAGTAACAATCGGCGGTGTGATTTTAGGTGCCGTAATGAGTTTTATCTAATCTGATAAGATGTTTGGCACTCTGAATTGGTTAAAAATTCAGGGTGTTTTTATTATGCCGCCTCAGGGAGAAAACGTTGTACCCTGCTGTGAGGACCGCTTCGAGCCAAAATACGGTCTCGAAGCTCGATTTTGAGCTTCGCAAAGTTCGCGAATCTCAAAATTCGTCCTGTGCTGTAAGAACGAGAAAACCGCTCGTCCTAACACCACTGCTGGGTCAACGTTTTCTCCCTGAGACTAGTTTAACTATTTTCTTGTAGACTATTTGTCTAGCTAAATACAGTTGACTTTTTCAAATAAAATACAACACAAAAAAAGGTCAGACAATTTCGAAAATATCGGATTTGTCTGACCTTTTTTTAATTAATTTCATTATCAAAGTATTGATATAAAGCAATCAAGTTAAATTAATTAGCTATTTCATAATCAAAATAATTAATTAACCTAGTATCTGGATGCAAGAAATTTGGTAGCAGATCGAGTAGGAGGTAACT
>NZ_AZFV01000029.1 GCF_001435815.1 Companilactobacillus nantensis DSM 16982 | reverse complement strand
CTAACTTGATTATAAAATTCGCCTTAGTTATTTTGTTAATGTTTTTACTAATTTATTAAATATAGTAGGTGTACCAAGCCTACCAATTGTCATTAGAGCCATTTTGTCATGTCTCGGAGTTGTTTTCTTCTGTGTGGCAATTTCGTTGTATCAACGAGCTAATATCGTTATGCATCCTAACGATGATACGACAAATATTTTGCGCTTTTTATATTTAAAAGGAAATTCAACAGCTGCACAGATAATTGATTTCATACCACCAATCATTATCATCATAGTTGCAGGAATCGCAATTCAAAATGTCTATTCAGTCAACATCGGAACGGTTTTTTCATTTATCTTTAATGGAATTCTAATTGCGGCAGCTGATAAATGGATCTGGCCTGAGTTGAAACATAATTTTGCTTCGTGAAAACTAAGCGAATAAGTTGATTCAAGGGTGAAGTGAAAATGTAGTAATTCATGTTTCATCAAATACATGAATAATGATTTTATGAAAAGAAGAGTCATAAAAACTAGTCGGAAGAGCTACAAAAGCTTAACTGGCAGTGAAAGTGGTGTTAAGTCGAGTGATTTTCTCGACTTTACAGCACCGGGCGTGTTTGGAGACTTGCTTGCAAGGCTTCAAACCGAGGACTGAGACCTTGGCTCAGTCCGGTCCGCACAGCTAGTTAAGCTTTTGTAGCTCTGTAGACGGCATAAAAAATAATTAATTTAGTGATATTTGGCATTTAAGTGAAATTTCCAACTATTAGTTATATAATGGATACACAGGCAAAAGAGTAAACGCTTTCATAAGCTAAACCTGTGAGGTTCTAATAATTAATTAGGTGGTGTGTATTGATGAAACTAAATGACAATACTGAGGCAAAGAGAGTTTTATCGGAGCTATATACCGATATTAATAATGCAAAGGATTTAGATAAAGAGGATTACTCTAAAGATTTTGTTCTTAAAACATATAACTTATTAAATAAGAATTATTCATTCCAATACTTATTTGGTAGGTTGCGGGATGACCGTAAAGTTCGAAAGACTTTATCAGATCTTGAAAATGGTGACAAGTATATGGAACAAATTGACCAATTTGCACATAATGTTGGTTATGCCATCAATTAACAGTTGAATATAAAAAATAAAGAGAAGTATTGGGATTCAACCAAATACCTCTCTTTATTTTTGTGAACTAATATGATGTGACAAAAACTAATTTTATTAAATTTGTTATAATAATCACCGTGCAATTTATAATTAAAAAATGTAAAATAAAAACAATCAGAGTAATTTAATAATGGAGGACGATATTTTGACCAAAGCGACCGATTATTTACAACAAGTTTATGAAGTAATTAAACAAAGAGATCCACATCAAACTGAGTTTTTGGAAGCAGTTCATGACTTTTTCCAAACGATGACACCTGTATTGGAAAATCATCCGGAATATATAGATGCTAATATTCTTGAACGATTGACAGAGCCAGAACGTGTTATTCAATTCCGCGTTCCTTGGTTAGACGACGCTGGTCATGCACGTGTTAACCGTGGTTTTAGAGTTCAGTTTAATTCAGCCATCGGACCTTACAAAGGTGGTTTAAGATTACATCCATCTGTTAATTTAAGTATTGTTAAGTTTTTAGGATTCGAGCAAATTTTTAAGAATGCTTTAACCGGACTACCAATTGGTGGTGGTAAAGGTGGATCTGATTTTGACCCTAAAGGTAAGTCTGACAATGAGATAATGCGCTTTTGTCAAAGCTTTATGACTGAATTGAGCAAATACATCGGTTTAGATGTAGATGTTCCTGCCGGTGATATTGGTGTTGGTGGACGTGAAATTGGATACTTATATGGACAGTACAAGCGTCTTCGTGGTGCTGACCGCGGCGTTTTGACGGGTAAGGGTCTTAATTATGGTGGATCACTTGGCAGAACTGAAGCCACTGGTTATGGTTTGGCATATTATACCGATGAAATGTTGAAAGCTAATAATTCAAGCTTTAATGGCAAACGTGTCGCTATTTCTGGAGCTGGTAATGTTGCTATCTATGCTATTCAAAAAGTTACTGAACTAGGTGGCAAAGTAGTTACTTGTTCAGATTCAAATGGCTACGTTACTGATGAAAACGGCATAGATGTTGATACAGTTAAACAAATTAAAGAAGTAGAACGTGGACGTATTAAGGAATATGCTGAAAAAGTTACTGGAGCCAAATACCATGAAGGTTCAGTATGGGATGCTAAAGTTGCTTATGACATTGCTTTACCTTGTGCGACTCAAAATGAAATAAATGGTGATCAAGCTAAGAATATAATTGCTAATGGTGCTAAAGTAGTTGCTGAAGGGGCAAATATGCCAAGTAATCCTGAAGCTATCAAAGACTATCAAGAGGCTGGATTGTTGTATGGACCAGCTAAGGCCGCTAATGCTGGTGGGGTAGCTGTTTCGGCACTTGAAATGAGCCAAAACAGTATGCGTTTAAGTTGGTCATTTGAAGAAGTTGATAACCGTCTGAAACAAATTATGAAAGATATTTTTGATAACTCGGTTGCAGCTGCTGATGAGTATGGTGTAAGTGGTGATTACTTGAGTGGGGCCAATATTGCTGGCTTCACTAAAATTGCGGATGCAATGATTTCTCAAGGATTAGTTTAGAAAATACTTGGCATTTTTCATTTTCATATAAATATTTAAATAGAAATTTATTTTAATCTGGTATGGCTTGGTTCTTTATGTGATAGGGACCAAGCCATATTTTATTTACCTTGAAAAGGGTGTTTTTCACTATTTTTGTTGCAAATACAACAAAATGATTGTACAATATTTTTTGTTTGAAAGAGAGGCATGGTTGTGGCAGACATTTTGAGATCAATAGGTGTAATTGCACGGTCCCTTGATTCAATCAGTAATATTGAATTTAAAAAGTATGATTTAACTAAGGGACAGTATATCTACTTAGCAAGAATTTATGAACATCCAGGAATTATTCAAGAAAAAGTTGCTGAGATGATTAAGGTTGACCGCACGACGGCAGCCCGAGCAATCAAAAAGTTGGAAGATAATGAATTTATTGTCAGGAAACAATCTGAAGATAATAAAAAAGAGAAAAAATTGTATGTTACCCAAAAGGGAAAAGAAACTTATCCAATCCTTTATCGGGAAGAACATTATTCAAATGAGATTGCTTTGACCGGTTTATCGCCAACTGAAAGAAAACAGATTTTTAAACTCTTAGAAGTAGTTGAAGGTAATATCGCAGAGAATTGGGAATATGTTAAGAAGGGCAACAAACGGATTTATTGATGACGACGACAATTAGAAGATGCACTTTGGACGATTTGGAAATACTCCAGAAAGTGAGTGCTGAAACATATTTGGCAACATTCGGACAATATAATACACCGGAAAATACACAAGCATATATTCATGATGCCTATGCTTTAGATGTTTTGCGACGAGAGATGACGAATAAAAATTCAGAATTCTATTTTTTATTCGTCGATCAAGAGTTAGCAGGATATTTAAAAGTTAATATTTTGGATGCTCAAAGTGAACCGCTTGATGACAGTTTTATGGAGATCCAACGGATTTATATTCGAGTACCATTTAAACGTATGGGACTAGGAAAAGTCCTAATGGAATTTGCCATCGAACGCGCTAAGGCATTCAAAAAACCACATGTTTGGTTAGGAGTTTGGGAAAAGAATTTCCCGGCTCAAAAGTTTTATCAGTCAATGGGGTTTGAGCATTACAGTTCACATAAGTTTGTTATGGGAACCTCAACGCAGACGGATTATATTTTAAAAAAGGAATTGGAAAAGTAAAATGACAAAAGTAATTGTAGACGAAAAATTTTGGGAGTTATTTCCTGATGCACAAATTAGCACTTTAGTAATTCACAACATTGATAACCATGTTGATGAAAAGGATGATCCATATTTTGCTAAATTATTAAGTGATGCCGCAAAAGAATCAGAAAAATTTATTACTAACGAATCATTCAAGGACAATGAAGTTGTTGATGAATGGCGTCAAGCATTCCGTCAATTTAAGACTAAAAAGGGTGCTCGTGGTTCAATCGAAGCTTTATTGAATCGGGTTAGCCAAGGTCGTGAATTTTCACCAATCAACCCATTAGTTGATATTTATAACAGTATTTCTCTTAAATACGGTGTTCCTTGTGGTGGTGAAAACCTCAACGCTTTTGATGGTGACATGCACTTGGGTGAAGCTAAGGGTGGCGAAGGTTTCAAACCACTTGGTGCAACTGAAGATTCACCAGCACTTCCTGGAGAAGTTATTTATTACGATAATTCAGGAGCAATTTGCCGTTGCTTTAACTGGCGGGAAGCACAAAGAACTATGTTGACAGAAGATACAACTGACTCTGTCTTAGTTATTGAAGCAATTAATGAAAATCAAGCTAAGCGTGCTAATGAGGCTATCGTTGAATTAAAAGACTTGATTGAGAAATACTTTAAGGTTGATGGACGTATCGAACATTTGAATAAAGATCATCCTGAAACAGCCGCTCTATAATTAATAAAATAATGAAATTCAAAAAGGTATCTGTGAGAAATTTTATCGTCTCTCACAGATACCTTTTTTTGCGGTTAATTTTATATTTGGAAGTTATTATTGACGATCAGTATCAACCATACCAAATGTAAGAACTAAAATTCCAATGACTAAAGCCAAAATGAAGTAGAAAAAGATCATTGTAGTATTGATTCCGATTCCTAATGAGAAGCCAATCAAGTAAGGTCCAATAGTAGCACCAATTCGACCGATAGCTTGTGTGAAGCCAATTCCCATACCACGTAGTTCAATTGGATATTGTGTTGGTGTTAGAGCAATCATGATTCCCCAAGCACCAAGTGTGAAGAATGATAAGAGTGAACCACTGAAAAGAACCATGGCTTCTGTTTGTGCTGTACCAAAAAGAAATGCTCCGATGATTGTTCCAATAATGTAAATTGCGAGAACTTTTTTACGACTAAGTTTACCCATCAAGTAAGCGGCTAAAAAGTAACCAGGTAGTTGAGCAAAACTTGTGATAAGTGTATATAAAAAGCTCCGAGAGATCGATAAGTTACGTTGAATCAAAATACTAGGTAACCAAAGGAAGAGTCCGTAATAAACGAACATGATGACAAACCAAAGGATACTTAGACAAAGCGTTTGTCGACGAAATTCTTTGGACCAAATCTTATTTAGAGCAATTCCAAGATTTAATTTATCGTTTTTAACATTAGTTTCTGCAGGTAAATGATGACGGAGGACTAATGTGTATAGAGCTGTCAGTGAAGTAATAATAACAGTAAATTTCCAACCATAAGCTGGCATAACTAAAGTTGACAAGAGGGATGCAAAAATCCAACCAATTGCCCAGAAACTGTCAACTAAAATAAGCATTTTGGATCGTCTATGACCTGAGAATGAGTCTGCAATAATTGTTGATGCAACTGGTAATTCACCACCCAAACCAATACCTGTGATGAAACGAATTAAAAGAAATTGATTTACGTTAGTGGTCATTGCTAGTAATAAATTACTAATTGAAAAAACTAGCAATGTAATCATCATAATATTTTTCTTACCAAAACGATCGGCTAAGTAACCAAAGAGAAAGGCACCAATCATCATACCAACAGTCGTGATTGAGCCAACTAAACCAATTTGACCGGCAGTTAAATGCCATTCCTGCTTGATCAATGGCATGATAAAGGATAACAACGCTACGTCAGCAGCATCGAATAACCAAGCTGTCCCAATAACCATTAACAGTTTGAGACCGCCTTTTTGAGTTGTTTCGATTTTTTGTGAATCCAAAACTTACCTCCATAATTTATAAAGATTATTACTATTTTTATTAAAGGTAAAAATTACCTTAAATAGCACAAAAGAAAGACTATCATTAGTCTTTTCAGGGGTCAAGTTATCAGCGCAGTTTGTAAAGTTTTGCTGGACGACCACTTTTTCCGTGTTCCATACCTATTTCAGTAAAAAGATGGGCATGTGTCTTACGAAAGTTCGAGTTATCAATGTTTGTCGAAGGTTCTTTCCAAAAAGTAGCATAAACTTCTCGGGCTTGTTTGAGTGTAAAACTGTCACCAAGAATCAATAAGATTGTTGGTAAATAATCAAGACGATTTGTAATCCTTTGGAAAGCCAAGCGAAGAATTAAAGCGTGATCGGCAGCTAAATGCTTGTTATCATGGGAATTCTCGATATTGTTATAAAATTCACTTTCCGATATTTTGTCACTTAAAGTTTGAAATTTTAAATTTTGATAACTTAAAGAATACTGTTCAGGTTGGTAATCAACACTAAACCATTTGACATCCTTAGCACCATAACCAGCTGTTAAATCAGGCATTGAAGGTAAGTAAGTCATGTAAGAAAGGGCAATTTCACGATGATCACTAATACGCTGAACATTACTAAATGTAGCTAGCTGTTCAGTATAGAAATCAGGCAGTTCAATCCCGATTTTTTCACGGATCAAACGTAAAGAAGCATCCTCGGCATTTTCATCAGCTCGCAAAATAGTGGCAGGCAAACCCCAACGGTCAGCATCAATACCAAGAGAATTTTTGACTAATAGTACTAAAACTTTTTTAGTTTCAGCATTAAAACTCCAAATAATATTAACGACATTGATAATTAAGTCATTTTTCAAATTTGTATCCGACATATTAAATGACACCCTCTAATTATTATTACTACTCGAGAAAGAATGGCTTTTTAGGGATACCGCCTCCAGGTGTGGGAATATTCATCTGCTGTGGGACCGATTCGAGCCAAGGTCTCGAATCTCGATTTTGAGCTTTACGAAAACCACGTAAATCTCAAAATACGTCCGTGGAGTAAGAACGGGAAACCACCGCCCTAACTCCACCTTCACGGCTGATTAATATTCCCACACCTTCCGGCTAGTTATATTTTCTTAGTTGATTGTTCAAATTAAATTGTTAAATAATTTGATGAAAATATTACTAATACATTAGCCTTCAGTCACACAAAATTTTTGGCAGCAGTGGAGGTGGCGTTATGGCTTTAGCCATTACACCACGGGACGAGTTTTGAAATTCGCGGTCCTTGCGAAGTTCAAAATCGAGACCTGAGACCTTGGCTCAGGCCGGTCCCCACAGCAGCCAAAATTTTGTGTGACTGAAGGCGGAACCCTTAAACAACAAACCATCTCGAGCAATATATTGATTCTATTATAATTTACTTTTCGTACACTGGCAGTCTTATATTTGATTCATGATTAAATTGATTCTATAACATGCACTAGAGATTGAGAAATCTCGATAGATAGCAATAATAGTCATTCCCTAGAGTCTTGGACAACCGGCTATCTAGCAATTAGGCTCTGATTCATATCGATTTAAATATCGGATATGGGGGAAATATATCATGAAACAAATTTTAAAAAATAGTCTATTAGTAAGTGCAGCTTTTCTAGGACTTGGGTCGTTAGGTCTCGGGGGTTATGTTGCTAAGGCTGCTACTACAACAACTACAACGCCAACTGCTTCCACGACACCAGCTACGGCTTCGGCCACGTTGACGCCAGGAACAATTACAATTAAATCTGCACCAAGTATCTCATTTGGTACAGTTGATTCAAGCGCTGACGATACAAGTTATGCATCACTTAAGTTTTCAAACGGTTTGCAAATTGCTAACCCTGGTGAACCAACAGGTTGGACGGTCTCACTTTCTGACACGCCATTTACTGATGGGACAACAGGTGGAGCAACTTTGAAGGGTGCTTCATTGGCACTCGATGATTCCGATGCAACTCCTGTGAAAGCTGATGATACTGATAACGTTTCTACAGCACCTAAATTCACATCTTCAGCAACTATTTCATCGGCTCCAGTTACAATTTTGGATGCCGCAGCAGGTGAAGGTGTTGGTTCCTTTACTACTAGCTATAACGGCGGGGATGCCACATTAAAGGTACCAGCTGGTAATATTGGTGGTTCATATACATCACAATTGTCTTGGACATTAACAAATGCACCATCATAAAAATTGAATAAAGGAGAGGTATATTAATCAATATGCCGCTCTTTTTTTCTAAGAGGTAATCTTATGAAAAAATATCTGACAGTTCTTTTAACATTAATGGCAAGTATCCTCTTGGCTTTTACTGTCAATCAAAAAACGACGTTGGCAGCAACGACGACGGGTGGCGTTAATTACAGTATTTCGCCCGAATTACCTGATAATCAAGCTGCTAAAAATATCGGTTATTATGATTTGAAGTTAACACCAGGTCAAAAGGAAACCATTAAATTTAAAATTAATAATACTGACGGTAAAAATCATACTTACAAAGTTTCTATTAATCGTGCAGCAACTGATATTAATGGTGTGATTGATTACAATGATCACGGCGTACAACCTGATAGTGATTTACAATATGATATTGAGAAGCTCGTAACATATCCGAAAGAGGTTGCCGTAGCTCCGAAATCCTCCAAAGAAGTAAGTATTGATCTAACTGCTCCGAAGGGTGATATCACAGGTGAATTACTTGGTGGTATTTTCGTTCAAGAAAATAATCAAATTAACAATGACGAAAAACTACCTAAAGGCGTCACTTTAAGAAATCAATACAACTATGTATTAGGTCTCCAAATTCAAACAAATACTAATCCTGTTAAACCAGATGTTAAATTAGTTAAAGCTTTTGAAACTGATAATAATGGTCAAATTTCCGTCGATGCTAAATTGGATAATGATGTACCAACTTTGGAAAAACAAGTTTCTGTCGATGCCAAAGTAACACCACGGAATGGCTCGAAAGTACTTTTGAAATCATATAAAGAAAAGATGCCAATGGCTCCCAACAGCTATTTCGATTATCCGACTAACGTTAATTCTGTTACCGGACCAAGCAAGAATAAGCGCTTAAAGCCCGGTAAGTATACAATGTATGTTGATGTTAAAGCTAATAATGGACAAAACCATTGGAATTTGAAACGTAACTTTACTGTAACCAACAAAGAGATTGCCAAGATTAATCACAAGAATCCAAATCGTTCAATGGATCTCTGGATCATTCTAGGCGTCATCTTAGCTCTATTGATTGCTGCCGGTTTCGTTATCAAACGTTATCGCAAAAATCGTAAATAAGTAACAAAATAACCCCCAATTCATCATGTGTGAACTGGAGGTTATTTTTGTTAAAAAACATTGATTAAAACGGTGCCGAAAACAACTAAGATGAGTCCAGCAATTGAAGCCATCGAAATGGATTCATGATAAAAAACTATTCCTGCAATAGTCACGAGTATCAATCCCACGCTACCCCAAGTTGCATAAGTTAAACTTAATGGCAAACGTTTTAAGACGTGGGAGAGGACAAAGAGACAGATAAAGTATGATGCCAACGTACCCAGCGTCGGCCAGAGATTAGTAAATCCGTCTGTCTTCTTTAAAAGTGAAGTTCCAAGAACTTCAAAACCGATTGATACTAACAGTAATAAGTAGTTCATAGGCTTTACCCCGTAAATTTTTTCTCTCAATAGCATACACGTTTTTTATTTAGAAGACAGCAATTGTTACTCAAATGAAATGATTTTTAAATCAATTTGCAATAATCAGAGATTTGATATTTTTTTATGCTTGAAAGCTAATTGACACTTTGATTAAAATATATTAATTTTTACTAATGTCTCGTGTTGTATCAGTTAAATTCTTGTTTCTTTCGGCTAGTTTATTCGTTGTTCTTTACTTCTCAATTATTAGAATAGCAAGACTTATAGTTCATTTTACGATTCCCTAGGCGACATAACTATTACAACACATAATGTAAAAAATATGCCTTCTCCAGAACTGAGAAATGGCATACACAATAATTAGGGAGAATTGGATGTTTGAAAATGATTGGGCTATTTTGAAAGTCCAAATACGTATCGCCCTGAAAGAACGTTTTTATTTTATTTATACGCTAATTGTGCCAATTTTTATGGTTTTTATTAATAAAAATCAAGACCTTCAAGATAATGAATCACTGTATATTTATTGGTCATACATCGTTGTAACGACCGTTTTTAATGGCTTTTTAATCAACTTAATTCGATTACGTGAGGGTGGATTCTTTAAAACTTTGACCTACTTAATGGGATCACGTCATTCAATTGTTTTAGCAAATCTACTCGTACAGTTTTTTGTTATTCAATTGGAAATTTTCCTGTTTAATTTAGTTGTGACAATATTTATAACCCATGTTTCAGCAATCACTTTTTTGTACGGTTTTCTAGTTTCCTTTCTGGCGGCATTACTGTGTTCAGCCATGATGTCAGGATTATTACTGTTAAGAATGAAACAAGTTTACTTTAATTTGTTAATTAGTTGTTTTTTTATTTTAGGTATCGGTTTATTAGGGATTCGACCACATGGAATTTTAAATTACGTGTTAACGATGATCAATCCGTTCCAATTAATTTATGGACTCTATGTCGTGCATTGTACTTCAGGGTTTTACATTATATTTATTAGTCTCTGTGTCGTGGGATATTTAATAATGGGAGGACTGATTTTTCGGAATATTTCCGTTAAAAATCGTTTGAAATAAATGAAGATTGAAAATTTTAGTTACCGATATAAAAAGCAATTTTTATTTGAGAAGGTTGATTTCTATTTCGAGGATTGTCAGGTAAACTTTATTTTGGGTGCCAAGGGGATCGGTAAAACGACTTTATTGGATCAAATTGTCAAACGCAAGCGTAATGACCATTTTATTGGCTTTCCAAATGTTAAAAAAATTGCTTACTTAGCACAAGAAAATGAGTTTCGGGTAGGATTAACAGTCCGAGAAATTATCAATTTTATTTATGATTTGAATAAAGTTTTGGATTTAGAAATGCCACCGGAGATTACAAAATTATTAGATTGTAGTTTTAATGATTTAACGAAAGATGAACATAAATTAGTCCTGATTTATATTAATTTATTGGTTGATAAAGAATTATATTTGTTTGATGAACCAGGTGCTGGGATTGATTTGAGCTGTTCAAAGATGGTCTTTGGTTGGTTCCGCGAACTAGCAGAATTAGATAAAACAGTCATTGTTACAACTAGTAGATTGGATAATATTTACGACATTGATAATGTTAATTATATAAAAAATACACAAGAAATTATTGCTGATAATTACTTAAAAATTAAAGCTCGAATGGCTTTTTAGGGGGAAATGAGAATGCGGAAAAACCTTTGGTTAGTACTGTTAATGCCACTTATTTTAGCGGGATGTTCGACGACAAGCAGTACAACTAGTCAGGCGAAAACGAACACTGCGGTTCAAGAATCAAAAGTAACGGCCAAACAAATTAGTAACTGGACGTATAAATCAGGTGAAAAGTCAGTTAAGATTTTGAATAACGACAAGCCCAATGAAATTAAGAAAACTGATTTTAATCAATCACATATTGATTATGAGGGTTTGGATAATTTGAATCGGACGAAAACGGCAACAGCTTATTTAATGCGTAACAATTTGGGTAGGTCAAATACTCGAACAGAACAAGTTTGGCGACCAACTGGTTGGCATAATCAACCTAAATACGTCAATGGGACAAGGGTCATTGCGCAAAATCGTGGTCATTTGATTGCCTATACGATGACGTTTAATTTGGATAAATCGGGTCAAACAGCTCAAGGTGAATTGGGTAGTATTGATAATCCTTACAACTTATTTACACAGACTGAATTTTCGAATCAGAAGACGATGACACAAATCGAACAAAAAGTTCGAGATTCACTTGCTCAAAATAAAAAAGTGATTTATCGTGTAACGCCAATCTTTCGAGGACGGGAACTGATGGCACGTGGGGTCTGGGTACAGGGTCTTTCAACTGATGGCAGTTTACAATTCAATCGTTATTTATGGAATGTTCAAGATAAAATTAAATTTGATTACGCAACGGGAAGATCAACGGTAGATACTAGTTGGCGTGTACCGGCAGTGGCTAATTATCAGTCCAAGTATCATCATAATTATCAAAAATCCCACTATAATCAACGTAGTAATTAGATTGACCTTGAGTTTACTCTAAGTGTTAAAGTAATATTTGAGGTGAAATGTATGCGTGAGATAGATAAATTGGACAATGGTGATTGGTATTATTTCTTGGATGATGAAGTAGCCCAGAGAAAAGCTAATGCTGCTAAACTTTGCCAGGAATTTAATGAAATTCCAGCAACAGAGCCTGATAAACAAACACAAAAGATTAAAGAAATCTTTGGCTCATACGGTAAAAATATTTCCGTTCAAAGTCGCTTTAATTGTGATAATGGTAAGAATATCCATGTGGGTAATGACTTTTTGAGTAATTATAATTTGACGATTCTTGATATTGCCCCAGTTAATATCGGTAATAATGTCATGATTGGACCAAATGTTGATATTTATACAGTTAATCATCCAATGACTGCTCAAGGTCGTCGTGAATATATGGCTAAGGGTTTTCCAGTGACAATCGGTAACGATGTTTGGATTGGTGGAAAAGTTTCCATCATGCCTGGTGTAACGATTGGAAATAATGTCGTGATTGCTGCAGGGGCAGTGGTTACGAAAGATGTTCCTGATAATAGCTTGGTTGGTGGAGTTCCAGCTAAAGTAATTAAAAAATTAGACAAATAAAAAGGCTGATGTCATTTAGGCATCAGCTTTTTTTCAACTATTCATTAATCACTAACAACAACTAAGGCTTTAATAACCTTACGGTCAGTCATTTCTTGATAAGCATCATTGATTTGATCAAGTGTAAAACTCTTTGTGAATACTAGTCCAGGGTTGATTTCACCATCTAGGACAGCTTTCAACAAACGTGCTTTATCATAAGTTGTGACAGAAGCAGGGCCACCACCGAGGATAATATTTTGACCGAAGGATGTTGAAACATCCATCTTACCGGTATGTGGCAAACCAACACGTCCAACGATTGAACCTGGGCGACCAACTTTCATGGCTGTTTCAGTTGATAATTCAGTTCCGACACATTCCAAAACAGCGTCAGCACCTTCATTATTTGTCAAAGCTAAAATCTTTTTAACACCTTCATCGCCACGTTCAGCAACGTTATCAGTGGCACCAAATTTCTTAGCTAATGCTTCGCGGTCAGGGTGACGACTTGTTGAGATAATCTTTGTTGCACCCATCATTTTAGCGGCAATAACTCCACATTGACCAACGGCTCCATCGCCCATTACGACAACTGTATCACCAGGTTTTACTTCAGCAACACGAGCAGCGTGGTAACCAGTAGCCATAACGTCAGCTAAAGTTAATAGTGATTTGAGCATACCTTCAGAATAATCACTAGGTTTGCCAGGAACCTTAACTAAAGCCCATTGACCATGTTGGAAACGAATGTATTCAGCTTGGTTCCCATTACTAAAGTTATCTTTGTGAGATTGACAGTCACCATCGAAACCGGCACTACAGGCTTTACAATAGCCACATCCGTGAGTAAATGGAGCAATGACGAAGTCCCCAGGTTTAACAGTTGTGATTTCAGAACCGACTTCTTCAACAATCCCGATAGCTTCATGACCAGAGTTCTCAGAATTTTCAGCTTTATCTTCTAGACCACGGTAAGCCCAAAGGTCAGAACCACAAACACAAGCACGGATAACTTTGATAATGACGTCGTCAGCGGCTTGAATGGTTGGTTTTTCAACATCCTCAAGTTTCATTTGACCAACTTTTTCAAAAATTGCTTTCTTCATACAAAAACCTCTCCTCTTAGTATTAATAATTAAATTATAACTACTATTATCGGAAAAGTAACCGGTTACCAGATAAATATGGTTATTTTCCACGTTTAAAAATTTTCCTGGCTTAATTGACATTTAACATAATTAAAATTATTATAATGTTTTACACTAAAGGGGGAGAGACTATGGATGACAGCTTGAGTGTTGAGACTGCTGTTAAAGATACCTTGCCAACAGTATTCGGTTACATTGGAATCGGTATATCATTTGGAATTGTGGCCGCTTCGGCAGGGATGAGTGTTTTGATGGCAACCTTGATGTCATTAATTGTTTATGCGGGATCAGCACAATTTATTTTAGTTAGTTTATTGGCGATTGGGACGCCGATAGTTTCGATTGTTTTATCAGTTTTTCTTGTTAATTCAAGAATGATTTTGATGAGTATGACGACAGCTAATTTCTTTAAGAAAAATTCCATTTTTGAAAATATTTTGATTGGTAGTTTGATTACTGATGAAAGTTTTGCTTTGAGTATGAATAAGTTAAATTATACCGATGGCAAGTTAAGTTTTAAGTGGTTTAACACAGTTAATGTGATGGCTTACTTAGTTTGGGCTGCTTCAACGATGGTAGGAGCTATGTTGGGTAAGGTCATTAGTAACCCTGAGAAATTAGGCTTAGATTTTGCTTTAGTAGCGATGTTTATTGGACTGCTTTACTTGCAATTGATCAGTGACAAGACGATTTCATTAAAAGTACAATTGATTGTCGTAGCGGCAATGTTGCCATTAGTTTATTTTGGACTAATTTTTATTTCGAGTGATTTATTAATTTTGGTCGTAACATTAATCGGCTGTGGGTTAGGGGTGATTTTGAAACATGCCATCAACTAAATTTGTTTTATGGACGCTAGTAGCCTGTGGCTTGGTAACGTGGTTATCAAGAATTTTACCGTTTGTGTTGTTGAAGAAATTTAATTTACCCGCTAAAGTTGTTGAATTTCTCAGTTTCGTACCTATTACAATCATGGCGGCGTTATGGTTTGAAAATCTTTTTAAGCAAAATCTTGGTCAGCTGCCAACGATTGATTACGCTAATTTAATTGCTTCAGTACCAACAGTTTTGACTGCAATTTTAACGAAAAAATTATTATTAATTGTTATTGTGGGAATTATTTCCTTGGCTTTAGTTCGATTAGCTATTTAAAAATATCTGAAAGTGATTTCAGGTATTTTTTTTGTGCCTGTAATATACTTGACTGAGTTAATATAATGGGAGGCAAACCGATGAAAGCAGTTGTGGTTGAAAAAGCTGGAGGACCAGAGGTTTTAGAGTATAGGGAAGTACCAACTCCACAAGTGAAACCTGGTTGGTCATTAGTTCAGGTCAAAGGTTTTGGTATTAATCATTCGGAGATTTTTACACGTGATGGTGAATCTCCTAGTGTTAAGTTTCCACGTATTTTAGGCATTGAATGTGTTGGAATAGTTGCCGAAAGTACTTCTGATCAATTAAAAAAGGGTCAAAAGGTTATTTCGATTATGGGTGAAATGGGGCGTGCATTCGATGGTTCATACGCCGAGTATGTACTTTTACCAAATGAACAAATCTATCCTGTGGAAACAAAACTCGATTGGGCTGATTTGGCAGCTGTTCCGGAAACCTTCTATACGGCATTTGGTTCCTTAAAGACGATGGATTTACAAGCAACGGATACCGTAATGATTCGGTCTGGTGCTAGTGGTGTCGGTATAGCGGCGTTACATTTAATCAAAGCTAAATACCCACACATTAAAGTTACGGGTTCTGTTCGAAATCTTGCTAAGAAACAAGTGTTAATTAATGCTGGTTACGATTTTGCAATCGAAGATCGAAATAATCAGCTAATTACGTCTGAAAAATACGATAAAGTTTTGGAGCTAGTTGGCCCTAAGACTTTACGAGATACTTTCAATCATGTAAATCCATTTGGAATTGTCTGCAACACAGGTGAATTAGGTGGTCAGTGGACTATGGATGATTTTGACCCAATTGCTGATATTCATGAAGGAGCTTATTTAACATCGTTGTCGTCAGGTGAGGTTACGAGTGCTAAGCTCAATGAAATGTTGGATTATATTCGTCAATATAACGTTGCCGTAGCGCCGACTAAAGTATACAAATTAAATCAAGTTAGAGAAGCACACGAGTATCTGGAGAGTGGACATAATTTAGGAAAAGTCGTTGTCATAATTTAAAATAAAAGATTTATTATAATTTGAATTCATTTTAATTTTCCTTTCTGATAGAATGCTAAAGTATTAGGTTAGAAGAGGCTATAAGTATGGAAAAATTTGCATTACTAATTGTTTTATTTGCGGCATTGGCGACACCGCTCATTACTGCGAGATTTCACTTAACTAGAATGCCCACAGCAATCTCGGAAATCATTATGGGAATAATTATTGGTAAAACTGGTTTTAATATTGTGCGGCCCGATGTTAGTGTGCAGTATATTGCAGACTTGGGTGTCATCATGCTAATTTTCTTAGGTGGAATGGAAATTGATTTTTCATTGCTAGAACCTAAGAAGAATAAGGAGGATTTCTCACCGTTAGGGACTGCTTTTGCTGGTTTTACATCGATTTTTATTATGTCGATAATTTTAAGCGGTATTTTGTATTTTACCGGTATTTTCAATCAATTCATTTTGGCAGTTATTTTGTTCAGTACAATTGCCTTGGGTGTGATTATTTCACTCTTAAAAGAAGTTGGCTTGCTTGATACTAAGTATGGCCAAACAATTTTGCTGACGTCGGCTTTTGGTGAATTTATCCCACTAGTAGGATTAACAATTTATTCGGCTGTCAAACAGCAACACTATATTTCTGTTTTAGGATTGCCAGTGATTTTTTTAATTGCGATTGTTTTGTTGCATCGATTCAATCGGGTTTATGTGTTCTTCGAAAAGATTGATAAATCAACCACACAACTAGATATTCGTTTAGCATTCTTCTTGATTTTTGTCTTAGTGACTTTTGCAGAACAAATCGGTGCCGAAAGTATTTTAGGAGCCTTTTTGGCTGGGGCTGTTATGAAATTATTGAAACCAAAGCCTGACACCGAAGCTAAATTAAGTTCGATGGGATATGGATTCTTCATTCCAGTTTTCTTTATTACTACTGGAGTTAATTTGAATTTACGAAAACTCTTTACTAATAAAGAAGCTTTGATGTTGATTCCAATTTTCTTGGTTGCCTTTCTATTATCAAAAGCAATCGTCTACTTTGCTTTTCGTAAACAATTTGGTAATCGCTATTCAGTTGCTGCAGCCATCTTAACTTCAACGACAATTACTTTGGTTTTGCCAATCTTACAAGTTGGTCGTAATTTGAAATTGATTACAACAGCTCAATCAGGGGCCATCACATTAGCAGCTATTATTACTTGTTTGATTTGTCCAATTTTGTTCAATAAGATATTGAGTCGACAAAAAGAAGCTGAATAGGGGGCGTTTCTTTGACAAAAAATCGATTACTAGCTTTTAGTGATGGTGTCTTTGCAATTTTAATAACGATTTTAGTTTTGGAGTTTACTGTACCTCAATTTCAAACGGGTCACTTATTAACAGCAATGATTAAACAATGGCCGATTTTAGTGGCGTATATTGTTTCGTATTTTTACGTGGGAACATTATGGTTATTTCACCATGATTATTTTCAAGCTTTGAAATCAATTGACCGTCGGTTAAATTTAATTAATTTGTTGATGTTATTTAGCATTACGCTGATTAATTATCCGATGGCTTTAGTTGCAGAGACAATCAGTCGTGAGAATAATAACGACATTCGAATAGCGTTCATTGCTTATGCAGTAATTGCATTGTTCATTTCTGGGACATTCCATATTCTGTATCGTTACACTGGGAAGCATCCAGATTTGAAATCGGAACGAATGCAACAGGCTGATTTTTCAAAAAGTCGCTTTGATCCATTAATCAGTATGTCATTGTACGTTTTGGCAATAATTTCTTCATTGTTCCTTGTCCCACTAGGGGCAATCTTTTTGTTGGCAGGCATTGGCTTTCATTTCGTAGCATATTTGCATTTGAGTAATGCACTTGGTCAAAAATAAGTATAAGATGTGCGAGGAAAGGGTGATCTAATAAAAACTTTTCAAAAAAGTTCAGTTGTTTTGCATATTCAAAAAGATACTTGGAGGTATTATTTTGAAAAATAAATCAAGACTCTTTTGGGGAAGTTACATTGGATTTTGGTTAATTTGGTTGATCGTACAAACATTTTTGTATTCGATCATTATCAAACTGCCACAATTTACATCGACTTACGATTTATTAATTAATTTTGTTATTAAAGGCGTAGTGTGGTTGAGTTTAACTTTTTGGCTACTGCATACTTTTAAAAAGCAGTTATTTGTAAAAACGCAAAAATTATTTAATCGTAATTTCCCCAAAGAATTCTGGATACTATTAGTAATTTTTTTAATCTATTTGTTTATTAGTGCAATATCTTCCAAGCATGGAATTAAGTTAATTAGTCATCCATTCACGACACGAGGTGGTCAATTACTTGGTATTGTATTTGGTGCTGGATTCTTCGAAGAGTTAGTATTTAGAGCAGGGTATTTAAATATACTTTTAACAAAAATAAAAAAATGGCCGGCTATTTTTATATCAACAATTATGTTTTTGTTGATACATCTGCCGGTATATTTTGTATCCAATATGAATATTTCTGCTTGGATAATAAACATTTTGACTGTTTTAGTAATTGGGACATTAATGGGGTGGATATTTACACAGTCTAAAAATATTTGGCCATCAATAATTTTGCACTGCGTGTGGGATACTTTAACATTTCTTTTAATTGCGTAAAAAAAACTTATATGAAAGTGACATGTAATCAGTCTCTTTCATATAAGTTTTTTTATTTCACAACGTAAGCAGTTGCATTGACCCATTCATTTGTAGCAATACGGCAATACACGTTATCATTATATTTTCTAATTTGATTAGTTTTCCAAAGGGAGTCATTAGCTAGACTTCTATTTTCAAGTTGTGTAAATGAGCCATCTTTTTGAAGACTCATAATTGGTACGTAATTTCCATTGGGATTATTGACTTGAATTGGTCCCATACCGTCATCACTTAATTTAGCCATATTGTTCTTATTACCATCGTTACCAAATGACCTGTATTGAGCATCTTTTTCATTAACGGTGACTTTAACTATGCGCTTGGACTTGAGGTAAAGGTTTTTACCAACTTGCCAACAAGTTTTTCCATTAATAGTAGTTTTGTCAGCTTTCCAAAGTTGTGCGTAATGTCCATTGAATTGTTTGATTTTGTTTCCAGTGTATGATAATTGACCATTTTTAAGTTCGTATAGACCAACAGTTTGCCCGTATGTATCTGGGTCTCCGTCCATCATAACAACGTCTTTTCCATCATACTTAGGTAGGTTTAGAAAAGTAGTGGTGTGTTTACTTTGACTAGTTGTAGTAACAGAATTATTGGCTGCTTGTACGTTAATACCTTGTACAGCATCAATATTTGTTAAAACCATTAATGTAAGAGCAATGATTGGGATGTTCTTCTTCATAATAAATCCCCCGCTAATTATTTTTAAATCAATTAAAGAATATCATAGAAACCATATATAACGAAATTCATGTAAAGGCAATCAATGCTCGTGATTGCTATGTTTGTTCCAAGCTTTTGAAATGGAAAATTTGAATTTGGGCTGGTCCGATAATTTCAAAATAAGCTTTGCTATCGCAGTGCTTGCTGTTTCAATTTATTGTATTTGTCTGCCTAAAGATTGATTAGATTAAGTGATATTTCACATATAAAATGTTTGGCAAAACGTCAATTACATCTGAAGTTAATAGACTGAAAATAGGTCACTTTTTAATATAAAATAAATTATTTCATTGATATTAAAAATTAATTGATAAAAACCGGAACAAATCCCAGCAAAATTTAAAAACTTAGGTTAAACTGATCCTGTTAATTAATTACGACAAAAAAGTAAAGGATGGGATTCCTAATGATGAATAAGAAAAAGTACGAAGCAAGTACTGCTGAAAATCATGTTGATATTGTAAATTTAGCTAGCCTTGAGGCTCGTGTTAAAGATCATATGAGCAATGAAAAGGGTGCCTTTGGTTATATTCGTGGCGGTGCCGAGGACGAATGGACACTTAACGAAAACACTGAAGCATTTAATGACAAAGAAATTATGCCTCGTGTTTTACAAGGTATCGATCATGCTGATTTGAGTACAAAATTATGGGATATTGATTTAAAGACTCCTATTATCCAAGCTCCATCTGCAGCTCATGGTTTGGCACACATTAAAGGGGAAACCGACACTGCAAAAGGTGTTGCTGCTGCTGGTTCAATTTACTCAATTAGTACATATGCAAGTACATCAGTTGAGGATGCTGCTGCCGCTGCTCCAGATTCACCAATGTTTTTCCAATTGTATATGAGTAAAGATGACAAGTTTAATGAATTCTTGATTAAGAAAGCTGTTAAGGCTGGTGCTAAAGCTATTATTTTGACAGTTGATTCAACGCTTGGTGGTTATCGTGAATCAGATGTCATCAACAAGTTCCAATTCCCACTACCAATGCCTAACTTGGCTGGATATTCAGCTGGTGACGGTGAAGGTAAAGGTATCGGTGAAATTTATGCTTCCGCCAAACAAGGTATCGTACCTACAGATATCCAAAAGATCAAGGATATGTCAGGACTTCCAGTCTTTGTTAAAGGTATCCAATCACCTGATGATGCTGAATTAGCTATTCAATTCGGTGCTGATGGTATCTGGGTTTCAAATCACGGTGGTCGTCAATTAGATGGTGGACCTGCTTCATTTGCTCTACTTCCATACATTGCTGAAGTAGTCGACAAACGTGTGCCAATCGTCTTTGATAGTGGTGTTCGTCGTGGTGAACATGTCTTCAAGGCTTTGGCAAGTGGTGCTGACTTAGTTGCTCTAGGTCGTCCAATTATTTATGGATTGAACCTCGGTGGTGCTCAAGGTGTTACAGATGTTATCGAACACTTGAACATGGAACTAGCAATTACTATGCAACTTGCTGGTACTAAGACAATTGATGATGTTAAGAATACTGAATTGTTAGATTAAAAATCTATTTAAATATAATAATAAGAGACTTCTGTTGAATTTTTAAATTCGATAGAGGTCTTTTTGCTGAAATTATTTTTTATTGACTTATAGTCGAAAATTTCAAAGTAGATTTTGTGTTTGGATATTCTAATGCGATGTGATATTTATGCAGTCTCCAGAATTGTGAAATAGCCTATAAATTTGGTTAATCTTACAATTCTAAACAAAAAAGCAACTAATAAACTTGCTGGAAGAAATAAGAATTTAGGTCGCAGTAAAGGTGCGTTATGGCTTTAGCCATTACACCACGGGACGAGTTTTGAGACTGGAGACCTTGTGCTCTAGTCGGTCCCCACTGCGACCTAAATTTTTTGTTCATGGAGGCGGCAATCTACAAATAAATAGTAAAAACGTTTTCATTAATGAATTTAAGTCGTTTCACTTGAGTTGAAGTTAGCTCTAAGGTGTAAAGTAATTACCAAAGTAAATTGAATTATAGGTGGTGAGATAAATATGGGGATTTTTTCTCGTTTGAGTTGGTTTTTTAAACACCAATGGAAACAATATTTGGTAGGTGTGATTGCACTGATTTTGGTTGCAATTTGTAATGTTATTCCACCACGAATTATTGGGGATGTCGTCGATGCTGTTAGTAAAAAAAGCATGACGACACGTTTTTTAGTTACAAACATGGTTGTCTTATTTGTCGTTGCAATTGTGCAATATCTCTTGCGCTTTTTGTGGCAAAAGATGATTTATGGAAGTTCTTATGTTTTGGAACGTGATTTGAGAAGCCGATTATTCAGACACTTTATGCGGATGGATACTACTTTTTATCAAAAGTGGCGGACTGGTGATTTGATGGCTCATGCAACGAATGATATTGATGCCGTTCGTGATGTCGCAGGTCCCGGAATTTTGACGTTGGCTGATTCTTTGATTACAGGAACGTCGATGATTTTAGCAATGGGAGTGATGATTGACTGGCAATTAACCGGTTTAGCTGTCTTGCCATTACTCTTGTTAGCTGTTATGGCGAATGTTTTAGGTAAGAAAATTCACACAGCCTTTAAAGATTCACAAGCTGCTTTTTCAAGTATCAACAATAAGACACAGGAGAGTGTCGTTGGTATCAAGGTATTAAAGGCCTTGGGTCAAGAAAAAGAAGACGAACAAGACTTTGATAAATATGTAGCTGAAAATATTCAAGCTAATAAAAAGTCTTATCGTTTAGATGCAATGTTTGATCCGTTGACAACTGTGATTATGGGATTGTCTTACACAGTGACGATTGTCTTTGGTGGTTTAGCTGTTTTAAACCAACGGATAACGATTGGTCAATTAGTCTCATTTATTACTTATATGGCTGAGTTGATGTGGCCCATGTATGCGGTCGGCAGTCTCTTTAATTTACTCGAAAGAGGTTCAGCTAGTTATGACCGAATCAATGAATTACTAGCTGAAAAATCTTCACTAGTTAAGCCAAAGCATGTTGTTACGACTGTACCAAATGGAACTTTGGACTTTGCAATTGATAAGTTTCATTATCCTGACGATCAAGCAATAGCTTTGAAAAATGTTCATTTTAAATTAGCTGCTGGTCAAACTCTTGGTATTGTCGGTCCAACTGGTGGTGGTAAATCAACCATTATTAGTTTATTGATGCGTGATTTTGACCATTATGATGGAGATATTCAGGTCGGTAAAATTGATATTCGTAAGTACGATATCAATAGTTATTTGGATACGATCGGTTACGTCCCACAGACCAACTTTTTATTCTCAACTGATGTACGTGATAATGTTCGTTTTGCCAATATTAAAGCTACTCAAACTCAGGTTGCTGAGGCAAGTTACATTGCTGATTTGGATAGTGATATTTCACAAATGACCGATGGCTACGATACTCAAGTTGGTGAATTAGGTGTTTCACTGTCTGGTGGTCAAAAACAACGTTTAGCGATTGCTCGGGCAATTTTGAGTGATCCGAAACTATTGATTTTGGATGATTCTTTGTCAGCTGTGGATTCGAAAACGGAACGTAATATTGAACAACGGATTGCTAAAAATCGTCAACATGGAACAACAATTATTGCTGCCAGTCGCTTAAGTTCGGTTGAGAGTGCTGATGAAATTATTGTTGTTGATGATGGGACAATTGTTGAACAAGGTACACACCAAGAATTGCTTCATAAACCCGGTTGGTACGCGGATACGTTTAATCTTCAAGAAAAGAATGCTGAATTAGAGGGGAGGCTGAATAATGAACGATGAGGATAAAAAAACACTTGATGAGATTCATTCTTTAACTAGAAAAGATCAACGCCAAGTTTTAAAACGACTATTTAAATTTGCCGGATTGTTTAAAAAGCAATTTGGTATTGCTGTCGTCTTTGCAATTGTTTTGAGTGTTATCAATGTTTTGTTGCCAAGAATGTTGCAATACTACATGGATCATTATTTAGCTCACCAAAGTACTGGCGTGCAAGTAATTGTGATTTTTGCCATTTTATATGGTATCGGAACTTTGATCAAAGCTGTCGTCCAGTTTATTGAAGAATTTGCCTTTGCGATGGGTGCTGAACGAACGCTTGAACAAATTAGAAGTAAGTTATTTCACAAGTTACATACTTTAGGATTGAACTATTTTGACACGACACCAGCTGGTTCAATTGTGTCGCGTGTAACGAATGATACGAAAACGTTGTATAACTTTTGGACGCTATTTTTGATGATTATCATTGCTTTCTTTGCAATGGTATCGGCGTTTATTGCTATGTTATCGGTTAATGTCGTTTTAGCATTGGCAACTGCCTTATTTGTCGTAATTTTATACGTTTTAATTTGGCTGTATCAAAAGTTGAGTTTTAAAATTTATCAACATTTACGTGAATATTTGAGTCAAATTAATACAAAACTGAATGAATCATTAATGGGAATCAATATTATTCAACAATTCGGTCAACAACAACGGATGACAGCAGAATTTGAAGACCGTAATGGTGCTTATTTCCGCATGCGTAACAAGATGATTAACGTCAACGCATTCTTACTATATCCAACGATTAGTTTGATGTTCGTTTTGGCGGAAGTTATTTCATTGAGCGGTTTTGGTTGGCAAAGTATGCACATTTTGGTTGAAGCAGGTGTCATTTATGCCTTCTTGTCATATCAACAAAATTTCTTTAATCCTTTATCTGATGTGATGAATTATATGTCATTTTATCAAGATGGTTTAGTTGCCGGTTATCGGATCATGAAATTATTTGACAATGAAACGAACGCACCAGCTCAAAATGAAGCCAGTCAAGCGGCTATTAGTGCGGGAAAGATTGAATTTCGCCACGTGACATTTAGTTATGTGCCTGGTAAACCAGTTTTGAAAGATATCAATTTTACTGTTCAACCAGGACAGACAGTGGCTTTTGTTGGTCACACTGGTAGCGGTAAGAGCTCGATTATTAGTTTGTTATTGCGTTTTTACGAGTTCGGTGAAGGTCAAATTCTTATTGATGATCACGATATTCGAGATTACTCAACGAAAGAATTACGTCAAAAGTTAGGTTTAGTTATTCAAGAACCATATTTGTTTTATGGAGATATTGCCAAAAACATTCGAATGTTTGATGACAAGATCACTGATGAACAAGTTGAACAGGCGGGTCGGTTCGTTGATGCTGATGATTTCATTCAGAAATTACCAGGAAAGTATCACGCCAAAGTAACTGAACGTGGTGCTAGTTTTTCCACTGGCCAACGGCAATTGATTTCGTTTGCCCGGACAATTGTGAGAAATCCGAAAGTTTTAATTTTGGATGAAGCTACGGCTAACATTGACCCACAAACGGAGCAGAGTATCACAAAAGGACTTTCTAAAATGCGAGATGACAGAACGACTATTGCGATTGCTCACAGACTATCAACAGTTCAAGATGCTGACCAGATTTTAGTTTTGAGTAAGGGTCAAATTATTGAACGAGGAACCCACGAAGAATTATTAGCTGCCGGTGGACACTATGCCGAATTGTATGAACTACAAGCGGCAAATGAAACCAACCTATAATTTAAATGCATAGTTAATTATTCAAGATAAGTATTTAACATAATTAAATTTAGGCTTTAAAATTAACTTTGTTGTAATAAGGTCTGTCTCTTGTTATTGATTTTTAGAACCTATTATTATGAAAAATTAAAATGCCTGTTAAATTAATGGAGCTGGCGGAAGCGTAATGGCAAATATAAAAATTATCAATCAAGGAAGTAAAAAAATGAGAAAACAAATTAATGAAGGTTACTTTGATGGTGAACGACCATTATTTAAAATTCATGGAGCAGATATTAAAGATACAACTTTTGGACAAGGTGAATCGCCTTTGAAGGAAGTTGACGATGTCACTTTAGATGATGTTGTCTTTAAATGGAAATACCCACTTTGGTACGCCAAACATATCAAAGTTGATAACAGTATTTTTGAAACGATGTCACGTTCGGGCATTTGGTATACTCACGACATTGAAATTAATAACTCAGCTTTACAGGCACCTAAATTATTCCGTCGTGCTTCAGATATTAAGTTGAACAATGTTCACTTTGCTGATGCTGAAGAAACGATGTGGACTTGTAAGGATATCAATTTGAATAATGTCCAAGTGAACGGTAA
This sequence comes from Companilactobacillus nantensis DSM 16982, assembly GCF_001435815.1. Lineage (GTDB taxonomy): Bacteria > Bacillota > Bacilli > Lactobacillales > Lactobacillaceae > Companilactobacillus > Companilactobacillus nantensis. The sequence continues at coordinate 10,365 of NZ_AZFV01000029.1, read as the reverse complement.
TTATTTCGGTAAAGATAGTGAAAATATTTATGCTGAGAATTTGAACGTTGTTGGAAATTACGTATTCGATGGTGCCAAAAATGTTGAAGTTCACAACTCTACATTTGTTTCTAAGGATGCCTTTTGGAATTGTGAAAATGTCACGATTTATGATTCAAAAATCAGTGGTGAATATTTGGCTTGGAATACTAAGAACATTACATTGATCAACTGTACGATTGAAAGTGATCAAGGACTTTGTTATATCGATGGCTTGAAGATGGTCAACTGTAAAGTTTTACGGACTGATTTGGCCTTTGAATACTGCTCAAATATCGACGCTGACATTACAACTAATGTGATGAGTATTAAGAATCCTATCAATGGTGTGATTAAAGTAGAATCAGTTGGAAAAGTTATTTTCGATGATCCTGAAATTGATCCTAAAGCTACTGATATACAAGTTAATTCTGATCTTTGTCAACGAGGTGCCTAATGTCATACGATTTTGAAACTTTGAATAAAAAGCGAGCTGGTAATTCAGCTAAATGGGACGTTAGAACTGATGAATTGCCTATGACAATTGCTGACATGGACTTTCAAACAGCTCCCGAAATTGTTGCAGCTTTGCAAGAAAAAATTGCGATGGGCTTGTTCGGTTATGAAGAAGTTCCGACTGAATATTTCCAAGCAGTTGCTGACTGGTATGCCACAGAGCATAACGTTCGTCCACAAACAGATTGGATGATTTTTGCGACGGGCGTTGTACCAGCAATTTCTTCGGCCGTTCGTCGTTTAACTTCACTAGGGGATAACGTCTTAGTGCAAGCTCCGGTCTACAATATTTTTTATAATTCAATCGTTAACAATGGTCGCCATGTTGTTTCAAGTGACTTAGTTTACGATGCTGATACCAATCAATATGCGATTGATTTTGTCGACCTAGAAAATAAATTAAGTGATCCATTGACTAACATGATGATTCTTTGCAATCCTCATAATCCAGTTGGAAAAATTTGGAGTATTGATGAGTTAACCAAAATTGCCAGTTTGTGCCAACAATATGATGTGAAATTGTTCAGTGACGAAATTCATGGTGATCTAACGTTGAATGAGTCAGGTTACAATCCGATTTTTGGTTTGGATGCCAAGTATTTAGACAATGTCGTTGTGGCCGTTTCACCAAGTAAGACCTTTAATGTGGCCGCAATGCACGCAGCAACAGTTCTCGTACCAAATGCAAATCTTCGTGGTCAAGTGAGCCGTGGATTAAACAGTGAGGAGTTGGCTGAACCAAATTTTGTTGCTATTCCCGGAACAATTGCTGCTTATACCAAAGGACATGTATGGCTACAAGCTTTGAAAGATAAATTACGTGCTAATCGAAAGTTAGTTTTAAACTTTCTTGCTGAAAACATTCCAGAAATAAAATGGGTTAAAGGTGAAGCCACATATCTATTGTGGTTTGATGTAGCTGAGATTACCGATAACGCTGAGGCATTGGCTGAATTTATTAGAAAAGACAGTGGTTTAATTGTCACACCTGGTTCAGTTTACGGTGGTGATGGTCAACACTTTATTCGGATGAATATTGCCAGCCCAACGGAAATGATTCAAGATGGTTTGAATCGTCTTCAAAAATCAGTTCATGATTATCAAAATAAATAATTTCACTGTTACAGTGAGTCTTGATTATGTAACGACGTTCTTTTTGAAAAGCAAATTTTCACTATAATATAGTCATAAGTAAGTCATAGAAGGAAATTAAAATTATGCGTGTGACTAATAAGATGCTAGCCAAAGATTTGCGTTTTAATGGACGGGTATTGAGAGTGATTGCTCAGTTCAATTCTGAGAGTAGGTTTAAAAGAGTACAGAAGTTAATTATTAAACTTGTACGTAATCATGAGCCTAAGGATAAAGCTATTGAAAAGAAAGAATTTTATATTCCTAGACGAGACGGTGAAAAATTGCGACTCTGTGTTTATTGTCGAAAAGATTTAAATCCTAAAGAACCAGTTACCGGATTGTTATGGATTCATGGCGGTGGATATGCGTTTGGTATTCCAGAAATTGAAACGAAGACGATTGAACGCTTTATTCAAACTAGTAATACAGTCGTTGTCTCGCCAGATTATCGTTTATCGCTAGAAGCACCTTATCCAGCAGCACTTCATGATGCTTATGATGTATTAGTTTGGATGAAAGAAAATGTTACTAATTTAGGTATTAAAGATAATCAAATTTTTGTAGGTGGAGAGAGCGCCGGCGGTGGTTTGGCATGTGCAGTAACAGCCTATGCTCGAGATAAAAAAACAGTAAATGTAGCTTATCAAATACCACTTTATCCAATGTTAGATGATCGGATGCTAACACAATCAATGATTGATAATGATGCACCAGTTTGGAATATTAAAGCGAACCAAGCTGCTTGGAAATTGTACTTAGGTGAAAAGTTTCAAACGGAAGAAGTAGCACCATATGCTGCTCCAGCACGTTTAACAAATTATGCTGGATTACCACCAACGTTTACTTTTATTAGTGATATCGAACCCTTTTATGATGAAACTAGAGAATATATACATAATTTACAAAAGGCTGGCGTGAATGCCGAAATGAAGGTTTACCATGGAGCTTTTCATGGCTTTGATTTATTGGCGCCTAACTCTAAAGAAGCTAATGATGCGGTGGCAACCTTATTAAAGGCATATAAACATGCTACGGAAAAATATTTTGCGTAGAGTGTGTGACAAAATAGGGTCATCAATCCGATTTGGGGATTGATGACCCTATTTGTTTTAAAAAGATTTGAAGTTAAGAAAGAAATTGATTTTGAAGAATGATTTGAGAAATTTTTTCACCCATAATTTTAGGTGACTCTTGAGTGTTTGCTTGTAACCAAATAGTGATAACGCGACTAAGTCCACCTGCCGTGTAAGCACGCCAATATTTGTCATTAGAACCCTGAACTACGCCATGTTCAATTAATTTACTCAAGCCAATTTCAAAGTCGTGTTCAATCCATTCCGTTTCACCGTTATTCAAAAAAACAGTTAATGATTTGGCATCGAATTGTAGTGTTTCGAAGAATAGTACAGCAGTCGTTTCGATGGTTAAATTTTTTCTTTTAGTAGTAATTCTTAAAAAATGATTTAGCAACTCAGTAATATGCTGGTCAATGATATCTTTATAAGTCGTAAAATTGCGATAGAAGTACATTCGTGAAACTTGGGCTTGATTAGTCAGTTCGGATATTGTGATTTCGTCTAGCTGTTTATTGAGATGAAGATTAGCCAGAGCATTAAATAAACGAGTATTTTTTTCTAAGTCCAAAATGGAACTCCTTTTTGTGACAAAGTAATGTGATATTGTCACAGTTTGATTGAGGGTATGCAGTTTTCGGTTAATACTATAACCATTATCACATGAAGGAGTGAAAATATGGATTTTAATACACTAGCACCATTAATTAGTGGTGTCGCTTGGACAATAACATACTTTGGTATCGTTTACCGCATTTTTAAGGACAAAACACCGGGGATGCCAGTTGCTGCACTTTGTTTAAATTTTGCTTGGGAGATTACTTATTCAGTAATATATCCACCAGCATCATCAATCACACTAATTATTATTAATGTAATTTGGATGATATTTGATGCGTTGATTGTTGTTGGTACGTTGTTATATGGCCCTAAAGATTACAAGCAAAGATTTGGAATTAACCGCCCAATTTTTTACTTTATGTTCATTATTGGAATCGTAGCTTCGTTTGGAATTATGCTGCTCGGACCAAATTTCTTTGGTTCAATGACTATTTTTCATCACGATTCATTTGAGGTCGCAAAATTTATTGCCCTTATTCAAAACTTAGTGATGAGTATTTTATTTGTTTCTCAATTTTACAGTCGTAAAAGATTTGATAACCCAATTGCTGGTCAATCTTTCATGGTTGCAGCCGCAAAATGGCTCGGAACTCCACTAACGGTTGGATTGTTGCAGGCGGTGGCAGATCCAACTGGTTTTATGAGTGTAATTGTTGGTTTAACACTAATTTGTGATACATGGTATATGCTGGTTCTTTATCGAGAAATCAAAGCTCAAGGTCTTTCACCATTCAAAAGGATTTAATAAAGACTATAATAATAACTGAAAAATAGTTTGTTAAAAGCAGGTGAATTTATGAATACTGCAGCATCAGTTATTACAAAAACCAGAGCCCAACCACAGTTGCAAACCAATGCCAAAAAGAAGCATGTGGGAATTTTAAGTGGGGCGTTCAATCCGATTCACAATGGACATTTGATGATTGCTGAACAAGTTTATGAACAATTGGATCTCGATAAAATTTTATTTATTCCTGATAAGATTCCACCACATCGTGGCATTAGTCGCTATATTCCCAAAGTGAGTGTCGATGATCGAATAAATATGGTCAAATATGGCATCAGAGATAATCCTCATTTTGAGTTGGATATGACAGATATTGACCTTGGTGGTGTCAGCTATACATATGAAACGATTAAACATTTGAAAGAACGTAATCCGAACACGGAATATTATTTGATAGTTGGCTATGATATGGTTGAAAACTTGCCTAAGTGGTCACATATTGATGAACTTGTGAAGGAAGTTCATTTCGTTGGTGTCTGTCGGAAAGGTTTCGAAAAGAAATCTGACTATCCCATTTTGTGGGTCAATACACCAGTGATTGAAATCAGTTCAACGGTCATTCGACAACGAGTTCGTGAGGGTAAATCGTTGAAGTACTTTGTTCCAGACGACGTTGCTTGGTATATAAAAGACAAAGGAATTTATAAAAAATAAAATATTTTATTTAATGAAGGAACTGGTAATCAGCAGATGATTGCCAGTTTTTTTATGTGTTTAGACGTGACAAAGTTACAAGTAAATTTATAAAATATAATTAAGTTAAGAAAGTCACAAAGAGGGAAGTGAGAATATGAAGAGGAAAGTAATGCTTACAGCAGCTGGATTATCCATAGGACTGGGTGCAGCAAGATCGGTCGTACACGTACCAATATTACCGAATTTACTAAAAACGAGAAGATTGAATGCGGCAGACCTAGAGGAGATTGAACAAACTTTTAGCATTCTAACCAGGGTTAATAATGATGCGGTAAAAGATGGTGGGAATGTTTTGACTGATTTTCCAAGTGCTAATAATAATTTGTTGAATTATGCTGCTTATTTTCATATTTTTGCTAACTCAGCATCTTTAAAAGCACATACAAATGGAAACTTGGCCGTAGGAAGTTTGGATGGACAAGTTAATTTCGGAACAAAAATTCATACTGGAACGTTAGAAAGGGATATACATTATATTCAAGATTTAAGTGATATTGCCCATAGTTCATTTATTAAAAAAAATGATGTTAGAGATAATAAAGTCGTTTTTGGAAATGAATTAAAGTTGGGCCTGAGCGGTGACAAATTGACGGTGTGCGGAATACATCTTGATCACTTAACTGAAGATGAACTATTTCAGGACAAGGATAATAATAAATATATTGACTTTAATAGTGCTTTTGAATTCTTGAGAAATCAGTCAGTTAACCTTGCTGGAATGGAAAGTGAAAGGGAACCTGTTACTAATAATGAATTTACAGATTTTAATAAACGCGTTATTAGTTTGAAGGATTATACTCCAAATGAAGCAAATGTCATTGTTATTAATCTATCTGCTGAAGTCCTTCGTGGGAATACACCTTTAACGATTGATGGGATTAGTAAAGATAAAACTGGTACAACGGTAATAATTAATGTTGATACCGGTGGGGATGACTCTTATTCTATGAGTTCACCCATTAAAATTAAATACAATGATGGGACAGATCGGCATAATCAAGAGACAGAAATTTTCGACGATAATCATTTGTTATGGAACTTTTATAACAGCAAATCCAGTGACAAGTTATATCGAGGTGCCATTGAAATGAATGCAACATTCCAGGGTAGTGTTCTTGCTCCAGCAGCTACCGTTAACGTTCATCATAATTTGGATGGAAATATTGTCGCTAATGATGTGAATATTGTTGGTGGAGAAACACATCGTTGGGATTTTCAGGATGAATCAGAAGTAGTAACAGTTATTCCAGAACCAGAGAAACCAGATCCAGAACCAGAGAAACCAGATCCAGAACCAGAGAAACCAGATCCAGAACCAGAGAAACCAGATCCAGAACCAGAGAAGCCAGATCCAGAGCCAGAGAAGCCAGATCCAGAGCCAGAAAATCCAGACCCAGACCCAGAAGAGCCAGGAGAGGAACCAGAAAAACCAGACCCAACAGATCCACCAAATCCAGATGATTTAGATATAGGTGATCCGAATCTAAAACCTGATACAGATGGCGAAGCGGAAAATCCATTTCCAGACTTGATTCCAGATGTAACTCCAGATAATGGGGATTCTGATGGTGGCTCAACAGTTACCCAAAGTACTAGCAAACCAGATAATCCTGTGACAACAACAAGAGTAGAAACCTTAGCTAAAGAAGTGTCTGCCAGTGCAGCCACACCTTCTAATGGACGTGCAATAACTAATGCAGCTAGTGAAGGTTTCTTACCGAAAACCGGTGCAGCTAGAAGTGGTGTCTTAGGAATTTTAGGAACATCCTTGATGACGATTGTTGGAGCTTTTGGTTATAAGCGTAGAAAATAGTTATAGATTGGAATCCATTGGGTTCCTTTTTTATTTGGTTAAATAAATGATGGTAAAAAAATAACACCCCTAAAGGGATGCTTTTAAGAGTTGACTCGTTGTTGTTGTGTTTGCATATGTGTATCAGCAAGCAACAAAGTATAAGAATTAACACCGAAGAAGGCGATAATCACCATCAAGCCAGTTAAGAAGAAACCAAGGAACATAAATCCTAGTCCTAAAAGTAACCCAAATACCGCAAAACAGCGCATGAGATTTTTAGAAATAGTAATTAAACTTTGTTCACTTTTGAAAGTACGGTGATACAAAGTATCGATTTTTTCGACATTACAATTGACTGGTTCAGCCTTATGAATTTGCAATGTTAATTGATATGGTTCGAAGTAATCAATGATAGTATCTTCGCCATTTTCGTCCGTGACAACCTTTTTGCAGTTACCACCATCAATTGCAAGTGTTGGATATGAATCTTGGGCTAAAGCCATTTTAAGGCTCTTAGTCAAAGGAATAGCTCCAACGTTAATGATCTTAGAATTCCAAAATCTGGCTAAGACATAAATTACATTATTTGTAATATGTAGGTCAACGTTAACGAGATCTAAATTCTCAAGTTGATTAATTTTAAAGATAAACTTGTTTTTGAGAATTTGCTTGTTGGACAAACCCTCGTACAAATCCTTAGGGTTAACATCCTGCAAGTACTCGATATATTGTTGAATGAATGTGTCTGAATCTTCATTTAAATTGATTTTTTTATTAATTAAGATAGTCATAATTCCCCCAAAAACTGTAACGACTAGACCAAGTATAACAAAAATGTATGCGCTTTTGTGGAAATTTATGAAAACGTTTTACTTTATTCACTAATTGTGTGATTTAACCAATTTATTAACAACTTGCTTATAATATTTTGTTGTTTAGCATTACTGATGGAGGCAGGAGAATCGCCGCTTTGCTTGCCATAACTACCAAAGCCGGCATGATTACCACCAGAAATTTGTTCATAAACCGTATTATTTGGTAGCAATTTTTTAGCTTTTTTGTAATTGGTATAGTTTAAAACTCCGTCATTTGTTCCAGTTAGTGAGAGGATTGGTACTTTAATTTCATGTAAATCGCCTTTCTTTTCAGGATAACTTGCTAAAAAGAAAACACCCTTGAGTTTTTTTTGATGATTTTTCGCATAACGGCTGGCCATTGTTCCACCTAAAGAATGACCACCGATTATGTAATCGGAATTACCCTGAATTTTGCTGGCGGCATTAACATTTAGTACGGCCAAGTCGAGAGGAAAACGGACGATATAAACGCTGTATCCCGCTTCTGCCACCTTGTTTGCCCAAATGCTGTAACTATTAGGATCGACTAAAGCACCAGGATAGAAGATGACTTTCGGACGAGTGTCATAACCTTGAAATTTAATTGTATTGTTGATGACGGTACTATTTTGAGCGGCTATTGTAGCCGTTGCGGATGGTTGATATTCTTTATTTTTAATAAATCCGACGACGATTGCCACTAAAACTACTAGTGTAATAACAATGCCAAGTAGCCATTTCATTGATTTTTTCATAATAAAAACCTCATTTTTAAACATGTCTTCGTTAATATTGTACTTTACAAGCTGTACAAAAATATGCTACATTTAAGAAAATTAAAATATCTTAGATATTAAAAGAAGGAGTACTATATACTTTATCCACAGGGAGTCAAGGGTAGTGAGAGCTTGGCGTGTCGGTATATAGGAAGAACATCTTTGTTTCTTCGGGCTGAACTTAACAGTAGGCTACGACGTGAACCAGTACGTTATAATTGGCAAGTATTTAATGTACTTTGAGGTGTTTTTTTACAAAAAACTTGGGTGGTACCGCGGAAAGATCTTTCGTCCCTTTTATAGGGGATGGAGGATCTTTTTTTCGTCTATAGTATTCCTAAATCATAAGGAGAAATCAATGCAAAACGTTTTAGTTAAAGATTTATACAAAAAAGAATTTGCTGACGGTGACCAAATCACTGTTTCTGGTTGGATTCGTACAATCAGAGGTTCAAAACGAGTTGGCTTTATCGAATTAAACGACGGTTCATTCTTCAAGAATGTGCAAGTTGTTATGACAAGCGATATGGAAAACTACGCTGAAGTTGTTAAGTTCCCAATCAGTACAACTATCAAAGTTGTCGGTGAATTGGCATTAACTCCTAAAGCTCAACAACCTTTTGAAATTCACGCTACAGAAATTATCGAAGAAGGTGCTTCTGACGCTGATTATCCACTACAAAAGAAGGCTCACTCATATGAATTTATGAGATCAATCGCCCACTTGCGTCCTAGAACAAATACATTCTATTCTGTCTTCCGTATCCGTTCACTAGCTGCTTTTGCTATCCACGAATACCTTCAAAAAAATGATTTCGTTTATGTTCACACACCAATTATCACTAGTTCTGATGCTGAAGGTGCCGGTGAAATGTTCCAAGTAACAACACTTGATATGAACAATGTACCAAAGACAGACGAAGGTAAAGTTGATTACAACGAAGACTTCTTTAGAAAGGAAACTAACCTTACAGTTAGTGGCCAACTAGAAGTTGAACCATTTGCTTTGGCATTCAGAAACGTTTATACATTCGGTCCTACATTTAGAGCTGAAAACTCACATACTGGTCGTCATGCTTCAGAATTCTGGATGATTGAACCAGAAATGGCTTTCGCTGATTTGAAAGATGAAATGGATTGTTCTGAAGCATTGTTGAAATACGTTATTAACTACGTAATGGATCATGCTAAAGAAGAACTTGATTTCTTGAACGAAAACGTTGATAACACATTGATTGACCGTTTGAAAGCTACTGCTGGCGAAGAATTTGCTCACGTAACTTATACAGATGCAATCGACATTTTGGAAAAAGCCACAGATGTTGAATTTGAAGTTAAACCTTATTGGGGACTTGACTTAGATTCAGAACATGAACGTTACTTGTCAGAACAAGTTTACAAGAAGCCAGTGTTCATCACAGACTATCCTAAAGACTTCAAGGCATTCTACATGCGTGCTAACGAAGATGGCAAGACAGTTGCAGCAGCTGACTTGTTAGTTCCAGAAATCGGTGAATTGATTGGTGGTTCACAACGTGAGGAACGTCTTGATAAGCTAGAAGCAAGAATGGCTGAACTTGATATGAACGAAGACGACTACAAGTGGTACTTAGAATTACGTAAGTACGGTGGTACAGTTCACTCAGGTTTCGGTATCGGATTTGAAAGATTGATCATGTACATCACAGGTATGGAAAATATCAGAGATGTCATTGCTTATCCTAGAACACCGGGTAATGCAGAATTCTAGAGAGAGTGTAGACAGGGCGGTCAGCTCCCGAGCATTTTCGTAGAACTGTGAATTACACGCTGGTCTTGCGTGTGATTTACAGTTCTATGAAAAGCGGAAGGAGTTGCCCTGTCGGAACTCGTTTCAAATATAAGAGAGTGAAACAGGCCCGAGAATTTCCGAGCATTTGCATGACTTCACGAATTATCCGCTGAACTTTGTGGATGATTTGGGAAGTTAGGCAAAGCGGAAGAAATTGGCCTGTGTAGCTCGTTTTAGAGCCACTGCCTATATAACGAAAAAAACTAAATAAGTTAACAAGTAATAACCATATCAACCTAAAACAGGCTGTTATGGTTATTTTTTTATGTGCGCCCGGCATGG
>NZ_AZFV01000028.1 GCF_001435815.1 Companilactobacillus nantensis DSM 16982 | reverse complement strand
TTAAGTGTGCGCAACCCTTTTTTGCAAAAAAGTTGAACTTTTTTTAAAAGTCAATCAATATGTCTTGTTGAATACCATAATACTACCTATTACAAAGCCTTGTCCATACAAAAAAAAGCACCAGAGAATAATTACTCTCCAGTGCTTCTATTTACTTGTCAGAGCTCAATTCTGGCGCATCTGTTTGATAGAGATCAACCATCGACTTATTATCGTTCTGAGCCAATAGACTAGTCCCGTTCTTCTTACGTGCCTTCTTAAGTTCTTTCAATGCTGTACTCTTCTTATATGAATAGTCTTTCTTGTTAACAGTTGTAAAGCCAGGTAGTTTATGGAATCTCAAGAGATCTCCATTGATAACACGATCTGACAATGACAATTCAGTTGTTACTCTATTAGATAGTTTCTCTTTTTCAGTCTTCGAGATCTTCTTATCCACTTTACCAGTCTTGGTATTATAGTAAGTTCCTCCAACCTTCGTTACCGTAGGCGAAACAAAATTACCATTTCTAAATGCCACGACTTGCGAGTGCTCGCTAGAAAGTAGATCACTACCAAATTGAACCATATTCTTATTATCAACACCTAATAAGTTCAAGAGTGTTGGAAGAACATCGATTTCACCACCATATGTATGGTTGATGCCACCCTTTAGTCCATCCATGTGAATCATAAATGGCACACGTTGATACTGTGCATCATTAAATTCATTGAATCCTTTAATACCAGTTAACTTAGACATAGCCTTCTTATGATTATTCGAAATACCATAGTGATCACCATAGAGTACGACCATACTATTCTTATCTAAGCCTGTCTCTTTCAACCAAGCCATAAATTCACCGATTGATTGATCCAAGTAATGCGCTGTTTGGACATAGCCATCCACGGTCTTATCGCCAGTATCAGTCTTTTCAATTGTTTGATTCTTCTTATCCAGAGTATATGGATAGTGGTTTGTAACTGTAATCAATTTTGCATAGAAAGGTTGTGGCAATTGTTCGATGTATTGCGCAGAATCTCTCAAGAAAATCTTATCCTTCATACCATAACCGACGTTATAACTCTTCTTCTCTTTATAGTAGTTAGAACTGAAGAAGTAATCATAGCCCCATGATTTATAAGCATTATCACGGTTCCAGAAACTTGGTACATCCCCATGGAATGAAGCTGACGTATAGCCAGCCTCTTGATCTAAGATAGCTGGAGCTGCTTGGAAGGTATTGGTTGTACCATCAGTAACCATGGCTGATCCTTCTGGCAATCCAAAGAGTGAGTTTTCAAGCATCAATTCAGCATCGGCTGTCTTACCTTGACCAACTTGATTAAAGAAGTTATCAAAACTCAAGGTATCGTCTTCATGATAAATTTTATTAAGGTTAGGTGTAACTTCTTGTCCATCCCACTTATAGTCAATCATGAATTGTTGCAAACTCTCCAAGTGAATGATAAAGACATTCTTGCCTTTAGCAACACCAGTATATTCAACATTTGGTTGAACATAGTTATCTTTCATGTATTTCTCAATCGAGTCAATATCTGAACTCTTCGCTTGTGACTTAACCGCGTTCGTCTGGGTCGTTTTGACCATATCGTACACATTAAAAACGTTTAGTCCGAGATATTTCACGATGTAGTTGTTATCAAAAGTTCTTGTTAAAAGTTGTGAACGATCACTTTCAGCTAATGTTAGGTTTGCACCAAATAACAACACAGCTAATGAACTAATTAACACTGGAATACGCCAATTTAGACGTTTGACATCCATCTTGATAACATGGAATGCCAACAATAATATCAAGATGATTACATCAATAAAAACTAAGAAGTCAGATGGTTTCAGAATACCAAGGATACTTTTACCCAAGTTGTTTGAAACTGAGCCTGAACCCTTAATTAATACCATTGTCAAAAAGTCTGAGAATTCACGATAATACAAAATATTCGAGAATAACCAGACCGTATCCAAGAAATCAATGATCAAAAGGAAGATATAAGACTTTCTTCCCTTCATATACAATGAGATACCAAACAGTAATAACATGACTGGAATCGGATTGATAATCATCAAGAAAGTTTGGATCGAACCCTTAACACCTAAGTTAAACTTCGTTTCGTAAGCATAAATGGTTTTAAGAGTATATAGCACTACAGCTAGGATTACAAAGCCTAGCCTAGTATTTAAAAAATTAGAAATACCTTTAGTAATACGCTTCATTATTTTCGCTCCATAGATTTATTAGCAACTTGTTGTTCAATTTTCGGTTTCTTCGAAACTGCAATAATCCCTAAGAACATCCCCAAATAATACGTAATAAATCTCCATAAAAACATACCCAAGATTAATCCTGAAGGAGAAGGTATAAATCCAGCAAACAATGTCTTGAAACTGAATTCCGCCCCACCTGATCCACCAGGGATTGGGAAAATTGAGACAATCATAACAATCATGATGTGCATCACTAAAACATCGACGACATTGACATGATCACAATTTAAAGCCAGTAAAACAAAGTAGACTACGAAATAATACAAGAATAGTTGCACGATGGTTAAGAGTGAAGCTTTAACAACTTTAGCCTTCTCGCGCTTTAGAACTAGACTCTCCTCATAGAAACTATCGATATAATTCGTAGCTGACTGTAAGATTTTATCACGTTTTTCCTCTTTAAGAAAAAATAAAACCGGTTTCAAAACGATTTGTACCATTTTTTTTGTGAAATCGTAGTAATACATAATCATCAACAAGAAAGAAATGGTAACAACGTGAATGACCATCCCAAAGACAATCAACGTCGCTAAACCGGAAAAGTGCTTAGCAACACTGTTAAAACTAACTAACATTGCAATAATGAAGTTAACTAAAACCATCGCTTGGTAAATAACGAATTTCATCAGTAACACTGAACTAGCCCGACCACCATCGATTTTCGATTGCATCAAACCAACCAATTGAGCGGGTTGTCCACCAGATGAAAATGGCGTTATCGCATTAAACAAAGCTTGGATAAGTGGAATACGATACATTTCCCACCAACCAAACTTCCGATCCTCTTTCTTTTTTAAAAGTGTATGCAAAACTAAGGCTTCAACACCATACGATAGCATAATTGATAAGAACGCTACCGCTAGCCAAAAGTAGTTCAAACTTTTAAAAGTTGAAACTAAAGAATTGAAATCAATCTTTCTAGCTTCCCACCAGAAAATACCGATTCCTAATCCCAGCATTACAAAAAGTGCAGCAATTTGTTTTCTACTCATTATTTATCCCGTTTGCAATATTATATTGACTCGTATAGAAATCATACCAAATTTTACTCAAATTTTCTTCTGAGTATTGATTAGTAGCTTCTCTAGATTTTTTCTTGAAATCATCCAAAATAGAACGGTCCTGATTAGCCTTGTTGATAAAAGCATTCATGTCAGCAAAACCATCAGCCTTTTGATAGTAGCCATCGATAATCGCACGATACAATTCCAAATCACGCAAGAGTACCGGTGCACCACAACTGAAAGCTTCCAAAACAGACATTGGGAACAATTCATCATATGAAGGAAGTAAGAATAAATCACAAATATTATAGTAGTTTACTAAATCATTTCTATCAACTATTCCTGTGAACGTCATATTACTTGGTGCATTTTCAATCATATCTTTATATCGGTCATAACCATCAGTGATTTTACCGAATGAAAAGCCACCCGCCCAAATAAACTGAATGTCAGGGTTAGTCTGTGCTAATTTGTAAAAGTCATCAACACCCTTACGTTCTTGAACTTGGCCATCACCAAAGACAACAAACTTATCTTCAGGAATACCTAATTTCTTACGAAAATCAGCTTTTTCTTCAGCAGTCTTTTCGTAGAAATTTTCGGTTGAAACAAAGTTTGGAATATATTTGATTTTTTTGCGGTCCAAACCATGAGCAACCAACTTATCAATAAAAGTTGGGTTAACGACCACAATTTGATCCATGCGTTTGTAAAAGCTAATGACATATTTATAGAAGACACTCTTTGCTGGTTCAGGTAATTTAATACTACCCTCTAGTGTTTCAGGCAAAAAGTGTACGTAGCCAATCTTACGACCACGTTTTTTAGAAAAAGTCGACAAGTAAAATTGGGGATCAATTGTGTGATAGTGGCTCAAATCACTTGCATGATAGTCATTGATTTTAACGTCAAATTCATCACTAAAGTGATCTTTCAACAAACCAATCAATTCCTTATAAGCACTACCAACCCCTTGGCCAGCAACTTTATCTGCAGATGAAAACATATTAATCTTAATCATTCGAATACTCCTCTGGATCAATTGATGAATCTGAAAGTTTCTCTCTCACAAAGTAATCTTCAGCTCGACGGTAGAAGTCAAGAATTGAATTACCAAATCCATCAGATGAAATACCATATAGTACCTTTTGGCGAGCTTCACGGTCATCAAATGAATTAGGGTGATCGAGATACGTCTTAATTTTAGGTACTAACTGGTCATCTTCGTTGAATGTTACACCAACTGAAGGATCAGTCAACAAGGCGTCTGTATAAGGTGCACTCCGAACAATGATTTTCGTACCTGATGCAATCGCTTCAATGTAAGTCAAACCTTGTGATTCAGTATCACTTGATGAAACGAAAATATTAGCCATATGATAATAAGGCGAAATTTGATCATGCTCGATTTCACCAGTAAAAATAACGTTAGCACTAATGCCAAGATCTTTACTCATCTGGACTAATTCGTCCATATCGGGACCATCACCAACAATTACTAACATAATCTTCGGGTTATATTTCAACAACTCTGGCATTGATCGCAACATATGATCAATTTTTTTCTCTAAAGCAATTCGACTCAACATCAAAATAACTGGTGTATCTTCCGCAATTCCAAGTTTCTCACGAACTGCAGTCGCATTGACCGGCTTAGTATACTCTGACAGATCAACTCCGGTTGGAATAATCGAAATCGGTGTCTTGATATCATAACGATCCATTGTTTCTTTAACTTGCACACTGGGAGCTACGACTCCTGAAGCGTTTTTCAAGAATAGACGAGTCATTTGTTTAACATGGTATGGTTTCAACAAGTGACCGTTTAAAACATAATGTAAATAGTCTTCATACATTGTGTGATATGTGTGAACAAATGGAATTTTTAACTGCTTAGCCACAAACTTTCCCATCATTCCTAATGAAAATTCCGTTTGTGTGTGGATAATATCCAACTTTAATTCTTTAGCCAAATCAACGGCATGGAACATTCCGCGAATAGCAATTCTTCGATCGGTGAATGAGATAAAAGGCACACTAGTCAGACGAAAGATGTTTGGCTCAATTGTGTTCTTGGGCACATTGGGATCAGTTGTTGTAAAAATATAAACTGAGTGACCTTTGCGCTCTAAGTCATTTTTCAATGTCTGGATTGATGTAGCTACCCCACTCACTTGGGGGAAGTATGTATCGGTAAAAATTCCGATATTCATATAAACACATCTCCTCACAATACTTTATAAAGTAGATTATAACAAAAAAATGAAGGAATCACTTCCTTCATCCTCGTCTTACCTTATTAATTTGCTGAAACTTTTGTTTTCCATTAAGAAATAGAAGATCACTGCACCAACAGCCACGACAACTAGTTCACCAAAGCCAACTGTGACTAGGTTTAGCCAAAATGGTAACTTCAAAACGAAGTGCAATTCGGCACCAACGATAATACCGTTAACTACGGCACAAACAACTGGCACTGTCCAAAGTAGACTGTTGCGTGCGGGAATTCTTGTGATGATGTAACAAGCAACGGCTGTTGCTAAAGTTCCTAAGACGATATCGTACATCCCTAATTGGGCACTGAAAAGATTTGAAATAAAACATCCGACAATCAAAGACCAGCTGTACTTATGATTAAAGAATGGTAATAACATTAAAATTTCAGAAACACGAAATTGAATTTGACCATACGAAAAGGCCGAAATTCCTGGTGCGATTGTTACAGCTACATAGAGAGCTGCAATCAATGCCAATTGAGTGATATCTCTTGTTTTTAAATTACTCAAAGTAAAACCTCCACTGTTTTAGTTAATATAGCAGGTTACCAGTGCAAACTGCCTTTAATAGGTTATCTTATTTTTTGTTTGGTCGCAAGTTAATGCCGTCTCCAGAGCTGAGAAAAATATCAAATGGCTATGCGGACTAATTTATTGCTAGTTTTTAAGTTGATTCGGACAATATAGCAAAAAAAAGAAACCCAGATAGTATTTCTATCTGAATTTCTTCTTATCATCTAACAACAGTATTTTAATTAAATCTACGTATTAGTCTAATGTACCACGTTGACGTAATTGTTCGTCGATTAAATCAAGTACCTTTTGACGATCTTCTGGATTTTCAACAAAGTCATATTTGTCGCCATCTAGTTTCATCTTAGGACTGT
The DNA here is from genome assembly GCF_001435815.1 of Companilactobacillus nantensis DSM 16982. GTDB lineage: Bacteria > Bacillota > Bacilli > Lactobacillales > Lactobacillaceae > Companilactobacillus > Companilactobacillus nantensis. Next base: position 29,800 of record NZ_AZFV01000028.1, on the reverse strand, counting down.
AATCATAGTCGTCATACCAGCCGTCGTAACGGTCTAATAGTTGGTGGTAGTATTCTGGAAGTGTTGGATCTTGTTCTGGTTGTTCATATGAACGGCCACGTTTTTCGATACGGTGGATCATTGTGTCGTATGAAATGTCCAAGTGTACTAACAAATCAGGAGTCTTCTTAGCTGCTGCATATGGTAGTTCTTGCATCATATTGTCTAGCAATTCATCATAAACTTTAACTTCTTGTGGTGTAGCACGACCCATATCAGCATTCATATGGAAAAATAGTGAATCTTCATAGATAGAACGGTCCAAAACATTATTATCTTGTACCATAGCTTTCTTGATTGATTCAAAACGTTTGTTTAAGAAGTAAATTTGTAGCAAGAAAGCATACTTCTTAGGGTCCTTATAAAATAGTGGCAAAACGGGGTTATTATCAACCTGTTCATAGAAAGCCTCTGTTCCTAAATGTTCTGATAATAATTTTGCCAATGAACTTTTACCGGCTCCAATTGCGCCGCTCAATACGATCATCATTATTCTCCTCCATACCTCAATTAATTCTCTATTTGTAAAAAAACAACATTCATTATGATATCACTTCTATTCAACATATTGTATAGCTTTCCAAAATTTCACAAGATATGGTAGCAGTTACAAACGAGAAACTTCCTATTAGTAAGGCTTAGAAAGAAAAATTAATTTATTAATAATTAATTTCCGTATCCCCTTTTAAGTATAATTTATTCATTCTATAATTATATTTGTATTCAAATAGAAAGGGGAAAATTTTATGGGGAAAAAATTACGCAATTTTTTAGTAGCTTTTGTCGCGGCATTAGGATTAGTGATTCTAGTCTTTTCTAGCCAGACAACTACTACTAAAGCTGCTGACTACACTACTAGTGCTGGTAAGAACGGGCTATTAACTGGTATGTCGATTCAGCAAAAGAATTATGGTACAGCTAGTAACATTAATCTAACACTCGACTGGTCTTCAAAAGACTTGCAACCTGATTTAGCTAACGGTGATACTTGGACAGTTGAATTGCCTGAGCAACTAAAAGTTAAAAAACCAGGTGAAACCTTTAAGGTGGTTGATGATAATGGTGATGTTATCGGAAATGCTGTGTTAGGTATCGATAGTAATGGTGTCAGCTATGTCAAAGTAACTTTTGACAACGTTGACGGCAAGACTGATTATGAGGGGTCTTTAAACATTACTGATGGTATTGGCGTTGGAAAAAACTATGTTATTGGTAACAATGATGTTCAAATTGGCGATATTCACGATAATATGACCATTACTGATTCTGATGATGACTTTTCTAAACGAGGTGTTATTGAAAAAGATGCTGATGGCAATTCAATAATCACATGGTCAATTTTAGTAAATAGAAATAGCACTTCATTTCCAAATCTTCAAATTAAAGAACTCATCAACGATGATCAATCTTATATTCCTGGTTCTTTAAATATTTATGAAGCAAAGTGGTCTACTACTTCGCCAGGATTTTACAGTTACGATAAAAACAAACCAATTTCTGGATATAAAGTTGACCCAAATGAAAACAGTATTTCTGATCAATTTACTATTTCAGACTTACCTAAAGAAGATCAATTTTACGTTGTTAAGTTTCAAACTAAAATAGTCGACCAAAACAATGCAACTAATGGTCATAAATTTAAAAACAACGCTTCCTTTACATGGGGAAACAATGGTTCCGGTACCGGAGGAACAAATAATCAAGATAATGCTTCCGGAAGCGTCTCAGGCGGAACTAACTCTGGAAATGGTAACGGTGTTGCCATTAAAGGTGGCGTTTTACTCACTAAGCAAAGTGCTGATGATAACTCACCTTTAAAGGGAGCCGAATTTAGTCTTTACACGGAAGATGGTAAACTTGTTGCTGAAAAATTAACTACTGATGAAAAGGGCCAACTTTCAGTTGATAAGTTAGATAAGGGAAATTACTACTTTATTGAAACAAAATCACCTGCAGGTTATGAACCCAATACCGCTAAGATTCCTTTTACAATCTCTGGTAAAAATTCAGAAGTAGTTCCTGTAATTACTAAAGATGAACCTTCAACAGAAACTCACGAAGATGAAGAAGGTTCAATTATCATTATGAAGGTTGATAAAGATACCAAGTATCGTTTAGCCGGAGCAAAGTTCGTCGTCAAAGATGCAGATGGTAACGAAGTTGGAACTATTACAACCGACAGTCTAGGTATCGGACACATGTATAATCTCAAACAAGGAACATATACCATTCAAGAAATTGATGCTCCTGCAGGTTATGAAGTATCTGATACAATTCATACAGTCACAATTGGCGATAACAATGAAGATGGAAGTTTCACGCCTGAATTAATTACTTTTGAAAACACTAAAGATGAAGATTTAGTATTTGATGATTCCTATTTTGTCAAATTACATAAAGTTGATGAGAAAGATATGTCAACTGGCGTCCCTGGTGCTGAATATTCCTTATATACAGCTACAGGTGAATTTGTAGAAAAAAAAGTTACTGATGAAAATGGCATGATTACCATCGATGGTTTAAAACCCGGTGATTATTATTTTGTAGAAACTAGTGCTCCAAACGGTTATGAAATTAATAATGATAAACTTTATTTCACAATCGAATCTGGAGAACAAGATATTCAAACTATTCAAGCTGTTGACTCACGTACTGAAGGTTCCGACGGTGGTGGCAACACAACTGATCCAGAAGATCCAGACATTGATGAAAAAGACGATAATGAAGAAGATACTAACGAAGGCGATAACAACAACGGTGGCAACGAAGGTAACCCCGATGTTGATGGCAACAATGAAGGTAACAACAGTGGTAATGAAAACAACAACAATGGCGGTGGCGTAATTGTTGATCCAAGCAATCCTGGTTCAAACAATAACGGCAACAATAACAACAATGGTGGTATCATTACTAACCCTGGTAGCAGCAATTCAACTAGCACAAACAACACACTTCCACAAACTGGTTCTAAATCAGGTTTGGCAGTAAGTTTGATGGGTCTGGTTATTCTACTTGGTACTGTTTACTTCAAACGTCGTCACGTTTAATTTTTAAGATAACAAAATAGACTGAGAATAATTTCTCAGCCTATTTTTTTACACTAATTTAGAAAGCTCCACCACCGGAGCCACCACCAAAACCACCTGATGAACCACCAGAGAAACCTCCAGATCCACCTGATACACTTGATGAACTACCGTTACCACTCGATATGGCACTCGTAAATGATGACTGGAACCCAGACGAACTTGAGTTGATAAAACTATGTGCTCCTATGTAATAAGGAATCACTAAGGAATTGTCTAGTTGCTCCGCACTGAAGTTAACCTTCAATGCCTTAATAACTTTATCAGAAACTCCAAAAACGACTGCATAAGGCAATAATTGCTCCCAGAGAATCAAATCCCCGACCTCAGCCATTTTAATATCATCGATATCTTTTAACATCCGTTTAAAAGCACGAATTTTATTTACTTCGTCCTCACCCTCATCAGTATATGGGGTCACTTTGTGTTTAGCGACGATGTAAATAATCCAAAAGATTGCTACAGATACTAGCATTAAGGCACCACTAATTAAGATATTTTTGGCAAAAATAATCGATACGATCCACATTAAAAAGACAATAATGCTTGTTGAAATGGCTGCTAATTGAAAATCTTTGACGATATTTAAATTGTCCAAGTCCAAATATTTTTCACGACCCTTAGCTGCTACTTTCGACCACTTCTCAAATTTTTTACCCAATCTTCGAGCCTTTTTACCAGAACCCTTAGTTGATAGTTTAATTTGTTTCAAACTAACCTTTTGACCGTCTCCGATTTCTTCAATCAAATATTTAAAGAACGGATTGGTTGGTGGAACTAAAGCCGTGATTTCATAACTTCGTTTCACCTTGTCAATTTTCATACGTCGCTGACCCACTTCAACCAATAAATCAGCCGTTAATGATAAACTATCGGCTCGGTCCGTCTTATCTAAAACAACTTTGGTAAAACTAGGTAGAAAATCAGGCTCATCGAAATAATGATGCAATGGTGTGGGAATGACATGTTTATTCCCTGGATACTTACGAAATTGGTAAAATCTCACTAAATAAATTAGCAAAACTACAATTGCACCAAATGCCATTATGACCCGATAAATCATTTTCTTACGTTCACGTTGGGCATTAGCATCCAACACTAATTGTTTTTCCTGTGCTAATACTTGTGACTTACGCTTTTTATTAACGACGTTTAAATTATCGGCTGTAACACTCGTTGGAAAAATCATGTGTGTCTCCACCACTTGATGGGCCGGTAATTTATCCAGTGTCATTTTAACTTGACCTTGTTTACGATTGACATCGGTATAACCCTCAGAAGGACCATGCGTCCAAGCTTGTAATTTAGACACATCCCCTTGTGGTAAATTAACTGTCAAAATAACGTTATGTAACGTTTTGTCCCAGCCCCCACCAATCATTTTCCAATTCAATTCCGCTGTATCTTGATAATTAGTTACGGCTCCTAGCAAGCGATATTTGTAAATAAAAGTTAAATTCTCTGTCGATGCCGAATGATAAACTTTTAGACCCATACTATCTTTTGTGCGAGTTACTTTAAAAGTATTTTCTTGACCGCTATCACTTTGTACTAATGGAGTCTCTTTACTTCCATTTTTAATAAATACCTGCGGATCAGTCGCACCCTTAATACCCTGAATATTTTGATTGTAGTAGACACCATGGAAATCACCATCGAATTGATAATTGATTCGCTGTGTCAATTCAATATCACCATTCTTTTGAATGTCCGCTTGTGCATGATACTTTTCAATTTGATAGTCACCATCTGCTTTAACTGTTGTTGTAACGTTAAAGGCACAGATGATACTAATAAATACGAGGAAAAAGCCCCATAATTTTTTCATTTTTACCCCCGATTATTTGATAGAGATATTTTATCATATTTAATTATTGCTTATGAAAAAACAAGACTAGGCAAATCCCAATTAGGATTACTAGTCTTGTTTTATTTTTGTGAAAAAGTTTGGTTTTGTTATTCGTTTATGGTGTGTTTTTTAAAGTGATAATTTGTTTTAGACTTTGGCTTTATGGTTTATATGGGCAGTGGCTCTGAAACGGGCTACGACAGGGCAACTCCTTCCGCTTTGCCTAACTTAATGAATCATCCGCAAAGTACGCGGATAATTCATTAAGTCATGCAAATGCTCGGGAGCTGACCGCCCTGTCTTCGCCCTCTCTCTAAAATGCACCCCCAGATCCTCCTCCGAAACCACCGCCTCCGCCACCTCCAGAGAATCCACCTGATCCTCCGGAAATACTTGCGGAACCACTTGCTCCGATGGCGCCGATAAAGGCTGTTTGGAAGCCACTACTTGCTGCTCCAAACGAATTAGTAAAGCCAATATAATTAACCACGGCAATTGATTGTCCTAATTGCTCTGGTGTAAATTGAACTTTCAATGCTTTAATAACTTTCTCAGAAATACCAAAGGCAACGGCATATGGAATGAATTGTTCCCACAAGATAATATCACCAACTTCAGCCATCTTGATATCATCAATATCTTCCAACATTCGTTTGAAAGCTCGAATTTGATTGACTGCTATCTCACCTTTATCAGTATAAGGCGTTACTCGTTTTCTAATTAACCAGTAAACAATCCAAACTAATACAGCTAACGTTACAAGAATAACTGCAGGCCACAACAATGGTTTATTGAATAATAAAGTTATCATGAACATAATTGCCGCAATGATGTCGGTTGTAATGGCGGCTAAACTGAACCCTTTGACAATATCCATATTATGTAAGTCTAAATATTGTTCACGATTCTTAACCGCATTTTCAGCCCAATTATCGAAATTATCAGAAACTCGTTTCTTACCGTCATAATCTTTTGCTTCATTCTTAATAGCTCGAAGCGTAACTTTTTTGCCATCGCCAACGTCATTGATCATGTACTTGAAGAAATCGTTTGTCGGTGGAACTAAAGCCGTAATTTCAAAAGTATTCCCAAGCTTTTCTAACTTCATCCGTCGGTGACCAACTTCATTCATTAAATCAGCGGTCAATGAAATACTGTCTGCATCATGCAATCGTTCCAAAATCACTTTACTAAAACTAGGTAGAAATTCTGGAGCATCAAAACTGTGATACAAAGGTGTCGGAATTTGATGTTTCGTTGCCGGATATTTTTTCATCGCAATTATCTTGTATAAGTAAATGGCTGCAATCACCAAGATACCAAATACCATCAATGACCAATAAATTCCATCTTGTTTACGCCGCGATTGGTTAGCCGCAATTGCGTACTGCTTTTCTTCAGCTCTGACTTTAGCCTTCATGTCTTTATGGACAACATTAGGATTGGCAGACGTTACACTAACTGGGAAAAGCATCTTACTTCTAATCGAATCATCATCTGTTAATTCAGGAACCGTCATAACGACCTGACCCTTTTTGCGATTAACTTGGTTATGCCCCAGCAATGGACCGTGTGCCCAAGCTTGTAGTTGTGGAATATTTTTCTCTGGTAAATTGATTGTTATTTTGATATTACTCAAAACATTATCCCAGCCACTCAAAATTAACCAATTCATAACGGCTGTATCGTTATAGTTTATGACTGCACCTTTGAGGGTATATTTATAAATAAATGTCACATCTGAAGTCGAAACCTCATGATAAACTTTTAAACCAAGTTTCTTCTTCGTTTTTGTCACTTTAACAGTGTTATCAGCACCACTGTTCGACTCTTTAGCCGGAATCACTTGAGAACCAGTATCAATATAAACCTTAGGCTGCGTAACACCCTGCAATTTATTTAAACTCTGATTATAATAAACACCATGAAAATCACCATCGAACTGATAATTCAGACGCTGCGTCATTTCAATGTCACCATTTTTTTGTACGTTCGCCACAATGTTGTAATTTTTGATTCGATACTTATTGTCAGCAAAAACATTGATTGATGTCGTATGCAAAGCTAATAAAATACCTAAAAAAGTTAGGAAGACACCCCAGAATTTTTTCATAATTTCCCCCGTTGGAACTTATTAACTTAATTTTATCATATTGAATACTGTGAAAAACTGACCTGCATTGTTTCAGCATCAAATTTGGCATAATTGCCAAGTGGCGTTGTCATCATAGGTACCGTATGACATGAATCATAATCGTAAATAATTGGAATCTGTCTTTGACCCAAAATTTCTAGCAAAATATCGATAGGTCGCCGTTGTGTTTTTAAGTCATCAAACAATGCATGTTTACCTAAAATTATACCCTTAACTTGGTCAAATACACCTAGGTTGTCCAGCATCGAAAAATTTTTCTCAACAATCGCAGCATCCTTTTCTGCATCTTCAATCAGCAGTAGGTCATTGGCTGAAAATTTAGGAAAGTATTGCGAACCAATAATTCCTGACATCGTATCCAAATTGCCACCAACAATTTTACCTTCCAAAGTAGCTACTTGTGTATAACCCCAGTGGTTTGAAATAAGCTTTTTTGACCGTGTGAAATTATCCCAATTCACTTGTTCATCCGTCCAATACTGTGGTGCCGTCAATGTAACATTTGCCGGATTGTCGATAACTTGTTCAAAACTAGCCCAAGTATAATCAACTAGTGGTGGAAATTCTCCAAATGAGGCAACTAATGCTGGTCCATACAAAACTCGGCAGGCTGGTGCTTGCGTATAGACTGCCAATAAGAAAGCTGTCGTATCAGAATAACCAACAATAGTCTTGGGATGAGCTTGTAAATAATCGAAGTCGATATACTTCAAAATGGCGTTCGTGTTCAACCCACCAATCGTCGCCATTAAAACATCAATTGACTCATCATAAATTAGCTGATTAATTTCTGCAGCTCGTTGTTTGATACTGCCTGCTCGATAACAATCTTGTTGACCTGTTAAATTACCAGCGACTAAAGTACATCCCTTACTCTCCAAGAACTTTTTAGCTCTGACAAAACGTTCTGGTGAAATAGCTGTAATTGGCGTTGAACTCGAGAAGAAACCTATTTTCATCACATCATCCCCTATCATTTAAACTTAAGGATACGCTAAATTTGGTCAAAAAAAAAAGCGATCACCGCTTAATTAATACGCATTTTTCATAACACGTCTAATTTCTCGCTCTTGATCACGTTTTTTAATTGTTTCACGCTTATCATATTGTTTCTTACCTTCAGCCACGCCAATCAATACTTTAGCGAAACCATGCTTCAGATAAACTTTCAAAGGTACCACTGTAATACCTTTTTCTTGAACACTTGCTGTAATCTTGCGAATTTCTTTCTTGTGCAAAAGTAATTTCCGATTACGCAATGGATCGTGATTGAATTGATTACCTTGATCATAAATGCTGATATTAACATTTTCTAACCAAAGTTCACCATTTCTAGCTTGCACGAAACCATCTTTAATGTTCATTTTGCTGGCACGAACTGATTTGATCTCAGTCCCTGTCAAAGATATACCCGCCTCATAGGTTTCTAAAATACTATAATCATGACGAGCTTTACGATTATTAGCTACTTCATTAGCAGCTTTTGTATGATGTTTCTTCAACAGAATCACCGACTTTCGTATTTACCACGTCTCTTATGGCTATTCTTATCTCCATGGTTCTTACTATCATTGTGGCGACCATGACCTCCACGTCCGCGTCCATGTTGCATTGAACGTTTCTTCTTAAATTCAGCTTCACGTTTATCAGCTTGTTCTTGTTCTTCAGGTGTCAAGACACGTTCAAAGTCAATTTGTCTGTGTTCAACATCAGCTCTGATAAGTTTAACTTTGATTGGTTCACCAACCTTGAATGTCTTACCAGTACCACGGCCATGCATTGACATGCTCTTCTCATCATATTCATAGAAGTCATCCTTCATGTTAGAAATATGAATCAAACCTTCAACCGTGTTATCCAATTGAATGAACATTCCGAAACTTGTCACGGAACTAACAACAGCATCAAAAGTATTTCCAACTTGATCAGCCATATATTCAGTCTTCTTCAAATCGTCAACAGCACGTTCAGCGTTAATTGAAATTCTTTCACGACCAGATGTGTGTTCAGCAATTTCTTGAAGTTTGTTGCCCCATTTTGTTTGTTCCTCGTCAGTAAAGCCATTTTCAGCATAACTGTGAATCATACGGTGAACTGTCAAATCAGGGTAACGTCTGATTGGTGATGTAAAGTGAGTGTAGTACTTAGCAGCTAAACCAAAGTGACCAAGTGGTTCGTCAGAATATCTAGCTTGTTGTAAACTTCTCAATAACATAATTGTAACAACTTGTTCTTCAGGAGTTCCGACAACACTGGCTAAAACATTTTGGAACATCTTTGGTGTAATTTCTTTCAAATTACCCTTAACTTGCACACCCATAGCAGCAGCAAATTCAAAGAAGTTCTTAATCTTTTCTTCATCAGGCTTTTCGTGGACACGGTATAAGAATGGTACATGTTTAACATTGTAGTGTTCAGCAACTGTTTCATTAGCTGCCAACATGAATGATTCGATCATCTTTTCAGATGTACCACGTTCTCTAAGCTTGATGTCGATTGGCTTACCATTTTCATCAACGATGATTTGTGCTTCTGTTTCTTCAAAATCAATGGCACCACGTTCATGACGCTTGTTGAACAAGATTTCATGTAGTTCAGCCATTTCTTTAAGCATTGGCACAACTGGTGCATATTCTTCAGTCAACTCTTCGTCGCCCTTAAGAATTTCATTAACGTTGTTGTAAGTCATACGATACTTAGATCTAATCACACTAGGATAAATGTCATGTTTAATAACATTACCCGCATGGTCGATTTCCATTTCACAAGTCAAAGCTAGACGGTCTTCACCAGGATTCAATGAACAAATTCCGTTTGACAATCTAAATGGCAACATTGGGATTACTCGGTCAACTAAGTAAGTACTTGTCCCACGTGCATAAGCTTCTTCATCAAGTGGAGAACCTTCTTTAACGTAGTGTGTAACATCAGCAATATCAACTTCTAGATGGTAGTTACCGTTTGGCAACATATCTAATCCGACAGCATCATCAAAATCCTTTGAGTCATCCCCATCAATTGTGATAACCATATTGTCTGTTAAGTCTTTACGACCAACACGATCAGAATCTAAAACATGATCAGGAACCTTTTCAGCTTCCTTCAAAACCTCGTTAGGGAATTCCGGATTGATATCATTGTCAACAACGATTGACATAATATCAACACCAGGATCATTCTTGTTACCAATGATTTCTAGTGCAGTACCTTCCATACTTTGGGGATGCTTAGCATCAGGATATGCGTCAATTGAAACTTGAACCATATCACCAATTTGTGGGTGTAAGCCCTTGTCGGAAATGAAAATCATGTATGAAGCAATTTTCTTTTCGTGACTTTGAACATAGCCGTAGTGACCACTCTTTTCAACTTGAGCATCACTATAAGCGTGGAATTCACCAACAGCTTTAGTTAATGAACGTTCCACAATTTCAATAATTTCACCTTCAGGTCCCTTGTCGATCCAAGGGTTTGAAGGCTTAGTAATCTTCACTTTAACGGTATCGCCATTAACGGCAAACATCGTATTAGTTCTGGCAATGAAAGCATCTGGATCAACTTCGTCATATCTAACGAAACCAAAACCCTTATCATTTCCCTTAAATGTTCCTTCAACAACAGTCTCTGGTGAGGCCATCTTGAATTCATCTTTATTGGTCAAAGTAATTTTACTTTCACCCTCTAAGACAGCTAGAGCTTGAACAACACGCTTGAAAGCTGATGCTCCATGCATTCTCAACACGTCTTCAATCTGTTCAGATTTATAGCGACGGTCGGGGTTACTTCTGAAAACCTCTAGTATGTCCGCAATTAATTTATTATCTTTATCTGGCATTTCTATCCTCAATTATTTTCTAAAAAATTTAACACGTCACTCTCAAGTTGATTGTGAGCGTGGTTGATAGTTAAAACATGCCCTGCATTATATAAATGTAGCTGTGATGTTTTAACGTCCGTAGCTACTTTAGGAGCAGCCTCCGGATTGACTAATTTATCACTCGTACCTTGACCGATAAAATATGGTCGCTTTATTTCAGCTAATCGGTTCGTAACACCGACGGAAGTTTTTCTAATATCAGTTAACTTAGCATCAATTTTCGAACTAACAATTCTCATTTTAGAATCAATTTCAACTTCTGTTAAGTCCTGTTGAATAGAATACACCTTTTTCGCATAAGTCAAAAAGGCTTCTCTGATTCCACGAAAACCAGTACTACCGATTGGTGATCCAAAAACACCACCAGCAGCAATCGAAGGAATTTCCTCCAATGCCTTCGTTGCGAAAATAGCACCTAATGATAGTCCAAAGACATAGATTTCTGTCTTTTGTTGTTCTTGCAAAAATTGAATTGCAGCTTGCGTTTGTTGCCACCATTTTTCAGGCGAACCCTGTTCCAAGATATCCAACGGTTCAGAAGTTCCATGGCCCGCAAACATTGGCGCATAAGCTGAATAATTGTTTCTTTCAAGAAAACGCCCCAAAAGTCTCATATCATTGGAAGTCCCTGAAAACGAATGTAACAATAAGACAGCTTTTGATCCGTTATCAAAATAAAATGGTTTAGGTCGTAATATTTTCATACTACTTACTCCTTACAAATCCACCGTACTAATAAATACAATCTTATAAATACACGACAAAATCGTACATACTCAAACTAGCAAAAACAACTAGTCGGAAGAGCTGAAAATAGTTATTGGCAGTGAAAGTGGTGTTATGGCTTTAGCCATTACAGCACCGGGCGTGTTTGGAGACTTGCCGCTTTTGCAAGGCTTCAAACCGAGCTTCGAGACCTTGGCTCGAAGCGGTCCGCACAGCCAATGACTATTTTCAGCTCTGGAGACGGCATATATAACAAAAAACCTCCTGAGTAACTTTCAGGAGGATAAATTGCTTAGTGAGATGATAAGTATACTAGAATGATCGAAAACGCAAAGAACAATACTAGTAAAACGTAGGTAACCTTAACCATGAAGGCTTCAAAGCCACGTTTCTTCTGGTTGCTGAATAGGTCCCCACCACCACCAGACAATGCATTCAAAGCATCTTGTTGCTTTGTAGGTTGCATCAATACGGCAATTACTATCAAAATGGATACGATTATCAACAATGTTTCGATAATATTATACACCTGTAAAACCTCCGTTCATGGTGTTGAAAGCTGAAATCACTCCTAAAACAATAACATAAATGACGTCAAATTTCTAGTCCATAGTTTTGAACAAATCTGCCAGTTTTTCGGAAACTTTGGCACGTTGACCTGCATTAACCATGCAGACCAGTCTATCGCCAGCCTTAATTAAGGTATCGCCACGAGGAATCAATTGTCTCTCGCCACGATAAACTGACACAACTAAAATATCCTTTGGAAAAGGAATATCACGAATATATTTTCCATCAATCGAACTACCTTCATAAATCGGTACTTCTAAACGATCATTGAATTTGCTGACACGATTGAGATAGTCCGAATTGAGATTAAGACGTTCCTTTAAAGCCTCATAAATTGGCGCACCATTCAATAAGTCGACCACAATATAGGCAACTAACGACAACACGGCAAGTGGCATTAGATGCTTGAGTGAACCTACCATTTCCGTGACCAAAATAATTGCCGTGAAAGGTGCTTTACCAATACAAGCAAAGTAACCTGCCATCGCAAAGATAATCAAATTGCTTTCAAAATAAAGTGGCAACAATCCCAACTGATTCATTGCAATTGCATAAATAGCTCCAATCACCGCACCCAAATTGAGAATTGGTAAAAAGATTCCACCGGGCACACCAGATCCATATGAAATCATTGAGTAGACAAAACGTATAATAAACAATCCAATCATTAACATCAGACTGGGACCATATTTAGTCAAACTAATAATAATTTCATTACCACCACCGATAAACTGTGGCACCATCATACCCAACGGCACAATCAAAACCAATGGAATGATTCCCTGAATATAACGTGGTAAACGCGTCAAACTGAATACTGCTGGCATTGATAACGTACAAATTTGATACAAGCGTCCCATTAAACCTAAGATAATTCCTAAAATAATTAAGTGCCAATAATATTTAACAGGCAAACTATATTTATAAGGAACTTGTAATACCGGTTGTAATCCAAAAACATACAAAGCAATCAAGTTAGCACTGACAGCACTAGCTAAAGACGTAATCCACACTAATGGTGAAAAATTGTGATAAACTTCCTCCAAAACAAACATCGCACCCGCAATTGGAGCACTAAAGGCAGCGGATAATCCAGCAGCAGCACCACTGGCAATCAATACACGTTGATTAACACCAACATTATCATGCGTCAACTCGCCGACACCTTGTCCGACAGCCGCACCTAATTGAATTGATGGACCTTCTCGACCAAGAAATAAACCTGGTCCAATACTCAAAATACCACCAACAAACTTACGCCATAAAATTGACCACCAGTTCATCTGCATTTCTCCACCTAATTGCGCTTCAACTTGTGGAATACCAGATCCTGAAATATTCGGCTCTTTTTTCAGTAAATAACCTACTAAAGCGGCAATGATGACCATCAATCCGACTAAACCAACAACCAAAGCCATGTTCGTTCGCGCCGCAATATACAAACCTTGAAACATTTTTAGCGAATGGGCAATTGTCCAACGAAACATACTAACAACCAACCCGGACAAAACTCCCACCAGTATTCCTTCGAGTGTTAGTTTCAATTTTTCATTATCATTAAAAGCTAACTTCATTATTTTCCCCTATAACTAAAAGCTTAATTTTGAAACATTGTAAATTGAAGGCGATGCCTGATAAAAGCCAGCTTCAAGTAATTCCATATCAGTTAAAATTTCTTCATCTGATACGAGACGTTGTTTACCATTGACCAATGTTTGATAAACGGAATCATAATACAAACCATAATCACCCAATGGCGTCTTAATTTGTTTTTCAATCCAATCCCCGTTAGCATTACGATATTTAGCAACACCATAATACATCGGACTATCTTCACCAAAGCCTGAAGTTCCTGGCATAATACCAGCCTTCAAATCATTTTCTTGTTGATCAGCACCATATTTGATGAAAGAACCATTCATTCCATGAACAATAAAACGTGGATATTCTGATGCAACATCAGTGCTGACTTTAATCTTAGCTTTCATCTTTGAACCATAATGGAGATCAACATCAAAATAATTATCAACTGCATCAGGTACTTCCGTATTACGAATATCATAAACAACTTGATCAGGACGACCAAACAAAGCTACCATGCGGTCCATCAAATGAATCCCTAGACCATAAAACTCACCTTGTTCTTTCGTACCCTTTTGATTAACAGTGTTAGGACGATAGTAGTCAATATGTGATTCAACTTCAACAATATCACCAAGGAAACCTTGATCAATAACTTGCTTGGCAGCTAAATAATCACCATCAAAACGACGATTTTGATAAGGCATCACTAAAACACCGTTATCCTTACCTAATTGAATCAATTCCTTAGCATGATCCAAAGTATCAACAAAAGGTTTTTCCACAATGACTGATTTTTTAGCTTCAATAACTTGTTTAGCTAATTCGTAATGTGTCTGAGCTGGAGTACAAATAGTTACAACATCAATTTCTGGATCATTTAAAATATCAGCCAAATCATTCGTAAAATTAACACCTTTCTCACGGTAAGGTTGAGCTAAAGTTTCATCGACAGCCTTACGAGTATAGACTGTCTTAACTTGGAAATTGTCTCTGATATTAAGGTATGGCAAGTGGTAACGATTAGCAGATTTTCCAAAGCCAATAAATGCAATTTTTAAAGTCATGCGTGTATCCTCCAGTGTATATATATTAATATTACTGACGTAAATTATTATTTTCAATTTCTTAAAATCATTAAAAACACTAGTCGGAAGAGCCGAGAAAATATTATCTGGCTGTGAAAGTGGCGTTAGAGCTTTAGCTCTTACACCACCGGGCGTGTTTGGAGACTTGCCGAACTTGCAAGGCTTCAAACCGAGACCTGAGACCTTGGCTCAGGTCGGTCCGCATAGCCAGTTAATATTTTCTCGGCTCTGGAGACGGCAAATATTATCTACTATTCCATTGTACAAAAAAAACAGCCCGAAGGCTGTTTTAATTAATTACTTATTTGTAATTATTTGTTTAAGTTGTAGAAACTCTTGATACCCTTGAATTCAGCTTGGTCGCCAAGTTGATCTTCAATTCTCATCAATTGGTTGTACTTAGCAATACGGTCTGTACGGCTCATTGAACCAGTCTTGATTTGGCCTGCGTTTGTAGCAACAACAAGGTCAGCAATTGTAGTATCTTCAGTTTCACCTGAACGGTGAGAAACAACGGCTGTAAAGCCAGCTTCTTTAGCCATTTCGATAGCTTCGAATGTTTCTGTAAGTGTACCGATTTGGTTAAGCTTGATAAGGATTGAGTTTGAAACTCCCATTTCAATACCCTTCTTCAAGTAATCTGTGTTTGTAACGAACAAGTCATCACCAACAAGTTGTACTTTCTTACCAAGTTTAGCAGTAACTTTTTGCCAGTCTTCCCATTCGTTTTCATCGATAGGATCTTCGATTGTAACAACTGGGTACTTGTCAACGATACCAGCAAGCAAGTCGATAAATTCGTCTGTTGAAAGAACAGCACCGTTTTCGCCTTCACCCTTTAGTTCGTACTTGTGTGTTTCAGCATTGTAAAATTCTGATGATGCACAGTCAAATCCAATAGCAACATCTTCACCAGGCTTGTAGCCTGCTTTTTCAATAGCTTCAACCAAAATCTTGAAAGGAGCTTCGTTGTTTTCAAGGTCAGGAGCGAAACCACCTTCATCACCAACAGCTGTGTTCAAGCCACGGCTTTCAAGAACAGCTTTAAGTGAGTGGAATGTTTCTGAACCCATACGAACGGCTTCACGCATTGATTTTGCACCAACAGGCAAAATCATGAATTCTTGGAAGTCAACGTTGTTATCAGCATGCTTACCACCATTGATAACGTTCATCATAGGTGTTGGCAATACGTGAGCATTAGGACCACCAAGGTATTCGTACAATGGAAGACCTAATTCGTCAGCAGCAGCACGAGCAGCAGCTAGTGAAACACCAAGAATAGCGTTAGCACCTAGTTCACCCTTGTTAGGTGTACCATCTAAGTCGATCATTGCTTGGTCAATAGCACGTTGGTCAGTAACGTCCATGCCGATAACCTTTTTAGCAATTTTGTCGTTTACGTTAGCAACGGCTTTAAGAACACCCTTGCCACCAAAACGTGATTTGTCGCCATCACGCAATTCAACAGCTTCGTGTTCACCAGTTGAAGCACCTGATGGAACAAGTGCGCGGCCAAAGCCACCTAGTTCAGTATATAGTTCAACTTCAACAGTTGGGTTACCACGTGAATCAAGAACTTCACGGCCTAAAATATCAGTAATTACAGACATATTTTAAAAATCTCCTTTATGATTTTAATACAAACTAATTTTAACCTTTTTAGCACTTAAAATAAATATCTAACCGCAAAGTTATTATTTATTGAAAGTTGCTAAAGCGATAAATGATTCTGGATCCATTGATGCACCACCAACAAGTCCACCATCAATATCTTCTTTAGCCATTAATTCTTTAACGTTAGCAGGTTTTACAGAGCCACCGTAAAGGATACGTACTTTATCAGCAGTATCAGCATCGTACAAACTAGCAATCTTTTCACGGATTACGTGAACCATTTCTTGTGCTTGATCAGCAGTAGCAGTCTTACCAGTACCGATAGCCCAGATTGGTTCGTAAGCGATAACGGATTTAGCTAAGTCAGCAGCAGAAATGCCTTTAACAGCATTTTCGATTTGACCAGTAACCCATTCTTCAGCCTTGCCAGCTTCACGTTGTTCTAGTGTTTCACCACAACAAATGATTGGTAGCATGTTGTTCTTCAAGATAGCGTGAGCTTTCTTGTTGATGTCTTCATCAGTTTCACCGAAGTATTGTCTTCTTTCTGAGTGACCAATGATTACATAGTCGATACCCATTTCGTCAAGTGCTTTAGGTGAAGTTTCACCAGTAAAGGCACCAGATTCTTCAAAGTATGAGTTTTCAGCAGCAGTCTTTAAAGGTGTACCTTCAGCACCTGCAACAAGTGTTGTAAGGTCAATAGCTGGAGCACCGATAATTGTTTCTACGCCTGATTCTGGTAATTTACCTTTGATACCGTCTAAAAATTCTTGGGTTTCCTTAGGATTTTTGTTCATCTTCCAGTTACCCGCAATAATAGGTGTACGCATAAAATTAATTCTCCTCTGAAAAATAATTATTTGTTAGAAATTGAATCAATACCAGGTAATGTCTTACCTTCAAGATATTCTAGTGAAGCACCACCACCAGTTGAGATGTGTGTTAGCTTGTCAGCAATACCAAGACTCTTAGCAGCAGCAGTTGAATCACCACCACCAACAATAGTAATAGCATCTGTCAAGTCACCCATAGCACGTCCAACTTCTAGTGTACCTTCAGCAAACTTGCTCATTTCGAATGCACCCATTGGTCCATTCCATACAACAGTCTTTGCACCCTTTAGAGTATCTTGGAACAATTTAACTGTCTTAGGTCCGATATCAAGAGCCATTTCGTCATCAGGAATATCAACACCATCAGTAGTTGTTGCATCAGCATCATTTGAGAATTCTTTAGCAACGATGTGGTCAATAGGAAGTACGATCTTGTCGCCAGCTTTTTGAAGGAGGTCCTTAGCTAGTTCAACTTTATCTGCTTCGAATAGTGACTTACCAATCTTGTGGCCTTGAGCTGCAAGGAATGTATAAGCCATACCACCACCGATAATGATGTGGTCTGATTTTGGAATTAAGTTTTCAATAACACCAATCTTATCTGAAACCTTTGCACCACCAAGAATTGTTACGAATGGGTGTACAGGGTTAGCAACAGCGTTACCTAAGAACTTGATTTCCTTTTCCATTAAGAAACCAGCAGCAACTGGCTTACCAGCAGCCTTCATAGCTGTTGAGATACCAACGTTTGAAGCATGGCTTCTGTGGGCTGTACCGAAAGCATCGTTGATAAATACGTCACCAAGTGATGCCCAGTATTCGCCAAGTTTAGGATCGTTCTTGCTTTCACGTTTACCGAAATCGTTGTCAATATCTTGGAAACGTGTGTTTTCCATAAGTAGAATTTCGCCGTCTTTTAGTTCGTTAACAGCGTCTTCAAGTTCTTTACCTTCGTTAACAGGTACGAACTTAACAGGCATTCCACTTAATTCTTGAAGTTTTGCAGCAACTGGCTTCAATGACAAAGCTTTCTTGTCTTCATCACTCTTAATACGGCCCAAGTGAGATAGCAAGATAACCTTTCCACCATGTTCTGAAACATATTTGATTGTTGGGATAGCACCAACGATACGGTTTGTATCGCCGACAACACCATCTTTAATAGGAACGTTGAAATCTACACGCATCAAGACTTTTTTGTCTTTTACGTCAACGTCAGAAACAATAAGTTTAGCCATTGTAAATAAATCCTCCAATATTTTCCTTAAAAAAAGGCGGAAGGAGTTATCCTCCCTCCGCCAATTTAAATCACACTAAATTAGGTTTTATCTTAAATTAGTTACTAGTTAAACTAATGAATTAGTTTAATGTAGCAAATTTTTCAAGTGTACGAACCATTTGTGCAGTAAATCCTGATTCGTTATCATACCAAGCAACAGTCTTTACAACTTGGGCGTCACCTGAACCAACAATTTGTGTTTGTGTTGGGTCAAAGATTGAACCGAATGATGTACCGATAACGTCTGAAGATACGATTTCATCATCGTTGTAACCGAATGAAGGGTTGTTTTCTGTATATTTCTTAACAGCTGCGTTTACTTCGTCAACTGTAACTTCTTTGTCAAGAGTTGCAACTAATTCTGTAACTGAACCTGTGATAACTGGAACACGTTGTGCATGTCCATCAAGCTTACCTTTAAGTTCAGGAACAACCATACCAAGAGCCTTAGCAGCACCAGTTGAGTGAGGGATGATGTTTGCAGCAGCAGCACGTGCAGCACGAACATTACCTTTACGTTCTGGACCATCTTGAAGTTTTTGAGTAGCTGTGTAAGCGTGGATAGTTGTCATTGTACCAGCTTTAATACCGAATTCTTTGTTTACGGCATTTGCTAGAGGTGCAAGACAGTTTGTTGTACATGAACCAGCTGAAGCGATTTTAACGTCGTTTGTTAGGATGTCATCGTTAACACCATAAACAACTGTAGGCATGTCACCTGATGGAGCTGAGATCAATACACGTTTTGCACCAGCATCGATGTGAGCTTGTGCTTTTTCTGTTGATGTGTAGAAACCAGTACATTCAAGAACGATATCAACACCGTCGTTAGCAACCCATTTAAGGTCTGCAGCGTTCATTTCAGCATATACAGGGATCTTCTTACCGTCAACAACGATAGCTGCGTCTTCTGCAGTAATCTTGTCAATTTCGAAGTTACCATGAGCAGTATCATACTTCAATAGGTGAGCAAGCATAGCAGGTGAAGTTAAATCGTTAATTGCAACAACTTCCAAATCTGTCTTGCCAGCTGCTTGAAGTGCAGCGATACGGCGGAATGCCAAACGACCGATACGGCCAAATCCATTAATACCAACTTTTGTAGTCATACAAAAATTCCTCCTTCAGGAAATCAAAAAAATATTATTTTAAAGGGTTATCCCTTAAAATCAGCTTTGAGGCACCCTCATCAGTAATTAATACTGTATGGTGAGGTGCGTTTTTCATATATGATTGAATTGCTTTGGCCTTACTTTGACCACCGGCAATTGCAATCACATGTTCTATTTTATCAAGGTCCTGGACATGAAGTCCAATCCTAGGTACCTTGTATACAAGTTTACCACTTTGATCGAAGAAATCACCAAAAGCTTCGGAAACAGCTTTACCACTATCAACAACGCTTTGCTCCTTTTCGGAGAGGTTTCTACGATCAGCCATAATACTTGCAGTGCCGATACTGTGAATCACAACACTACTTCTATATATTAGTTCAAGAACGGACTTAATTGAAGTCTCTTTTTGCAAAGATTCAAAACTTTTTTCGCTAATGTCCTCTGGAAGGTACATAGCTCGGTACTGACCTTGAGTTTTCAAGGCCATCTCTGCACAGACACTGTTTGCTTGAATCGTTACTGACTCACCTACTCCACCACGAGCTGGTACGAAAACCAACTGGCGGTTTTTTGATAAATCAGGTGAAAGATTTCGTGCAACTTGTGCCAAGGTACTACCACCTGTGACAGAAATCATTGACTGTCCGGATGGTAATATCGATCCTAAGAGTTGATTAAGTCTTCTACCAAATGAATCAATCACCCGATATTGCTTATCGGCATTACCAGGTAAAATGATACAACGACTAATTCCAAGTTTCTTGCTCAATTGTTTCTCCAAAAGAGCAGTTCCTTGATAATCAGCTAACACATCGGTCAAACGAACTACTACATCGCTACCTGTTCGTGTCAAAGACATCCCAGATTTCGAAGAAACAAGCAAGCCTTGCTTCTTTAGTAGATCAGTTTCAGTTCTCAAACCACGTTCAGTAATCTTTAGATCATCAGCTAGCACTCTGCGCCCAACCGGCTCCATTAATGAGATACTCTGAAGTATTTTAAATCGCTTTTCCAGAGTCTTAATGAAGTCTGGGGCAACTAAATCCAGCAATTCTAAATCTTCATTATTAGTCATTTGATATACTCCATGGGGCAAATATCGTCCCTGTATGTCTGTTTACGACCCATGTACTCAAAAAATAAAAGCCCGGATGAATCTATGTCATCTCTTAAGCACAGTTATAAGTATAAACTCTCTTGTGAAAATATCAAGTAATATGTGTACAATTAGTCAAATTAATATTATTTTTTTCGTGATTTACATTTTGCATATATGTGCGATAGAATAAGATAGTAAGGCGCCGCTAGTGTAATGGATCGCACGTAGGATTCCGGTTCCTGAAATGCGGGTTCGACTCCCGCGTGGCGCATCTTTTTGTTTCACAAAGTTTCACTTATGAGTGTTGATAAATCAACTGTTCCATAAGTCAATCAGAATATTATTGATTAAAAAGAAGTTAAACTTTCGGATTTTACGTCAAAAGTTTAACTTCTTTTTTAGTTTTTAACTGTTATATGATGTAATTATGAATTATAGAAAGAAGCAAATTTGTATGGATTCTCAAAATAGTTCCGAATTAACCGATATTGGCGATTATATGAAGGTTTTCGCCTGTACAGCTGTTATGATGCAATCAGTTTTAGCTTTTGTTTTAAAAACAGAACCTAGTTTTGCGGATCAAAACGTAATTGGTTTCTTATACAACTTAGTTAAGTTCACCGCTCCAGCCTTTATTTTTGGCATTCTTTATACAACCACACGACAAACAAATCAAAATACTATTAAGAATTATCCAAACTATTTAAAGACACAATGGTCAGCTCTGTTCATTCCTACAATTTGGTGGACATTAGTATATCTATTAATTTTTCCACAGCTCCAACAACACACTACCTACTATAATATTGGTTCATTTACTTGGCAGTTTATTAACGGAAATGCTGCACCTCATCTTTGGTACAACACGATGATGTTGCAATTTATTATTATCATGCCCTTATTTTGGACTTTAGCTCACTTTGTCAAAAATAATCCACATCGTTCTATAGTAATAGTAGTTTTAACAACTATCTTCTACCTATGGTGGCTCTACTTTTACAATATTAAGGTTTTCCACGGATCACAGCCGCAAAAATGGTACCTATTGGATCGAAGTTTTCTTAGTTTTATTATTTATGGAATCTTTGGCGTCATTGCTTGGATGAATCGAAAAAAGTTTGGTCAAATGGTCAAAAAGAGCCTACTACCTTTAATAGGATTATTTCTCGGTACAACTTATTGGACAAATTACGAATTATTTAGTTTTGGCTACCCATTAAAACTGACCAACGCTCCCTACTACAAACCATCAATAACATTTTATTCATTAACAGTTATTGGCTTAATTGCTTTCTTAGGTATAAAACAAATTAATCAACGCTCCAGAACTTTACCGATATTCCACTTCTTAGCTGTCTATGCATATCGAGCTTACTTATCGAATGTTTTTTGGCTTCAAGTCCTGTGGATGTTAGGTGGACAGTTCCTGGCAAAAATTAATCCAATTTCAACTATTATTAGTTGCTATTTATTAACTTGGGTACTATCATTTACTTCCGCCTATGTTTTACACATTAGTTGGGTAAAAATTAAGTCTTACCTATCTTTCAGTTCTATAACTGAATAATGAAGGTCATTTTTGGTTCAACTGCACGAATCAAATAAATATTTTTATTTATTGAGCTTACTTTGTTGACCCGCTAATCATATTATGCTAAATTAGCACTGTGCTATTAAGAGTGCTAATTAAAAACAGGAGGCATTTAAATGTTAGTTCCTACAGTTATTGAACAAAGTTCACGTGGCGAACGTGCCTATGATATTTACTCAAGATTATTAAAAGATAGAATCATCATGTTATCTGGTGAGGTTAACAGTCAAATGGCTAATACAGTCATTGCTGAATTACTATTCCTAGATGCTCAAGATTCTGACAAGGATATTTCAATGTACATCAACTCACCCGGTGGTTCTGTTACCGACGGTCTAGCTATTGTTGATACAATGAACTTTGTTAAATCTGATGTTCAAACTATCGCTACAGGTTTAGCTGCATCAATGGGATCAGTTATCTTGTCATCAGGTACAAAGGGCAAACGTTTTGCACTTCCAAACTCAACTGTTCTTATTCACCAACCATTAGGTGGCGCACAAGGTCAACAGACTGAAATTGAAATTGCTGCTCAAGAAATTTTGAAGACAAGAAAGAGATTGAACCACATGTTGGCTGATAACTCTGGCCAATCATTCGAAAAACTTCAAAAGGATACTGATCGTGATAACTACATGACAGCCC
This sequence comes from Companilactobacillus nantensis DSM 16982, assembly GCF_001435815.1. Classification (GTDB taxonomy): domain Bacteria; phylum Bacillota; class Bacilli; order Lactobacillales; family Lactobacillaceae; genus Companilactobacillus; species Companilactobacillus nantensis. Next base: position 6,647 of record NZ_AZFV01000028.1, on the reverse strand, counting down.
AAGAAGCTAAAGACTATGGTTTGATTGATGATATTATGACAAACAAAGCTGATAAGTAATTTACTTATTGTTAAAACATGATTCTGATACTTCTATCGGAATCATGTTTTTTTGTATACCAGAACGTAGTGCTATTTAAATATGCCACCTCCAAGAGCAAGAAATTTAGGTCGCTATGGGGACCTAAATTCTTGCTCCTTCCAGCTAGTTCTTTGTTGATGAAAGACAATTTGGCATATTTTTACTATAATCACCTAGAAAAATGGGTTGTATTCTTACAAATTTAATAAACTACTAGCACAACACGTTATACTACAAAAAAGTATCTGTTAGAAACCAATTTAGGTTTCTACAGATACTTTTTTAATTATTACGGTTATATGCCCAAACAGTCAAAGGTGCAAAGACAACTACAATCATAATTCCAAACATCAAAACGAGAAACGCTTCGTTAGTCCAATGTCCTGTTGCTAAAATTTGTCTAATTGCAATAATCACGTAAGTAACTGGATTCATATAAGCGATAACTTGCATTGTTTTTGATAACGTATGAATAGGAATAAAAGCATTTGATAAAAATGATAATGTCAACATAATCATTAACGAGAAACTTTCAACTGTTGTAGCACTCTTAGCAAGCATTCCCAACAAAGCAAAGATCCAAGACATTGCCCAGCCGATGAATATAGCTAGCAAGCCACTGACAATAATTCCGCCCAAACCAGCTGCTGGACGCCAACCCATGATGTAACCCGTTGTTAATGAAGTAGTTGCTGCAATCGTTAATCTAAGAATATCGGCGAATAGCTGCCCAGCCAAAGGTGCAATATGTGCCATTGGTAATGATTTAAAGCGGTCATATACCCCGGAATCTAAATCCTCTCTAATTTGTGACCCCGAACCAGACGACGCCGAAAGCATTGTTTGAATCAGTATTCCCGGAACAATTGTTGGTAAGTAATTTTTAACATTACCAGCAATCGCACCTCCAAATAAATAACCAAACATCAACATAAACATGATTGGTTGAATAATAACATCCATCATTCTGTCAGGATTATGAATTGTTTTCAATAAATTTCGATAAGCCATTGTTGCTGTATTCATAACTAAATTTCCACGGTGTGTTTGTACATCCATAATAAAAACCTCTACTTTATTTTAATTTTTACCAACTGTTAGGTTCATAAATACATCATCCAACGAAGGTTCTTGAACGGTTAAATCATTTATCATAATTTTATTTTGACGAAACGATGACAATAAATTTGATAGCTGATCAATGTCAGACAAATTGGTACTAAGTCGTTGTCCAGCGACGCTAACCTTCGCACCTAATTTATCAGTTACTAATTTAGTAACTGAATTTATTTGTTCCAAATCATTCACAGTAAAACTCAAACTGGTACCACCAATCTGCTGTTTAAGTTCTTGCGGTGTTCCAATTTTTATCAGTTTGCCATGATCGATGACTGCTACTCGATCCGCCAATTGATCTGCCTCATCAAGATATTGTGTTGTCAGAACAATCGTAGAACCTTGTTTTACTAAGTTTCTAATTGTCTCCCACATCTGTGTTCTTGTCCGTGGATCTAGTCCCGTTGTTGGTTCATCCAAAAAAATCAAAACTGGTCTAGTAATCAAGCTAACCGCTAAATCTAACCTCCGCCTCATACCTCCAGAAAAATTCTTAAGTGACTTATCAGCTGAGTTGACTAACGAAAATTCTTCTAATAATTCTTCTGTTCGTTTTTTTGAAGCTATTCGAGATAATCCATTCAATCGTGAAAAAATCATCAAATTTTCTCTTGCTGAAATATCTTCATCAACAGATGCATATTGACCTGTCAATCCAAACATCGATCGAGCCAACTTCCCTTCGCTGGCTGTATCATGACCAAAAATTTTGACAGTCCCACTACTGGACTTTAATAAGGTGGTTATCATTCGTAAAGTAGTGGTTTTCCCTGCCCCATTAGGACCTAAGAGTCCAAACACTTCACCCTGTTTTACATTAAAAGAAACATCATTGACAGCTATTTTATCGTTAAATTTTTTAGTTAAGTGACTCACTTCAATTGCATTTTTCATCGTCATCATTTGTTGCCTCACTGTTTTTTAATTAATCAGGTTACCTGACTAAAATGAATTGTAAGGGTACCCGATTAAAATTGCAAGTATTTTATTCAGGTTACCTGAATATTTTCTGCTTATGAAGTATAATTAGCTTTGGAGGTAAGCAAATGCCCAATTTACTTAAACAAAAAAATACCGCCGGAAAATTGATTGAGTTTGGCATGGTGCGTCATGTTGCTGACAAAGTTGCTCATCGAAATTCTGACGAAGATGAAAAATTCATGTTCCAAGGCCAAGGAAAAATCCTACTAGCCCTATCGCAAAATAATGGTTTATCACAAAAGGAGTTAGCCACACGACTAGATTTAACTGCACAGTCCACTGCTGAGTTCGTCAATAAACTAGTAAAAAAAGGATTTGTTACGAAGGAAAAATCCACAACTGATCGTCGAATGACTATTATTCGGATAACCGACCTCGGCCGCCAGACAACCACTATGGAATCTTCCGTCCCCGAATTTTTAAACGCCCTATCTGACGAAGAACTTGATCAATTTGCTAACATTTTGACTAAAATAAATACCCACCTTTATGCAGAAATTGACAATGCTGATCATCAAAATATCTTCAGTAAATCCAAACAGATGATTAAAGATGGTATCCGTGACTGGTTCCTTTAATAACGAATTGTGCTAGTTCAATATGCCATCTTCAGTAACTGTCCTCGTTTCTTTTGACTGATTATTGATAAATCAACTAGCACCACGAATATATACATCTAATTCCAAAGCTGCCTATCAATTTGCAATGAAAAAACTAATAAACTAGCCGGAAGGAACAAGAATTTAGGTCCAGTGCAGGTGGCCTATCCCCATACATAATGAATAATAAAAATACTGACCAATTGAAAATGAAACAATCAATTGGACAGTATTTTTATTTTAGGCTATCCTTAAATTGTTATTAGATTAAACAAAAGAAGGGGTATTTTATGAATAAGGGTGAAATCAAAAATAGCCTAGCACGCAAGTTATTCATTATAACTTTGTTGTCCGGAACCTTCACAATGTCGATCAGCCAATCTTCACTTTCAACAGCTTATCCAACATTAATGAAATTCTTCGGCGTGACTGCACCAACGATTCAATGGTTAACAACTGGTTTTATGTTGATTATGTCTATCATGATGCCAATCAGTCCTTGGCTTTTAAACAATTTTTCGTTTAAAAAAATTTTTTTAAGCGTTGTGGCAATCTTTGCCATTGGTACTTTCATTATTATCATCGCACCTAATTTTCCCATCGCAATGTTGGGCCGAGCCTTGGAAGCTATCGGTGTCGGTATTTTATTTCCATCGTTCCAATCTGTTCTAATGTCCATTACACCGGAACAAAATCGTGGTGCCACTATGGGTTATGCCGGCCTAGTCATGGGATCAGCTTTAGCTAGTGGTCCAATTATCTCTGGTATCGTTTTGAACTTTCTTCAATGGCAAGGATTATTCGTCATTTTCTTATTGATAATGATCATTATTTTCATCAGTGGTCTATTCAATATTAAAGACGTTATGCCACGTCATAAAGCTAACTTGGATTTAGTTTCAACCATTTACTTACTTGGCGTCATTGGTTTGCTTTATGTCGTTAATCAAGCTGGAGCAACTAGAAGTTTTGGCACAAATCTGGTCATCCTATTAGTAATCAGCATTATCTTAACGTTCTTATTTATTCACCGTCAGTTAACAAAAAAAGAACCACTACTCGATTTGAAGGTCATGAAAAACTTCAATTTCGATTTAGCAGTTTTGTTAACAGGTTTCTCGTACATCTCACTAATTGTCGTAACAATTATTTATCCACTTTATTATCAAAATATTTTGCACACAACCGTCTTAATGTCCGGACTAGCCTTAGTTCCACCAGCTATCGTCCTCAGCATTCTCAACCCACTAACAGGTAAATTAGCCGATCAAATTGGTTTCAAATCAACTTTGCTTATTGGAATGTCAATGATTGTCGTGGGCTGGTTCTTATTGTTTATCATTCACACACAATTAAGTATTTGGCCAATGATTATTATCGCCACACTAATTGAAGGTGGAAACGCCTTTGTCATGATGCCTGCCACAACCTTGGGTGGAAATTCATTATCTGAAGAACTACTTCCCCACGGAACAGCTATCATTACAACCGTCCGCCAACTACTTGGCTCTCTTGGTGTAAGTTTAGCAACATTGATTCTGGTATCATCTAATCAAAAACACCACTTACCAGCCAATACTGGTTTAATCGGTTATCAAAAAGTCTTCGCCTTCTTCTTCGGCATGGCAGTTATCGGCTTCATCTTTGCCTTGTTGATTAAGAACAATAAAAAGACTGCTTAAAAATGGTGAATGCATAACTCAAAAAACATGTTTTCCAATTTATGGAAGAAGACATGTTTTTTTGTTGCTTTATTTTTAATTAACGTGCTGTGCTAGTTATATAGTCTATAAATACTTGTTACTATACAAGTAGAAGTTAAATAGCCGGAAAAAACAAGAATTTAGGTTGCTGTGAAGATGGCGTTAGTGCTTTAAGCTTACATCACGGGACGAGTTTTGAACCTCGCATGTCTTGCGAGGTTCAAAATCGAGAGGCGAGACCTTAGCTCANCACGGGACGAGTTTTGAACCTCGCATGTCTTGCGAGGTTCAAAATCGAGAGGCGAGACCTTAGCTCAACTCGGTCCCCACAGCGACCTAAATTTCTTGTTTCTGGAGGCGTCATTCATAGTTATTCGAAAATGAAGTATAATTAACCTTTGGATTACATACTTATAGGAGGGCATTTTGAATTTAAAAAATAAACCCGCTCTGCAAACAATTTTAATTGCATTATTATTTTTCATTACTTTATTAATTTGGACGCTTTGGCAATTCCATTTCAACTATATGGTCTCAATGTATGATACCTACTTTCATTCCCAACGAATCTATGAAATTCGCCTAGCTTTCCAACAACATACTTTACCTAGTTGGGTTAACTTCAATACATTTTTCAATACTGGACAAGCAGTCAATGGCATGTACCCTGACTTTACACTCTGGCCATTTGTTTGGATAACAAACTTTTTAACACCGATCCATCAACAAATTACTATCAAAGTCTTGATTTATGCGTTAACATTTATCGTTTCATTTTTATCATTAAATAAACGTTTTGACTCACGTAACGCCGTTTTAGCAGCTTCAATCTTTGCCTTATCAGGTTCTGCTTTGAAGGATTTAACTAATGAAATGCAAACGGGAACGGCAATTGTGATGATTTTTGCTTTTCCATTACTTTTCACCCTCAAAGATGCTGTTGAAAGCACAAAAATTGATCCACCACTGATTATCAAAACTGCTTTGTTGATGACAATCGTTATTAACTCTCACCTACTGAGTGCTGTTACAATTACCATCATCGTTGGAATTTTTTTAGTCATTGAAACTATTATTAAAAAAAATTATTTAGCTTGGGGAAACTTAGCAATTGCTGCTTTATTGACTGTTGCCCTATGCCTGCCAATAATTTATCGAGTCTTACGAATTTCTAAAACAGGTCTACTAGCTCCATTTGGTAAGGGGCACGTTGTCAGTGAACCCATTTGGACTTTATTTATGACAACTAGCTGGAATGCCAAGTCCACTATTTCGGTTGCTTCAATTATCTTGCTAGTTATTGTATTAATTGGAATTAAAAAAGAAAAACTGCGTCAAATGATGCCCTGGTTCTTAGTAGAATTAGTTTTAATCTTGTTTAGCACTAACATAGTACCTTGGGGGTTATTGAGTAAACTACCTATTCTCGATACCTTCCAATATGCAAATTGGCGTTTTGCTCCATTTCTAGGGATGATTCCACTAGTTTTAATCTTGATTAACTTTGACCAAAAGAAAGCTCGTTTTATTTTCATTGCGATGACTGTTTTATCATACGGAATGGCAATTCACACGGCTTACCACGACCAATTTTACAAAACAGCACATAGCCCCATTGTGACTGAATATTCTAAAACTATTGTTCCCATGAACAATTCAGCTAAAATTACTTCCACGGGAATTAACAGTGACACGTTAATGCGGACACTCATCCCCGACTATGCACCCAATTCAGCACCGTTACAAAAAGGTTCAGATGGAGCTAGTTTAGATCCACAGATCAACTATTTAATTTCTCATCATTTAGCTGTGACACCAACGAAGGATATTCCACTAACACACACTGCCACTGCCAATTCATTAACTTTAACCGCTCACAATGTACCTAAAGGAACGATTAAATTGCCAGTCTTTGGTTATCGAACTTTAAATTATCAAGTTTTACTCAATGGTGAAAAAGTTCCATTTAAGATTGATGAAACTGGTTTTATAACACTTACAAACCAACACGATTATAAAAAAGTTGATTATCAAATTACTCAGATTCAGCCGACGCTTTATCGACCATTAATCTGGTTCTCATTTATTTTATTTGGAATATTAGTAATTATGTTATCAAGTTCAAAAATTAAAAATTTTAGACAATAACAAAACAGACTAAGCTTAG
>NZ_AZFV01000027.1 GCF_001435815.1 Companilactobacillus nantensis DSM 16982 | reverse complement strand
AGGGTATTACCAGAAAAAGCCTCATCACCGATCGAAGATAATGCCGTATCTTTTGAAAAATCAATATTTTTTAAATTTGTATTACTTCCAAAAGCCTTATTTCCAATAGTCTTTAAATTAGTTGGCAACGTTAATGAAGTTAATTTACCATTAGCAAAAAAAGCCTCATCACCAATAGTTTCCAATGCCATATCTTTTGAAAAATCAATATTTTGCAAATTACCATTATATTCAAAGGCATGATTACCAATCGTGATTAAACTAGATGGTAATGTTAACGAAGCAAGTCCTGTATTAGACTTAAATGCGCTATCTCCAATCATGGTTAAACTAGATGGTAATGTTAACGAAGTAAGCTTTTCATTAGAAATGAATGCGCCATCTCCAATCATCTGTAAACTATTAGGTAACTTAACCTCATAATTTCCGCTTGAATTAGCACCACTACTAGCAAAGGCCTTTTTACCAATGCTTATTAAATTATTATTATTACTTAAATCAATTCCTGTTATATTGGGATCGCCAGAAAATGCCTCGTCACCAATAGTTTCCAATGCCGTATCTTTTGAAAAATCAATATTTTTTAAACCACCATTTATAGCAAAAGCTTGATAACCAATTGATTTTAAAGTTTCTGGAAATGTCAATGAAGTTATTGAACCATTATAAGTGAACGCATTATTTCCAATACTAGTAACATTATATTGTTTACTACTATTAGTAGCATTGTTAGTAACGGTAATTTGCGTAGGGATATCAATCGATGAATCTGTTAATTTATCAGTTGCGCCAACCAAAGAAGCCTCACCACTATCATCATTGGTACTCCATTTAAAACTGTCGGCACTAGTATGATCAGTGTCAGAAGTTATTGTATTTGCACTTGTATCAACCGGAGTAAAAACATTCGTGGCTAAAGCCATTTTTTCCATGACTGGAGCTTGAACTTCAGTAGCAGATACTGGTGCTTCTGTATCTGTCGACGAATTAGCATTTCCTTCTTCAACACCTTCTGACTTTAAAACATCAGGACTACTCTCTACTGGTATACCCTCAGGTGATAATCCGTCAACGGTTGGATTATTCTCTTCTGAACTCTTTGACGATTGTTCTCCAACAGTTTGTTTATCATCCGCACTATCAGGTAGAGACCCTTTAGTAATTAAAGAAGTATCTTGTTTTTCATCAGCTGATAAACTTTTAACATCGGCACCATTTGTTGGTTCATTGGACACTACATCACTTGTATTTGATCCATCTGTTTTTGAACCCATTTCATCAGAAGTCTCTTTAATTGAACCAGGTGCTGGTGAACTAGTTATGGTAGGACCTTCAGTATTTGAGCTAGTCGTCGTTGAACTCTGAGTAACTGTATTTGAGGTTTTACTTTCAGAAGCTGTGGCAGTACTAGCATTGTCGTCTGTAGTTGCATGCACAACCACTTGTTGACCTACAGTAGTTCCCAGTCCAAGTGTCATCGCCGTCCCCGCGGCAAGTAATAATTGTTTCTTACTTAACATAATTTTCTTATTTGACATAATATCAAACCATCCTCATTAAAATGATTATCCCGTATCTGTTTAAATATATTTTTTGCTTTATAAATATTTATCCCTAAATTTTACAAACGAATGTTTTTATAATACGGCAAAAAAGCCGACCATTTAGGTCGACTTTTATAATTAATTTTATAAAAATGTGAATCATTTTAAACTTGAGATACCTTGGCGGACTTCCGATGGCGCCAAATAACGAAGTACAAAACTATTGCCACAATTACTGCACCTGTTAAACCTCCAGCACTATCTAAAATGACATCTGTAACTGAAGGTGTCCTACCACCGGTTAATCCTTGATGAAATTCATCAAATGCAGCTAGGCCGGTTGTCATCATCCATGGAACAAAAATTTGTAAGAAATGATTACGTTTAAAGTATGTATAAAGTGCTAAACATAAAAAGACACCTAGAATCAAATAAGTTCCAAAATGAGCACCTTTACGAATAAAGAATTCAACAAAATGATAATAACCATCATTAGCAATTGACTGTTCCTTGCCACCATAATTAAAGCTGATCTTGCTTAAACCATTACGAAATGGCTTACCATGTACATATTTTTCCAAAAAAGGTACTGAGGTTTGTTGCTTATAAGTCATAGACGAACTGTAAAACAAAATCAGTTCAATTAAAACTACGCCGCCCCAAAACCATTTTTCCAATTTTTTAAGCTTTTCCATTACTCTTCATCCCAATTCACAGTAGCATTAAGTTTTCTCGCATCATCGAAGTAACCTGAATGATAAGCAGAGTTAATTGCCCAATAATAAATCACTGTTGAAAAAATGACAATTACTAGGAAATCGAGTGGATATTGAATCAAATCTAATCCACCAAAATGGTGACTCCCAATCCAAGAAATAATTGACAATCCTACTAAGTGAACAATCAACCACAGACTGGCATAAAATTTCTCTTTAAATTCTTTGAAACCACGACGAAAATCGTAAATGAAATAAATTGGCAAGCCTACAATAATAATGACAATTACTTCCACTGTAGTTGGAAACATTGACCAATATATCGCTAAACTAATTAAATCAAAGACAACTGGTGCCAAAAATTTCATCCCACGAATCTTAGTTGGTCGTTTAAAATCCGGTCCCATTTTCCGCAAGCTACCAGCAACAACTGGCCCTGATAATAATGAAATCAAGGTTGATGCTGCAACAACACGTGATAAGAGTGCCCAATTTTTGAATAATAGAATCAAGATAACACTAACCACAAAATCGACCATCAAGGCAATTCTGGGTGTATTGTAACTATTATTAGTATTACTCAAAATTTTAGGCAAATGCTTATTTTTAGGCATTGATGACAATGATTTGCTTGCTGAAGCTGAAAATGCTATCCCACTTCCAATTGGTGAAATAAAGGCTGTAAAGTAAATTAAAGTTGAAAGCCAATAAATATTCAACAAAATCGCCAAGTCCGCAAATGGAGAATTAAAACTAATTTGTGACCAACCGCCGTTAATAATTGAGTGTGGTAAAGCTCCAATAAAAACGATTTGTAACGTAATATAAATAATCGCACTAATTAGTAATGAATAAATAATCCCTCGACGAATATTGACTGCTGGCTTAACAATATCATTTCCAAGATTGATAACCGTTTGAAAAGCCACGTACGAATAAATAATTCCAGCGCTACCAATTGCTACAAAAATTGACGAAGTTCCGTATGGCATAAACTGATGAACAGTCGTCCCCATATTGTTCCAATCAAAATGAGCTGAAATTAGTAATCCCATGGTAATGATTGGTACTGCTATTTTGAATACCGAAATAAAGTTATTGAATTTGGCCATAATTGTGACTGACCAATAATTAATTAACGTGAATACTAAAATCAAACCAGTCGCCATGACAATTCCACTCAAAGACAATTGCCCATTTTTCATAAATCCATGTGTCCATTGTGCCCATTTCCAAGGCCAAGTGCTCATGTATTGCGTTGATGCAACTGCTTCTATCGGTAAAATTGCTAAAAGTGATAGCCAATTGGCCCAAGAAAAAACATGTCCTAGTAATGATCCATGTGTATACATTGTAAAACGACTCATTGCTCCGTCTTCAGGAAACATCGTTCCAATTTCAACATAGACCATCGCTATCATTGCTACTAAAATTGCTCCCAAAATCCACGCAATAATGGCTGCTGGTCCGGCAATCTTAGCTGCTTGACTGGAACCAAACATCCAGCCTGAACCAATAATCGCACTCAGACCAAACATCACGGTTGAGAACAAATTTAATTTTTTATCTCTCATAAAACCACCAATCTAATATTTTCTTACTTTTCCACCTAAAGAACAAAACTTGCATTCTTCGGCTAGTTTATTATTTTTACATAGTCTATTGTTTCGTTCAATTACCTTTTTAGATTATTGTTTATTAAGTAATTAATAATCGTTGTGATAATTGATTTTTTAACTATCAACTTAAATAACCAACAAAAAATAGCCCCCTATTATAGAGGCTATTTTTTAAAATACTACCAATATAGGCTACTCTACCGTAACACTTTTGGCAAGATTACGAGGTTTATCAACATCATTACCACGTGCCAAACTTGCATAGTAAGCAATCAATTGAGCTGGTACAACACTGATAATTGGTGAGATCAATTCGTCAATTTCAGGGATGATAATTTGATCTCCTGCTTCAGCGTATTTTTGACTAGCAATCACTAGAACATGTGCTCCACGAGCTTTAACTTCCTGAATATTACCACGTGTATGACTAGCACCGACACCATCGTTAACATAAGCAATTACCGGTGTATTATTTTCAATCAAAGCAATTGTTCCGTGCTTCAATTCGCCAGCAGCAAAGCCTTCAGCGTGAATGTATGAAATTTCTTTCAACTTCAAGGCAGCTTCAAGTGACAACGCATAATCAATTCCACGACCGATATAGAAAGCATCTGTCTGATCAGTTAGAAAATCTGCTGTCAATTGTTTGATAGTTGCTTTTTCGTCAACAATTGTTTGAATACCGTTAGCAGCTAATGCCAATTGTTTCTTAACGTCAAAGTCTTTAGCAATGGCAATTCCTTTGGCTTGTCCTAAAGCTTGAGCAAGGACTGCTTCAACGGCAATTTGAGCTGTGTAAGCCTTAGTGGAAGCAACCGCAATCTCTGGTCCAGCTAATAATTCCATCGTGAAGGTTGCTTCTCTAGAAAGTGTTGAATTAGGAACGTTAGTCATCGTCAAACTTGGTAAATTCATTTCGTTTACTTTAACAAGAACTTGACGACTATCGGCTGTCTCACCACTTTGTGATAAGAAGATGAAGAATGGATGCTTAGAAAGTTTTGGCATGTGGTAACCAAATTCACTACCTAATTCAACATCAACTGGTACATCAGCAATTTTTTCAAAAATATTTTGACCAACTAAACCGGCATGATAACTTGTTCCCGCTGCCACAATGTATAGACGGTCGGCCTTTTTCATCTCATCTAATAACTTAGAATCAATATTCATTGTTCCATCGTCATTGAGATAATTTTGAGAAATCTTTCTCATAACATTTGGTTGTTCGTCAATTTCTTTTAACATGTAGTGTTCATAAGTACCTTTAGAAATATCACTAGCATCAAGATCAACTGTGTATGGATCTCTTTGAACGGCTGTGCCATCAAGTTTACTGATTTCAACAGAACCCTTCTTGAGAATAACAACTTCACCATCATGGATTTCAACAAATTGATGTGTTTGATCAAGCATAGCCATTGCATCTGAACAAATGACGTTGAAACCATCGCCCAATCCAATCAACAACGGACTCTTATTCTTAGCAACAAAGATACGATCAGGTTGTTCTTTGTCAACCATAGCAAAAGCATATGAACCCTCAATCAAGCTAAGAGCTTTTCTAAAAGCAGCCTCGCCATCAAGCCCTTCTTTTGCGAAATGATCAACTAATTGAACAGCAACCTCAGTATCAGTTTGACTGCTAAATTTAACATCAGCTAAATATTTAGTTTTCAATTCTTCAAAGTTTGTTAAAACACCATTGTGAACTAAGTAAAAACGATTATCGGCTGAGAAATGTGGGTGAGCATTTTCAACGGTTGGTGTTCCGTGAGTAGCCCATCTTGTATGACCGATTCCAACAAGTCCTTGAACATCATCAGTCACAGCATTTTCTAGTTTACTGATTTTACCTACTTCTTTAACTAAGAAATCTTTACCTTTTTGATTGTTAACATAAATACCTGCTGAATCGTAACCACGGTATTCAAGCTTCTCTAATCCGTTTAATAAAATATCAGTTGTTTTATTATTTCCAATAACTCCAACAATTCCACACATAGTAATCAATGCCTTTCTAAAATTGGTATAGTTCTTTATTTTTAAATGGTATAGTTCAATCGAATTAACTTTATCATCTTGCGACAATGACTAGAATACTAATCAAGTGGATTTTTGTCAAGAAAAGTTTAATATTTTCATTAATTGGTACGGTTGGTATGTACCGATATTAACGATATGGTATATATCATTGTGTTTGGATGCCGCCTCTGGGAGCAAGAAATTTAGGTTGCTGTGGGGACCGCCCGGAGCCAAGGTCTCCGAGGTCGATTTTGAACTTCACAAAGTACGAGAATTTCAAAACTCGTCCCGTGGTGTAGGAGCTAAAGCTCCAACGTCACCTGCACTGCTGCCTAAATTTCTTGCTCCCAGAGGCTAGTTTATTAATCGTTTTGAGTGTAATTAATAATAAAATTAATATGCAAAAAAATATATCAGAATTTTAAAAATACATTTATCAATAATTTTGAACATAACAAAAAAGAGATTGAGGATTTTTTGATTATTCCTCAATCTCTTTTTTATTCTAAATACTTTTTTATATAGTCAGTGGCTCTTAAACGAGTTCCGCAAGGGCAACTCCCTCTGCTTTTCATAGAACTGTAAATCACACGCAAGTTCGGCGTGCGATTCACAGTTCTACGAAAAGGCTCAGGAGCTGACCGCCCTTGCTCCACTCTCTCGAAATCTAACCGTCGTCTTCCACTCTCTAGTTTAATTCGTTCTTTACAACTTCAACGATTTGATCACAATATTCGTTAACTTTTTCTTCTGTTGGAGCTTCACACATAACACGTAACAATGCTTGTGTACCACTAGGACGTACTAATACACGACCATCCCCTGCCATTTCGTCTTCTACGGCTTTAATTGAGTCGAGGATTGGTTGATGCTTGTCCCATGATTCTTTATCGGCTACGGATACGTTAACTAGCTTTTGTGGATAAATCTTTACAGGTGCTCCCAATTCAGCTAATGTCTTACCAGTTTCTTTCATAACGTGCAATAGATGGATACCTGTTAACATTCCGTCTCCAGTATTCATGTATTCATACAAAACAACGTGTCCTGATTGTTCACCACCGATGTTGTAGTTATTCTTACGAATTTCTTCAACAACGTGACGGTCACCAACGGCTGTTTGAACTGACTTCATGTCATTTGCTTCAATAGCTTTGTACAAACCAAGATTACTCATAACTGTTGTAACAATTGTGTCTTTCTTTAAACGGCCACCATCGTGGAGATATTTACCAAGAATGAACATGATTTTATCCCCATCAACGATATTTCCGTCAGCGTCAACGGCAATACAACGGTCTCCATCACCATCAAAAGCTAATCCGGCAACAGCATCTGATTCTTTAACACGTTTTGCCAATTCTTCTGGATGTGTTGAACCAACATTCTTGTTGATATTGATTCCATCTGGATGTGAAGCCATGATTTCAAAGTCAACGCCCAAATCAGCAAATAATGTACTTGCTAAACGACTTGTTGAACCATTAGCTGTGTCCAAAACAATCTTCATACCACTTAAATCATCTGACAATGTTTGTTTCAAGAATTGTAGATACTTTTGAGCACCTTCTGGATAGTCAGAAACACTACCTAAACCTTCAGCTGATGGTCTTGGCAAAGTATCTTCTTTAGCATCCAATAACTCTTCAATTTCGTCTTCAACGTCATCTGGCAACTTGTAACCATCTGAACCAAAGAACTTGATTCCGTTATCTTCAGCAGGATTGTGTGATGCTGAAATCATAATTCCGGCATCAGCAGAAACGGCACGTATTAAATATGCAACGGCGGGAGTTGTGATAACATCCAAATTTAAAACTTCGATTCCGACTGAAAGTAGTCCTGAAATCAAACTTGATTGCAACATTTGACCTGAAATACGTGTATCTCGAGCAACTAAAACACGTGGACGTGAGTCGCTATTTTCTGAATGCTGTGTTAGAACATAGCCACCGAAACGACCTAGCTTAAATGCTAGTTCAGGACTTAATTCTTTATTTGCAATACCTCTTACTCCGTCTGTTCCAAAATATTTTGTCATGAAAACCTTACCCCCAGCGTATTATTGTTCGCTATTATTATTATCTTCAGTCGAGTTGTTATTGGACGAACTCGAATTATTGTTAGTACTACTACTGTTGCTATTAGAGCTATTCGTACTAGTACTGCTATTACTGTTGGTCGAAGAACTGGATGACGTACCAGTACTGATCGACACACTAATAGTTTCTGGATCAGTAAACGCTACTTTACTCCCCAAAGCATTGCCCAAATCAATTGATTTCTTGGTATTTCCAGTCACATCACTTACATCAACTGGAATATCCACTGAATCATTGATTGCATCAATTTGAGACTGTGTTCCGAAAATTCTGATATTTTTCACATCAGATTCAAGTGTGAAATTCGAGTTATTAGAATTTCCTTGTTGTTTCAAATTAATCGAGACTTGCTTGCTTTGGATTGTAATTGGAATTTTAACGTGTACCGTTTGTGGATCCAATGTAACATTTACAGTTTTACCATTTTTATCGAGTGCTTGCACTAAAACTTCTTGATCAAACGTCGATTTTATTCCCTTAGGCAAAATCGGTTTAACAATTACTTTATTGATTTTTTCAATTTCAGAGGCTGCACCAGTAACTGTCACAGTATCAGGAGATACCTCTGTTTTACCAGCTTCGTAACCAGTTGCCAATGATTCTTTATTGTAATCAACATCAACTGCAAATTTCTTAGTTTCTCGACGTTGAATATTAACAGTGACATACTTCGGTTTAATGTTGTAAGTCAATTCACTATTCAAGCCAGATTCTTTAATTTGGACTCGATGTTGGCCAATTGATAAATCTTTTAAATTCAAATATAAATTAAAATTCTGAGTATTTTTAGTTGCCGTAACAAGTGCTGATGGACCTTCAATAGTAACTTTCACATTTTCAGGATAGCCGGTTATATAATACTTGTCGACGTCAGCCTGTAACTGCAAAGGGACTGTTAAAGTCACCTTTTTTGTAACTGTTGAAGTATTCGATTGATTGGAATCTCTCGTTGACCCAACGCCTGGACTGCTTACAAAAAAGAATAGCCAGAGGGCACAACCGAGGGCGATAAAGGCATAAAAATAATTACTATTTATTATCTTCTTTATCATCTTGGGCCTCCTTCTTCTTGCGACCAATCTTAAAGAAATCTAGTAGAGAGTGATTTTCATTCTCATTGGGATCCTTTAGTTGTGCGTGAAGATATTTTAGATAATCCTCACGAGAAAGATCAAGCATCATGTGCCCATTTCTAGTGATCATTACACCACCAGTTTCCTCAGAAACAACAATTGTAATAGCATCAGTGACTTCACTAATACCAACCGCTGCTCTGTGACGAGTTCCCAATTCCTTAGGAATCGTATTACTTTCTGAAAGTGGTAAATAGGCTGCTGCAACCGAAATTCGATTGTTTCGCACAATTACTGCCCCATCATGTAGTGGCGTATTCGGAATGAAGATATTGATCAACAAAGCTCCTGTAACTTCAGCATCCAAATCAATACCGGTTTCGACATATTCTTCCAAACCAGTATTCATTTCCAAAGTTATCAGCGCCCCGATTCTACGCTTACTCATGTATTGAATCGCCTGATCTAGACTTTCAATCAAGTGATTTTTGGTCCTACCTTCTTCATTACTCGTGGAACTAAAGAGCGGCATTCGCCCCAGATGCTCTAAGCCTCGACGAATCTCTGGCTGAAAGATTATCACAATGACGATAATCCCCCAGTTGATTAACTGATCCATCAAAAAGGAAACAGTATGTAAATTCAAAGCCCAACTAACAAGCTTTATACCAAAAATAATCACGATTCCTTTTAGAAGCTGTACCGCTTTGGTTCCTCGTAACATTGACAGAACTTTGTAAAGAAAATACCAGACTACCAGGATATCAACCAAGTTAGCCAAATTCTGCCATGTAAAAATATTGCTTGGTATAAAATTCATTTTTCTAGCTCCTTAGCAGTTCGAACTAATTATAACAAACAATAAAAATTATAAAAGTTCATCATATTTTATATATGCTAATGCGTACGTTAATCAGCTCCGATATTAATAACTTCCTCACTGTAGTTGATATTTTGTCGCAACTCATTGGCAGTTGCCTTACTAACCTTACCTTGTTCCAACATATCTTGAACAAAAGCTCGTTGATAACTCAAGGCTTTAATTTCAAGCGCAGCCCGATCACCACTAAATTGCGGTGTCCGGCCACGATACTTACCTTGTAATAATTCCAAACGATCTTCGTAATGACGTTGGAAAATATAAACTAAATTATCAGTAAAATCATCATTATCTGATTGACTTAATTCTTGTAACTTAGCTAAAGCTCGCTTAGCACCTGCCGTTGAAATCTTGATTGAGTCTTGATTGATCTGTTGCATATCGTCATATTTAACTGAACGATAAAACCAACGTCTAATTTGCAAATAAGTTCTTCTGAAATAACTCAAGAAAAACTCAATCGTTGAATTATAACGACGATGAACAATTTCTTTCTTGTATTTAGAAATTTTACGATTTGCTATATCGTAGGCTTCGTCTGAGATTTCATGATTAGTATACAATTCATCAATTGCTTCTAATTCACAATTGAAACAAATGTCCCACAATTCAGCATCTTTTTTACTTTTGACACGACGTTTACTGATTTGATGACTCGCCATTTTGGGACTACTGTTACGAATGCCCAAATTACGAATATCATACAAATACTCGGCAATAACTGATGAATAAACAGCAGTATCACCATCATCCATTTCACTACGTAATTTCTTGATTGTCTTTTCCAAAATTAACCGACTAGCTTCAGCCTGCGTTAATTTAACGATAACTGGTGCCTCTTCTTCATCGTCATCATTATCGTCTTCGTCAGAAACAAAGGTGTTACCACGATAAGCAACTGGTGCACTATTTTTAGTTAATAAAGGAATTAAAATTGTTGCCCCTAACAAACTAAAAATAATCACTGCACTAGCCAAGAATAACAGTAATGTCCGTGCTGGAAATGGTCCACCACCCTTGATAGTCATTGGTAATGATAAAACACCGACCATCGTAACGGCGCCACGGACACCTGAAATCCCTGACATTAGGCAATCATCAAGCCGCGATTTGGACCATAAAACAATCTTATTATCACCATTATTAGAGAACGTTGTATAGATGTAACTCCAGGTTGCCCGAATCACGACTAACATAATCCAAATGATGAATGCTAAGAAAACAGCTCCAATCGTATTGATATTGTCATTGTGAACTAATTCTTCCATGGCAAACGGAATTTCAATTCCCAACAAGACAAAGACGATCCCATTGAGGACATAAACAACTAAATCCCACGTCCTCGAGGTAACCATTTTAATTTCTGGTGTAAAACTGCTGAGATTTCGATTTGAAGAAATATTTAAAATTCCGGCAATAACAACCGCAACAACTCCAGAAACATCGAAAACATCTTCAGCTACATAATAAATAATAAACGGAATAATAATCTGAATAATGGCATGTAAAATTGAGTCATCGACACCTTGATTCATCAAATATAATCTGACACCATTGAAAATCCAAATCATCACAGCACCAACTAAAGCACCAACAATTGAAATATGGAAGAAATCAATCGTTGCATCCTTCAGTGAGAACATTCCTGTGACAGTGGCTGCCACACCATATTTAAAACAAATCAAGCCCGACGCATCATTAATTAAACTTTCACCACTAATTAAATGCATCAATTTGTCAGGAATATGTGCCTTTTTAGCAATTGACTGCACAGCAATCGGATCGGTTGGCGACAAAACTGCCACCAACGTGAATGCCGTTGCCCAAGGTAAACTCGGGATAAGCCATTTGACAAAAACACCCCCAACCAAGGTAGAGATAATAACTAAAACAATTGCGTTTCCTAAAATCGGCCCCTTTAATTTCCACAGTTCTCGCTTTGGAAAGTTATTTCCATCGTTAAACAGAATTGGGGCAATAAACGCTAACAAAAACCACTCTGTATCAACATAAATTTTTACGTGCATAAACAATGCAGCCAAAATTCCCGCAGCAATTTGTAACAAACTTGGCGGAATCGACACAAAGTAGTGACTTACAATATTGGCAATAATTAAGAGTGAAAGAATCAAAATGATTGATTCAAGTATTTCCACAGACAACACCTACCGTTTCTTTTTTTATTTTTGAAATATTTGATTTTTGCCGCTTCCGGGAAACAAAAAGATGAATCCTGCTGTGAGACCTAAATTTCTTGCTCTTGGAAGCGGAATATTTATATACATATAGGCCAATAAGCCACTTAAATGGGCTTTATTGACCTATACAATTGAAACTTAATCTTTTTGGTCTTCGCCAATGATACGAACTTCTGTATGAAGTGAAACATCAAATTTTTCCTTAACGATTTTTTGAATCAAATGAATTAGATTCATATAATCTGTTGCCGTCGCATGTTTGACGTTTACGATAAATCCAGCATGTTTCATTGAAACTTGGGCTCCACCAACCATCTTGCCTTGCAAACCAGCCTTGATAATTAGTGGACCAGTGAAGTGTCCCTTGGGACGTTTAAAGACACTACCACATGATGGGTATTCTAATGGCTGCTTTGAACGTCTTAATTCATTCAAACGATCCATTTCCTCTTGGATTGCATCTTTGTTGCCACGTTTTAAGTTGAACGTAGCGCTTATAACGATACCGCCATCTTCCTGAACGATACTGTGACGGTAACTAAAATCCATATCCTCATGTGTCAGCGTTGTAATTCGACCATCTGGCATCAGAACTTCAGCTGTATCAAAACAATCTTTAATTTCACCACCATAGGCACCAGCGTTCATAAAGACTGCTCCACCAACACTTCCGGGAATTCCTGCGGCAAACTCGATACCAGTTAAACCAGCTTTTTGTGCTTCGATTGTTGTATTGATAATCGTAGCGCCTGCTTCGGCTGTAACTTTAGTATCGGAAACCTCAATCTTATGGAAGTTAGGCAAAATAATCACAACGCCACGAATACCACCATCTTTGATGATCAAATTACTGGCATTACCAATAACAGTGATAGGCACCTGATTTACTCGCGCTGTATCAACAATCTCGACCAATTCTTCTCTTGTCTTGGGAAAAGCTAATGTATCAGCTGGACCACCGGTTTTGGTAAAGGTATATTTACTTAAAGGTTCTTTTAATTTAAATTCAATATTTGGTAATTTTTCAACTGGAAAATTCAACATTCATCATCCTTTTTATTACAAATACTTTACAATTACTTACCGTATAATTTTATCACATAGTTAGATACATAACGAACTAACAAGCCTAACAATAATGCTATAATTGTGGCGAGGTGATTTTATGAAGCTTATATCTTGGAACGTTAATGGATTACGTGCCGTGGTTAAAAAGGATTTTACTGAAACATTCAACGACCTAAACGCTGATATATTCAGTATTCAAGAGACAAAATTACAAGAGGGACAAATTGATTTAGATCTTCCTGGCTATCATCAATATTTCTTTTATGCTAAGAAAAAAGGCTATTCTGGAACAGCTATTTTTACTAAACAAGAACCAGTCAACGTTACGCAAGGTCTCGGTATTGAAGAGTTCGATGACGAAGGGCGGACGATTACTTTAGAATTCCCTGAGTTTTATTTAATCAACAGTTACACACCAAATTCTCAACCCAGCCTAAAACGAATTGATTATCGGATGCGTTATGACGATGCTATGCGTGCTTATATGTTAAAATTATCAGCTGATAAACCAGTTATTCTCTGTGGTGATTTAAACGTTGCTCATGAAGAAATTGATTTGAAGAATCCTAAGACTAATCACAAGAATCCCGGTTTCTCAGATCAGGAACGTGACAAATTTAGTGAACTATTGGATAGTGGTTTTACCGATAGTTTCCGAGCACTTCATCCCGATGAAATTAAATATTCATGGTGGAGCTATCGTTTTAATGCCAGAAAAAATAATGCTGGTTGGAGAATTGATTATTTCGTAGTTTCAAATAACGGCAAAGATTTGATTGATAACGCCGATATTCTCAATGACGTTTATGGTTCGGATCACTGCCCAATTGAATTAGATTTAAACATTAAAGGAGAATAATTAATGGATTTTGTTTCTATGGATTTCGAAACTGCCAACGGAGCTCGAAGCAGTGCTTGCTCACTTGCTTTAGTCTTGGTTCGAAACAATAAGATTGTCGACAACTTTTACACACTGATCAATCCACAAGATTACTTCAGTCCACGTAATATTCAGATTCATCATATTACACCTGAAGATGTTGCCGATGCACCAACTTTTGATAAAGTTTGGTCACACATCAGTCCCCTCTTTGACAATAGCCATTTAGTTGCTGCTCATAACGCTAGTTTTGATAACAGTGTCTTAAAAAATACCCTATCAAATTACAACATTATGGTGCCAAAGTATTTAACCATTGATACATTAAGAACGAGTCGCAAGTTTTATCCACAGTTTCCTAACCACAAATTAAATACCGTTTCTGACGGTTTGAACATTGATTTAAGAAATCACCACAATGCCTTAGCCGATAGCATGGCCTGTGCTGAGATTCTTTTAAGAACTGAACAAGAATTCGGAATTGAACAAATAAAAAAAATGGTTAAACTTACTAGCTAAACCACAAAAAAACTCTAGGAATACAACTTTGATTATAGGACCGATACAAAAAAGAGTAGATAAATTTCATTTTAATTTATCCACTCTTTTTTAATCTTATTATAAATTTACAAAGACTTAGCTCTCAGCTATGTCTAACTAAAAACAACTAATACACTAGACTCTGGGTGCAAGAATTGTTGGCAGCAGTGCAGGTGGCGTTAGAGCTTTAGCTCTTACACCACGGGACGAGTTTTGAAATTCGCGTTCTTTGCGAAGTTCAAAATCGAGGTTCGAGACCGTATTTTGGCTCGAACCGGTCCCCACAGCGCCAACAGTTCTTGCACCCAGAGTCGGCTCTAATCAAATTTAAGAAAGAACCGTAATTTTCCTAGAGTTTTTTTGTTAAACCATCTTTTTCATTATTAATGTTTTTTCATTTTCTGATTCGGTTGTAAATCCATACTTTTGATAAAGATGAATCGCAACTGTATTGTTTTTGTATACTTCTAAAAATACTTTTTTTAATGGTGAATCAACTGCCCAGTCCAATGCATCTTCTAACAAATACGAAGCAATGCCATTGTTCCAAAATTCTTTATCCACAACGACACCAAACTCAGCTTTATCATCATCACCATTTTCTAAGCGACAATAACCAATAATTTGATCGTCGAAAACAGCCACGATTAATTCGTTATATTTTGATTGATAAATAGCGTCTAACGCTATTGATTCATCAGCAACTGTAACGTCTTTCATGTCATCAAACGAAATGAAATCGCTTTGTTGGCTGGCTTTTTTCAAAAAAATCAACAAACTTTCTGCATCTTGGGGAATGGCTTCACGTAATTTCAATTCTTCACTCATACTAATTCACCGAAACCACGTTCATTAAAACTATCACCGTGCAATTTGAAGGTAACTTCTCGTTTTGTATCAGATAAACGTTTGATGTTGATTGAAATATGGTCGGCTGGAATTTCATCTTTAATAAATTGAGGCCATTCGACAATCGTAATACCATCACCATTAAAGTATTCGTCAAATCCTAAATCTTCATCGGGACTGCTTTCCAAACGATAAGCATCCATGTGATAAAGTGGCACACGACCATCCTTATATTCCCGAATCAACGTAAACGTAGGACTTTTGACATTGCGTTTAATTCCCAAACCACGTGCTAATCCACGCGTTAAGGTTGTCTTACCAACACCAAGGTCACCATTTAAAACGACAACATCACCAGCTTTTAACAAGTCGGCAATTTTTGAACCTAATTGTTCCGTGGCTTCATAGGAATCGGTTGTTAATTGATATTCAAGCATTAATTTCTCCTTAAAGTGCTAAAGCGGCTGTTAAAATAGCTGACTTGTAGACGTCTTCTTCGTTGCAACCACGTGATAAGTCAGAGATTGGCTTAGCAAGTCCTTGTAAAATAGGTCCGATAGCTTCAAAACCACCAAATCTTTGAGCAATCTTGTAGCCGATATTGGCTGATTGTAATTCTGGGAAGACAAAGACATTAGCATGACCAGCAACTTTTGAACCAGGTGCCTTTTGTGCACCAACACTTGGGACAAAGGCAGCATCAAATTGTAATTCACCATCAAGTGGCAAATCAGGAGCTAATTCATGGGCAATCTTAGTTGCTTCGACTACTTTAGTTACATCGTCACTCTTGGCACTACCTTTAGTTGAGAAACTAAGCATAGCAACTTTAGGGTCGATATCAAACAATTTTGCATCGTGCGCTGTTTGAACAGCAATTTCAGCCAACTCTTGAGCGTTTGGATTAATGTTAATAGCACAGTCAGCAAACATATAACGTTCATCACCCTTTTGCATGATGAATGAGCCACTAATTCTTGAGTTACCTGGAGCTGTCTTAACAATTTGCAAAGCTGGACGAACCGTGTCACCAGTTGAGTGAATAGCACCAGAAACCATTCCATCTGCTAAGCCCATGTAAACAAGCATCGTTCCAAAGTAATTATTATCTAATAACATTGTTTCAGCTTGTTCCTTGGTATTCTTACCCTTACGACGTTCAACAAACTTTTCAACCATAATTTCAAAATCAGCATAATGCTTAGGATCAAGGATCTGAATATCAGCTAAATCAAATGATTTTTCTTCAGCAATCTTTTTAATTTCAGTTTCATCACCAATTAAAATAGGTTTTAAAATATTTTCTTTCACTAGTCGAGTTGCGGCACCCAAAATTCTCGGATCTTCACCTTCTGGTAGAACAATTGTTAAATTCTTTCCGTCAATTTTACTTTTTAGGCTATCAAATAAATCCATTACTTTTCCTCCGTTTCATCGGCATGTTCAGGTAATTGCCAATTAATTTCTTCTTCATTATAGTTTAAAAGAGCTTCATTTGCTCTAGAAAACGGTTTGGACCCAAAGAATCCATAGCGCGCAGCAAATGGACTAGGGTGTGTTGACGAAATAACCGTATTCTTAGTCTCATCAATCAACGGAATCTTACTTTTAGCAGCATTACCCCATAATAGGAAGACAACTCCTCCACGTTCAGATAACGCATGGATGGCATAGTCAGTTAATTCTTCCCAGCCTTGACCCTTGTGCGAATTAGCTTGACCACGTCTGACAGTTAAAACTGAGTTCAACAATAGGACGCCCTGTTGAGCCCAAGCTTTCAAATAACCATGATTAACTGGTGTGCAACCAAGATCGTCTTGTAATTCTTTATAAACATTTCGTAATGAAGGTGGAATCGTTATTCCGGGAGCGACTGCAAAACTGCAACCAATCGCTTGATTAGGTTCGTGATATGGATCTTGTCCTAAAATAACAACTTTTGTTTTTGAAAAAGGTGTCCAGTCAAAAGCTTGGTAAATTTTGTGCATTTCCGGATAAATAGTCTGAGTATTGTACTCGTTTACAAGGAACTCACGTAGTTTCTCATAATACGGTTTGTCAAATTCACTATTTAAAACTTCCTGCCAATCATTGTTTATTAAGTTTTTCAAATTTACACCTACCTGTTTTGATATATAAGTCCATAAAATATGGTAACATTCACTTATAGCATAACGCATTCGGAGGAAACTTTATGATTAAATTAATCGCATCCGATATGGATGGTACATTATTAAATGAGAAGATGGAGGTTTCAAGTCGCAATATTCAAGCAATTAAAGAAGCCGAAAAAAATGGAATCGAATTCTTAATTGCAACAGGACGTGGCTTGAGTGAGGCTAAACCATTTTTGAAAAATCATGTTCATCCTGGTTTCATCACCTTAAACGGTGCCGAAGTCTTTGATGCCAAAGGAGATTTGATTTCAAGTAATCCTCTTTCCAGAGAAGCTCAAAAACAAGTTATTGAAATATTCAATGAATATAATGTCTATTTTGAAGTCATCACTGACAAAGGTATTTTTTCAAATGACCGTGAAGCTCGGGTTACTAACCTAGCTAATTTGTTAGTTAAGTTAAACCCTGGAACTTCTTATAAGCAAGCGCTCAAAGATACCCAAGAACGTGTCAAAATGATGCCCATGAATTTCGTCGACAACTATGATCACATTCTTGATAACGACTCATATCAAATCATGAAGTTGATTGCTTTCAACGAACATCAACATCGTGTTTTAGCTCCATTAAAGAAGGAAATCACTAAGAAAATCAAAGATGTTGTTCCAACATCTTCTTCACCTAACAACGTAGAAGTTAACAGTATCGACGCACAAAAGGGAATTGCTCTTTTACAATACGCCGAAAACAAGAATATTTTACCTGAAGAAATCATGGCTATTGGCGATAATCTAAATGATTATTCAATGATTAAAGATGCCGGTGTCGGTGTTGCCATGGCTAATGCCATCCCTGCTATCAAAGAAATTGCTCAGATTGAAACTGACAGTAACAGTAACGATGGTGTTGCTCAAATCATTGAGAAAACCATTGTCGAGAATCAAAAGCAAGGTTAATTAATGGAACTTTATATTCGAAAAGCAGATTTGGCAGTCGGTAATATTCTTGTCGTTGCAAATCAAAATAAGGAAACAACTTTTATTGCTTCACGTGATAAAGACAATCCTTTTTTGATTAAATTATATAATCGCTTAAATACGTTAATTGGTGAAATCAAACTTAAAAATACTTTTTTGAAAATTTATTCAATTGAAATCAATGGTGAAGAAAAAGCGACAATTAATGCTTTGCCAATGATCGACTTAAAGTACGTTTATCTCAGCAAGGCAAATTGGAACGTGGTCGGTAATCTAATTGCAGCTAAATATCATGTCACTAAAGGTGGCAAAGAGATTTTACGTGTTCAACCAACGATTTTAAGTCAAGGACATCCCGGACTAGAATTGTCATTTGAAAATATGGATGACAGTCCCATGGGTACCTTGTTAGCTATCTTTTTGGATAAATATATCAAATTACCTACATTAGCTCCGAACGCCGATTTAGATAATTTAGGCATGAAGTCGAAGATGTCTTATTTGAATAATTTTAAGAACAAGTGTGACTAGGAGGGCCGCCTCCGGTTTTGGGGAAAATGGTAATCTGCTGTGGGACCGCCTCGAGCCAAGGTCTCAAGGCTCGATTTTGAGCTTCGCACAACCCGCGAATCTCAAAATACGTCCGTGTTGTAAGAGCTAAAGCTCTAACAACACTGTCACTGCTGATTACCATTCCCCCAAAACCTCCGGCTAGTGTATTGTTTTTTTGACAATATATTAGTTCGGCAATAAATTAATAAATAAAATCAAATAAAATACAAAACCAGCTATTAGGACTTTGAAATCCTGATAGCTGGCTTTTGTTTTATTACATAGCTAAGGTTCTAAAGAATCAAAACCTATTTTAGGTCTTGCTATTCTAGTCATCATTTACCAAAAACAATCAAACCAAACGGTAATAATCCAATTTATTTACGTTTAATCAAAAACAAAACATAAACTAGTCGGAAGAAGAAAGAATTTAGGTCGCTGTGCAGGTGGCGTTGGCGCTTTAGCGCTTACACCACGGGACGAGTTTTGAAACTCGCGTTTTGTGCGAGGTTCAAAATCGAGCCGAAAGACCTTGGCTTTCGGCGGTCCCCACAGCGACCTAAATTTCTTGCTTCTGGAGGCGGCCTATTTCCTTCTCCGCAGCATATTTAACTTTCAATCTTCAGTTACATAGTCAACATAACTCCGCAATGAAGCAATCATAATAAATTTCTGTCATCATTTGCCAATCACTATATTTGATCCATTCGTTACCTTTATGTGCTATGCCTTTTTGTCCTGGAAATGAAGGTCCAAAGGCTACTATATTCGGCATAGCTCTGGCATACGTTACGCCTGTTGTTGTGACTGGTTCTCCGTTTAGTCCTGTGTCTTCGGCATAAATTTTTGAAAATTTTTTAATAAAATCGGCTTCTTTATTCCTAATGATTGATGGGAAGCTGCGATTTATTTTTAGAGTCATTGAATTAGGCATTTGTGTTTCTAATTGCGTTAAAACTATTTGTTCAGCAATGGTGACGGGATAACGCATGGAAATACTTAATTGCATCTGATTATCAAGTAATTTCAGAGCATAAAAAGATAGCTGTAATTCGCCTGATTCGGTATCTTGATAATTCAGCCCTAAGTTTTGACCGTTCGTTTGCATGCCAATTTTTTCTTGAATCCATTTGAAGAAATCACCGGTCTGCCCTTGTAAGGATTGGCAATGTTCGACTAATTTTGGTAAAACGTTATCTGCTAAATCTGGAGCATTGCTTGGTGACTTGCTGCCCTTGAATATTGTTTGAATTCCCTTCAACGTGACGGTTGCATAGTCTGGTAAAAAACTATGGTCAAACTCTCCTGTTAATTCATCAATTTGTTTAATTGAACCATCAGTTATACGTCCAGTAATTGTTATATCAACTAATCCGCGCTCACCATACACAATCGGAAATTTGCAATCAGGAGTAATTCCGGCATAAGGAGGTTGTTCAACTTTTAAATATCGGGGAATATCTCTACTCCCCATTTCTTCATCGGTTCCAAACATTATTCTGATTCGTTTTTTGAAAGTAATACCTTGTTTTTTAATCAAATAAAGTGCCAACAGTGTTGATAATATTGGTCCCTTATTGTCTAACACGCCTCGACCATATATATAACCATCCTCCAACGTTAAATCAAATGGATCATAGTTCCAATCATTAACGACATCGACCACATCTAAATGTCCTAGCACACCGAAGTATTCATCACACTCACTTGCTAGTGGACCGAACTCAGCCCAACCAACACAGTTATCGACTTGTCCGATCCTAAAGCCTAATTTACTAGATAAATCCAACATGAATTTCAAAGCTCGTTTGGGTTCGATTCCAAATGGTGCGTTGAAGGTTTCATTGCCACAGACACTAGGAATTGCTACAAGTTGTTGAAAATAATTTAGAAATTCTTCTTTTGATTCTGAAAACGATTTATTGAAATCTGCTCTGACTGTTTTCAACTTGTTATCCTTCCTTTCATTGCTGGTCCATTAAGTTATTTTCTTCGATGATGTATTGCTTATCCAATGATTTAACGAATGGATAATAAATCAGCATCCCAATTAATATCTCAAAAAGTTGTAAAACAGCTCCCAACCAACTTCCTGTGGATAACCAGCCTGAGATAAGTGGTGGAGTCGTCCATGGAAGCATGACCCCGGTCGGAAATGGAATCCAATGCCAACTAAATACCAGACCAGAAATTATTGTATTCACGACCGGAACAATCACAAATGGTATTGCAATCCGTAGATTAAAGATTACAGGTATACCAAAAACAACTGGTTCATTGATACCAAAAATTCCGGGAACCAACGCTAATTTACCTAAATTTTTCAGTCTTTGTGATTGTCCTTTAAGAACAACAATTAATAGTAGCGATAACGTACTCCCTCCACCACCGTATGTTGTAAAAATATCAATGAATTGTTGGGTATAAATATGTGGTATTTTAGCTCCAATTTGAAAGGCACTCAAGTTATCTTGTGTCAGTGAAAAAAGAATTGGTGACCAAAAACTATTTGTGACTGTTGGTCCATTAATACCAAAGATCCATAAAAACGAAGCTAAAAAGTTATATAAAACAGCCGAAATTAGCGAATCGCCCAAACTCTTTAGAGGCATTTGAATAAAGATAAAAATCAAATTATGAACTGACTGAAATCCAGTCAAAGCCAAAATCACTTTCGTAGCGGTGAATAACAAAATAACAACCCCAAATGGCAACAATTCTGTTAACGAGTCTGCGACTGCTGGTGGAATTGAATCTGGTAATTTTATTGACCATTTTTTATTAAGACTAAATCGATATAACTCAATACTAATTATTCCGACCATTAACCCTATAAAAATACCATTTGGGCCAAAATAAACCGTTGAAACTTTGGCTCCTATCTGATTAGTCATGGGAACAAGTATCAGAAAAGATATCAAGCCAACTAAACTGGGAACAATGCCCTTTAAACCACGATTATTTCCGTAAGTATACGCAATTACAACACAAACTAATAAACCAATGAAATTAAATATTCCGATAAAAGAAGCTGAAATAATTTCAATCAGTCTATCACCTAAAATACTTGTCCAAAAACTCGTCCAGCCCGGGATGGGGAAATTACCAATTAAAATAAACAAAGAAATAATCATAATCAATGGTGTTAAAATTGATAGCCCTTCACGCATTGATTTTAAGACAATATTATTCGTAATTTTGGTGGAAATGGGGATTAAATGTTTTTCCGCTTTTTCCTGCATCTTCAACACCGTTTCCTAATCTATTGGAGCCTTAATTCTCTTGGAATATGCATCAAGCCACTCTTGAGTAATAGGCTCAATTTTGGTTTTATCATTATCCGTTGGATGAGCAATAAAAATTGCAGGTTTGTCCTGTTCGGTCCCTACGGCAAAAGTAAATTCAACATTGGTTGCAACACCCCAATTTCCATCTTTATCCAAAGCTACCAATGAAAATTCACCAATTTTTCCATAACGTTGTTCTAATTTTTTAGTGAACGAATACACTGCTTGATCACAGGCTTTTTGTGGTGTTAACCCAATGCCCATTAGACGAACAATTTCATAGCAAAGGCAACCTTTCATAATATCCTCGCCTAGACCAGTTGCTGCAGCTCCACCAATCTCACTATCTGCATAAAAGCCATCACCAACTAAAGCTGTATCACCCGTTCGACCAGGCTTTTTCATAAATAGACCAGAAGTTGATGTCCCAACTGCAATTGAACCCATTTGGTCCAAACTGATCATCCCTACAGTATCGTGTCCATCATAGGGTGATAAATTTTTCTCAACAATTTCCTGCTTTCGCTTTTCCCAAATCTTATGTGCCCGTTCCGTTAGCATATTTTTGCGTTCAAAATTGTTGAGTGTGGCATATTGCGAGGCACCAGCACCAACCAAAACGCTATTGTAATGTTCATGACTCAAGCTTCGAGCAACAGCAATAGGATTTTTAACATCACTGATTCCCATCACAGCACCGACTTCAAAAGTATCACCGTTCATAAAACCGGCATCCATTTCCACTAGACCATTGGCATTAGGTAAGCCACCATAACCGACTGATTTGAAAAATGGATAATTTTCAACTTCCTTCACGGCTGTTTCGATTGCGTCAGCACTCTTACCACCTTCACTTAACAAATCCATCCCTTTAGATAAACCTTCATAGGCCATGCGCCAAGTTCCAATCATTGCATAAGTCATACAGAACACATCCTTTAAAAAAATTATTATATTTTTATTTCCAGCTTCAAAGGGGCATCCAAATGGACGCCCCTTTGTTGTCTAAGTTTTTAAGCCTCAACATCTGCAGCCGCTTCAATATCTTTAACAGCATTCAAGTTTTTAATTGAATCCATTGGGATTCTTCCCAAACCATCTAATCCAACATTTAATAAATAATTAATGCCTAGATTATTCAGATGTTTCTTATATTTATAAATATCTTCTGGTGCCTTCCAATTTTGGTCATGATATGAGAAGCCCCATGAATCATTCATTGTTCCGGCAGTTTCATACAATCCATTTGGTGAAGGTTTCAATCCGTCAACCGCATTGTAATCAACTGTTTCATTACTTTCAGCTACTTCAGTCGTATCAGGAATTTCGTTATCACCTAATGAAACATAGTCATACTCACCATTACCTAAACGAGAATTAATTAAACAGTCTGGTTGTAATTTCTTCACAGTATCGTAAATTCGTTTACTTTGTGCTTCGGTTAAAGTCATTGGAACATCAAACCAAGCTGTAGCAATATCGCCATAGTTAGTCATCAATTCTTCAATTTGAGGCATAATTTTATTTTCGAAACAAATATCATAATCTTTTTTACCAGTGAAGTCCCAACTGTTATCCCATGTCGTCCCGGCTGTTTCGATATCATTTGATAAGTAGCCACCACCGTTATAGTCGTGCCAATCAAGATCTTGAGAATAATAAATCCCAAATTTCAAGCCAGCTTTTTTACAAGCATCCGATAATTCCTTAATAATATCCCGATGAAATGGTGTTGAATCAAAAATATTGTATTTATCAACTTCTGATTTATACATTGCAAAACCATCATGATGTTTTGTCGTAATTACTAAATACTTCATCCCAACATTTTTAGCTAAATTAACAATTTCATCAGCGTCAAAATAAATTGGATTGAATGCATCAGTTAATTTTTCATATTCGGCATTCGGAATTTGTAGTTTTGATTGAATCCATTCAGCATAATTACTTGATGATTTGCCATCGTATTCACCAGCAAGTAGTGAGTAAAGTCCCCAGTGAATCATCATTCCGTATTTTGCTTCTTTAAACCATTTCATATTTTCATTCATTATTTGTACATCCTCCGACTAATTTAATTAATAATTTTATAGTGTAAGACGATCTCTTTTAACTGTGTATACATCGTAAAGAGCTAAAGCAATATAGAATAAACCTGAAACTAAAATGATAAATTGTGGTGTCGCATTGCCGAAAACAGTTGCAATCAACTGGAAGGCATATGGAGCTACTAAGAAACCAATATTGATACCGATAATAATAATTGAGGTTGTTAAATTCATGGAATTTTCTGGTGAATAATCAACCATTCTGGCCGTTAGAGCTGGGTTGATAATCCCGTTACTAAATCCACAGATAAGAATCAAAACTAGTAGTACAGGAATTGAAGTTGAAAGAGTTAAAGCGACCATAGCTCCAGCCGTGACAACTTCAAAAATAACCACTGTCCATTTACCTAAGATCTTCGAAATCTTGTCAAACAATAGTCCAGAGAAAATAGAACATAATGTCAAGAAACCAAAAATATATGTTGCTGTTGCAGCTGTACCGATTTTATTTTGAACAACGTAATTAGCAAACTTCAATGAGATGGCACTGTAAAACATGCACATGAATAAGAAAATAGCAGCTAATTTAATAACTTTTAAATTAGTTGATGGTTTAACATTCGATGTTTTTTCAACAACTTCAGTTTCACCATTTTCATCAGTTATTGCCTCAAAATTATCTAGTTCTTTGGGAACAAAAAATATGATTAAAATAATTGGAATTAGTAGGAAGAAGAACACTAAATATGTTGTATTCCAACTAAACTTGATCAAAAATCCAGCAATAAATAACATAATCGAATCACCGATGGCACCGATCGCATTACGATAGCCTAATAGCCGATGACATTTTTCTTTTGAAAACGTATCAGTAATATATGAAACACTCAATGGTGTAAAGATACCACATCCTACCCCAAACATTGCTCGGGATAGCAGGATCGTAAAATAATTAGCCCAGAAGGCCGGCAGTACCCCAGTTATTAACGCTATGGTTAATCCTAAAAGCACCGTGTACTTCTTACCAATGACATTACCAATGGCACCACTGATAACAGTACCTAAAAGTACCCCACCAGTTGGAATAACTACTAGTAATTCAATATTAGAACTTGAGACATTTGAAAAATACTTCTGCATTAATGGAATCGTACCTGAAATAGCGTTACTAACTGACATTAAAAATGAAATGGATAAGATACCTAGGGTAATTCTTTTTGAATTCTCTATATTTTGTCTATCCAAACTATTTTGCATTTTTCCCTCTCCTTAATATATAAAGTGTTCTTTTCTAATTTTTTTACTAACAATCCTTAAAATCTCACTTAACTTGGCCATAACTTTCAAATTTTTTCGCCATTAAGCTCATCTCTTCGTCTGGTAAAACTACTGGGTTTCCAATACTCTTAGCAATGCAATAAATTTTAGAACAATATTCAATTTCTTCGATGATATTAAACGCATTGGCAAGATTATATGATCCAGCTAACAAACCGTGATTTGCCAAGAAAACAGCTTTTCTATCTTTCATAGCTGCAAATGATGTCTCAGCTAACTCTTTACTACCATAGGTGGCATACTCAGCAACACGAACATCTTTTCCAGCAACGGCAATCATATAGTGTGATGCTGGCAATGGTTCATGTAGAACTGATAAAACAGTGGCATATGTGGTATGGGCGTGAATAATTGCATCCATATCATCTCGCGCTTGATATTCTTTCAGATGCATTTGCCATTCACTTGACGGAACTGTCTGACCTTCTAAAATATTTCCATCGATATCTAAAATGACGATATCTTCTTTTTTAATTTCATAAAAATCTATTCCTGATGGTGTGATAGCAATCCGACCATTTTGACGATCATAAATACTTAGATTTCCACCAGTACCTTTGGTTAGTTCGGTATCAACTAATCTTTTACCATACTCAATTAATTGTTCACGTTCCTTCTCCATCAACATCCGTGTCATTCCTCACTCATCAATTTTTATAAAATGGTCCTAATTTGGCACATGCCTCAAAATCAGCTGCTTCTAAATTCTTTGTTCCAAAGCCATCAAACATACTTGGTCTGAAGATTTCAGCTTGCGGAACATTATGTAAGGCGACAGGAATTCTTAACATGCTGGCAGTCGTGATTAATTCAGCTCCGATATGACCTTGAACGAATGCACAATGATTTGAACCCCAGTGATTCATTACATCGTAAGTTGTTTCAAAACCAGCAGCTCCTAGATTTGGTGCAAACCACGTCGTTGGCCAAGTTCTATCTGTTCGTTCGTCTAAAATTTTGTGAACATCATCATCTAGGACAACCGTATAACCTTCAGCAATTTGTAAAGTTGGTCCAATACCACGAACTAGGTTCAATCTAATCAATGTCACTGGTAACTCAGCTGCAGTCTTAAAGTGTGATGAAAAACCACCGCCTCGGAAATATTCATAGTTGGCACGACACCAGTCAGTTTCTGCTAAACAGGCTTCTTGATCAACTTGAGTCATATTCCAAAATTCTTTCATTGTCCGTTGGCCGTTAGCATCTTTAGCCGCTGCCGTTCCATCTAGGGCTGAAGCTCCTGAATTAATTAAATGAAGAAAACCATTGGCTGCACGTCCATTTAATTTTTTACCAGTTACTCTTTCGACAGCTTCGGGACTCCAATAAGTTCTCACATCAGAAAAAATTGGAGCTTTATTTGTTAACAATGTTCCTAATAACATTGAAACACCGTTTAACGTGTCATTTTCAGTTGCAAAAGCTGTTACGGGACGAGCACCATTCCAGTCAAAAGTTGAGGCCATCATAGCTTCAGTAAAATCACCATTTGGCAGCCAATCGGTCCATTGACGTTGACCTTGGAAACCACCAGCAATTGCATTGTGACCGTGAGCTTCTTCCTCCCAGCCAAGCTTAGCTAGCTCCTTATTACCGAATAAAATATCTCTGATGATAATGGCTTGTTTAGCAATGAATTCCCAATCTTTATTGGCTGGAACAACTTTTGATTTAGTAATTACCTCTGGTAAATCTTTGCCTTCATTAATATCTAATCCTTCTTTACAGTTATCTTTGATCCATTTAAGAGCCTTTTCATATTCTTTTGGATCATAGATATTCAATGTCATACGACGTAAGATTTCAGTCATGTCAACAAATTCGACAGGCATACCTAGATAATCCTTAAAGAAATTACTGTCGACTTGGGAACCAGCAATTCCCATTGAAGAAGCACCAATATTCACATAGGACTTACCTTTCATTTGACCAATTGCAACGGCACCTTTAGCAAAAGATAAAATTTTGTTTTGAACATCTTCAGGAATAGAATTGTCGTCTAAATCTTGGACGTCGTGTCCATAAATTTTAAAAGCTGGATAACCTTTTTGGGCATAACCACTCATGGCAGCTGCTAGATAAACGGCCCCTGGTCTTTCCGTACCGTTAAATCCCCAAATAGCTTTGATTGTGTTGGGTTCCAAATCCATCGTTTCGGTTCCGTAGCACCAACTTGGTGTAACTGATAATGTAGCAATAATGTTGTGACCCATAAATTCTTCTTGGACAATTCCAGCATCACCGCGTCCACCAATCGTGCGACTAGCTAGAACACATTGAACCGGTGTACCATCCGCATATCTTAGTGAACTTTCAATCAATGATTTGGCGGAGCGAGCCATGTCCATTGTTTTTTCTTCAAGCGACTCACGTACTCCACCTTGACGACCATCGATTGTTGGTCGAATACCAATTTTTGGATATGAATTCATGAAATTTATTCCTCCACTAACTTCGATTTTTGCAACGGTGCAAAACTTTCAATAGTTACAGAATTAGCAACAATTTTTCTCGCCTCTGCAACATCTTTGATTTCACCTAATGAAATCAATTGCATTAAGACATTACCCATGGCTGTTGCTTCTGCTGGACCTGCCAAAACATTTTTTTGTGTAACATTTGCGATTAATTGACAGAAATATTTTGACTTTGAGCCACCACCAACGACGTGAATCTCAGGATACGTTTTACCGGTGGCATCTTCAATTTCCTTAATCGTTTCAAAATATTTTTGAGCAAGGCTTTCGTAAGCACATTTGAAAAATTCTCCTGGACCAGTGGGAACTTTTTGCTGACTGTCGGATGCATATTGAGCAATTCGTTGGCGCATATCACCAGGCTCATTAAACAAATCATCATCCGTATCTATCACACACACCGTATCCTTTGTGTTCTTAACCATTTCCGTAATTTCTTCATAGGAAAAGTCGATACCAACTTCGTGATAATTTCGTCTTAACTCTTGAACTATCCATAAACCCGTACAATTTTTCAAAAATTCAGTTGTTTTATTAAAACCACTTTCATTCGTCAAATTATATTTCAAGGCTTTCTCATTTAATATTGGGTGGTTCAATTCGGTTCCAACCAGTGACCACGTGCCACAAGATATAAATAAAAATGGACTCGTTGCCGGGATACTGAGCACTGCACTTGCAGTATCATGCTGACAAACATTGATTACTTGAATATCACCCAAGTTTAAATTCTTTCGAATACATCCAAGCTGATTTCCTTCGTCGACAATCTCGGGTAGTAATTGGGCATTCAGGTTAAAATTATCAACTATCTTTTTCGACCAATCTTTTGAATATGGATTAGTTAACTGGGTCGTGGATGCGATACTTCTTTCAGCAGCCATTTTGCCAGTCAACATATAATTAAATAAATCCGAAATCATTAATATTTTTCTAGTTCTAAAATATTGGTCAGGATAGTATTCGCGAATTGATAGGATTTGAAAGAGTGTGTTAATTTTCATAATTTGATTACCAGTGCTGTCGTATAAATCTTGTAATGAGATGAAATCTGAAATTCTTTTTAAAATTTTTTCAGTATTCACACCCCGATAATGCATTGGTACGCCAATCAAATCACCATATTCATCAATTAAGCCAAAATCAACACCCCAGGTATCAATACCTAAACTCGTAATCTCATACTTTTGGTTTGAATTTTTGATACCTTGCTTAATTTCTGAAAAAAGTTTCTCAACATCCCAGGATAATTTATCTTCAAAATAAATTGGTCCATTTTCAAAGCGATGTGTTTCGTCTAGCTGAATTTTCCCATCTTCATAACGACCGACGATGGCTCGACCAGATGAGGCACCAAAATCCATAGCTAATACATTCGTCATATCCTCCCTCCAATTCCCTTACTTGAATTTCCATAATGAATATATCATCATATCGTAAGCGGTTGCATAAAATGAACGGATAATGAATTTTGTTCACTTTTTAGTAGGTTATTTGTTCACTATTGTTCAAAAAGTTGTTATTCTTGGAGGGTAAATTTTGTATCATATTTGGGGAGGAATTTCTTTGGATAGACAAGACAGAATCATGCAAATCACTGAAATCATTCAAAAGAGAAAGAGAGTAAGTACCACTGATTTAGCTACTGAAACATTCTGCAGTATATCGACATTAAGAAGAGATTTAATTTATTTAGAACGGCAAGGCTTGATCAGACGTGAACGCGGCGAAGTCATATTAAATACATTCAATACCATGGAACAAAATATTTTATTACGTGAAAAACAACATTTGGACGAAAAAAAATCTCTAGCTAAGATTGCTAGAGATTTTATTGGCCCTGGGATGTGTATTTATTTAGATTCTAGTTCAACTGTTTTTCAATTATGTGAATATATTAAAAACATCGACAATTTGATAGTTGTCACGAACAGTCTGAACGTGGCTAATACCTTGGCTGCCAACGGTAATGACACTATCAGAACTTTCATTACTAGTGGCGAAATTCAGCATAACTCATGTTCAGTATTAAATAGCGAATTTGAAAATCCGATTATTAATTACTTCAATATTGATTTAGCTTTTTGTTCCGCCAGTGGCATCGATCAAAGCAGTATCTATGAATCAAATATGAATCAAGCACTTTCGAAAAAAACTATCATGGATAAATCAAAGGAAACAATTCTCTTAATTGATAAATCCAAATTCTTTAAAACCAGCTTTTTTAAGATGAATACTTTAACAGAATATAAAGTTATTATTTCAGATGCTCTGCCAGCTAATCCTATTTCACAGACAGTCAAAGCAAATGATATCGAATGGATATCTTCTAATTACTTACATTAAACAATATCGGTTCGACCCCGATCACCGGTATTAAAATCATAAAAGTAAACTACTTTTTTCTACAAAGACTTGTTTGCTTTTATTTTTTTACCCACCATATTATTAATGCTACTATTAGTCCCCAAGCGACAACATCCTTCAATTTAGGTTTAGTTTTTTCAATTGTGAGTTTTGAATTCTTAGTTTTAAAAAGTGTCTTCTCCATAATGAACCCCTTTTAACTTTATTCATTTTCAAAATTAAGTATATAGTAAAGTTCCTAGAGAAGCGTGCGATTTTCTCATAAAGTCAGAATAGAAAATTATAGCCTAAAGAAAAAATTAAAAGTGGACCAAAGAAATTGATGTACGAATTTCTTTGGTCCACTCTTTTTATACACAATGATTTAAAACTTATTTTAAATATCTTTTTCGATATATTAAAACTTTTGAACATAAGGTTTGTCAGTTTCTAAAGAAACCAATTTTCCAGCAATCCTTACCTCACAATTATGACTAACAGTAATTGTTAGCTCTTTATCTTGGAAACTAACATGATACTCAACATCCCGATATGTTTGCGTGAATGCTAATTTTTTCCATGCATCTGGCAATTGTGGATTAATCGTTAAGCAATTATCTTCCCAACGCAATCCGGCAAAGTCACGCATAATTACCGTCAAGGTTGCTCCCATAACTCCGGTATGAATTCCTTCGGCAGTTGTCCCCCCTTGGATGTCCGCATAATCTGATTTCAAGGCTACCTTCAATTTATTCCAAGCAGCATCGGCATCTCCAAGAGCTACGTCAACGCTCGCATAAACTGGTCGAGAAACTGTTGATCCATGTACCGTTCGTGCCAAATAATAATCACGATTTTGTAATAACCATTCAGTTGGCAACTTATGACCCAATCCCTCAATTGTTGTGGCCATAACTTTTGCCCCAAGATTATAAACCATCATCAAGGTATCTGCTTGTTTATCAACTTGGTAAGCATCTGAAGATTTCCCTTCTGACTTCAAAATTCGATCAATTCGATGAATATCACCATATTTTTTCTCATAGGCTGATAAATCTAACTCTTTCAATTCAAAATAATGATTATATTGCTCAATTACTCCATCCTCAGTTATAAACAACGCTAAGTTTTGACTAACTTCCTGAGCTTTAGTTACTAAGACCTGACTAAAATTCGTCTTCTGACAAGCTTTAACAAAATACTCTGGCATTGTTTTCTTTAGCTCCAATAACCAAGACAATGACCAAGCTAACATTAAATTCGTATAAGCATTATCTGACAAGCCACCGGTTTCTGTATTGGGATAGGCTTCATGAAATTCATCTGGACCCATTACACCTGATAAATGGTATTTATGGCCATCAAATTCGACTTTTTCTAACCAAAACTTACTAGTTTGTAGCAACAAACCTAGTCCACCGTTAATCAACAAATCATTTTTTCCAGTCGTTTGTGTGTAACTCCAAAGATCATAAACAATTGCTAAAGACACATGGCGTTGCAACCGCGAATTATCCGGATACCACGTATTAGTCATTGGATTCAAATGAATGAATTGGGCTTGTTCATCCCCAATACTACCTGATTGCCAAGGATACATGGCACCATGCTCCAATTGTCGTTGCGCGTTATCCTGAGCTGCAGCCAAGCGTTCAATTCGATATTGAATAATTGCCTTAGCAGCTAATGGAGCGTTGGCAGCATAATAAGGTACCATAAACAATTCATCCCAGAAAATGTGCCCACGATAACCTTCACCTGTCAAACCTCGAGAACCAACTGACGCGTCAAAATTAGGATTGGACAATTCTGAAGCAGCTTGATGCAATTGGAAAACATTTAAACGAACCAACTTTTGAATATCAGCATCAGCAGTCACTAATTCAATATCTGATTTCTGCCAAAAATTTTGCCAATGTGCAATATTAGTTTGATAAATCGCCGCAAATTGACCTTGTTTGAGTGACTCCTCAACAATATTTAAATAATCAGCTGTTTCATGACTCGTAGCAATTGCCATTACCCGTGTAATTCCAAAGTTTTGTTCCTTTTCTAGTTTAATTTCAGCATGATCAATAACTTCTCTATCAGTATATTTAGTTTCAAAATTTACCATAGAACTAGTTGTCTTTGCTCCCACAGCAAATTTGATTTTTGATTGTAATGTTTCACCTTGCAAAACGTGTTCTGAAGTATCAGTTACTGTAAACTCTTGACTATTGAAATTACGATAACGTGCAACATTTTGATTCTGAATATCCCCATCAACAATTAATTCGACTTTAATTGTAGCTGTAAAATCTAACTTTAAATTAATTTTCAACGCCAATTGATGATAATTGACTGGGTCACAGACTTTAGTCGTCTTTAAAAACAAATGTCCTTGTTCAATCGGAAAAACCATTTCCTCAGTTAGGGTTCCATGTTGCATATCTAACTTTGCTAACCGTTTAGTATATGGAACTAATAATTCCGTCTGATTGACCGTAATTTTTAATAGCTGTGGATTTGGAAAATTAACCAAGTCTTCATTAATGACATCATGCTCATTAACTTTGGTTTTGGTCTGATTAAAAATCCCAGCTACATACAATCCAGGATAATGATCATCGTTATAACGACTAATCACCGGTGCTCCACGCCAACCTAGATAACCATTACCAAGTGTGAGAATTGATTCTTGACCATAGGATTTAACCCCAATTGGCGTATCTTGATAAGTAATTTGCCAATCTTCTGTCATAAGAAAACTCCTTAGCTATTTATTTGTAGCATCTTTAAAGACATTCTTCTTTTGGGCAGCTTTGACTTTAGCTAAATCAGCATCACTGTAACCCCAGAAGTAAACACAGATAAATGAAACAATAATTGTTGCAGCACTAGCAATAACGAAAGCCCAAATATTGTTAGGATTTGTCTTAGAGAAGAATGATGGGAAACCAATCAATGAACCGGTAAAACCAAACATATCAATCTTGAACAATCCAGCAATCAAACCGCCGACAGCACCACCAATATTTGCCATCCAGAAGACATGACCATATTTCAAGTTAATACCATACATAGCAGGTTCAGTAACTCCGGCATAACCAGATAAAGCACCAGCTAAGGATAAGCCTTTGATATCAGCACGTTTTGATTTAGCCCAAACTGCCAAAGCACCAGTACCTTGAGCAATCATTGTAAAGTTAATCAAAGCATTTAGAACTGAGTGACCGGTCATTGCAATGTCATTTGAAACAATTGGTACGACCATCCAATGAAGTCCGAAGATAACTAATACTTGATACAAACCACCGATTACTAAGCCAGCGACAGCTTCATTAGCTGTTACAAGCATGTTGATTCCGGCAGCTAATCCACTTGAAATCAAGGAAATAACAGGTCCCATAATTACTAAAACAGCACTAGCAACGATAAAGAGTGTAAATAGTGGTTGTAAAATTGAACGTAAGCTTAAAGGTAGAACTTTCTTGAGCCAATTACCAACTGGTCTAGCTAACCAAGCAGCAAAGATAATTGGGAAAATTGAATATGTGTACTGTGGGATGTGAATTGGTAAACCAAAGAATTCAGCATTCATTGGAATACCTAAGAAAGTTGCCATCCCTTTAGTAGGTGCAGCCCAGAGTGCAGCAATTGTTGGGTGAACTAAGACACCAGCGATAGCACCTACAACGATTGGATCAGAGCGCAATTGTTTGGCAGCTGAGAACCCAACTAAAATTGGTAAGAAGTAAAAGGCTGAATCGCCCATAGCGTTAATAATAATGTAGGTAGTCGATTTAGTATCAATCCAATTCAAATTAAATGTGAATAGCGTTAAAAATCCTTTTAAAATACCAGATGCGGCTAACAAACCAATGATTGGAATCATTGAACCAGTGATAGTTCCAATTAGAACTTGAAAGCCTTTGGAGATCCATCCCCAAAGATTTGTTGGGCGTGGTTCTTTTTGTTGAGCAGCACCCGTTTCAGCAACAGCTGATTCAGTAGCTTCTTCATCGGCAAAGCCAGCACCTAATTGTTTAATAACTTCATCATAAACATCAGTAACAGCTGGTCCGATAACAACTTGATATTGTCCTAAACCGGCGTTATACAAAGCACCAGCTACTCCATCAAGTGCCGTAATTTTTTCTGTTTGAGCAATCTTTTCATCTTTCAAATAAAATCTCAGACGTGAAATACAGTGAATAACTTTATTTATATTCTCAGGTCCCCCAACACCGGCAATTATCTCCGTTGCTAAGGCTGAATAATCTTTACTTTTTGACATTTTGTTCATTCCCTCCATATCATTTAATAGTTGCTTGTCCAATCATCTGTTGCTTAGTAACTGATTGTTCAGCGACTGTTAACGACCCCAAATTAGTTTTTGAATTAGGAATTAAAACCATTACAGTTGGATCAAGCTTATTTGTTGTAATTTGTTGCCAATCAATCTCGACCAATGGGGTACCTGCTTTAACTCGTTTACCAGGTTTAACCAATGAATTAAACGGTGCTCCCTTCAAGGAAACCGTATCGATGCCAATGTGTAACAAGAATTCCAATCCATCATCACGAACAATGCCAACAGCATGTCCTTGTGCTACCGTAATCTTGCCACTGATTGGCGCCACTATTTCTGAGTCATTTAAATCCGGCTTGATTGCGAATCCTGCTCCCATCATTCCCTGTGCAAAAACAGGGTCTGAAACGGTATTTAGATTAACGATTTGCCCTGTAATTGGTGCTATTAATTCATCACTTGTAACATGTTTTTTTAATCCAAACATTTTCCCCTCCTATTGGTATTTAATGATGTCGACGGGCAAATTCAACACTGCTAAACTTGTCAGCACGATGACGCGATTCCGTGTAGGATAAAATCCGACTATCGGTTAAATGCGTTTCACTACGAACGACCACCATTGGTACCGATTGATCAATTTTCAATCGATCACAGTCATCATATTCGGCACTTTCAACCGTTAAATGTTTCACCGCATAATCAACTGTCAAACCAAGCTTACTTTCAAAGTAATTAAACAATGAATCTTCAGCAGCTGCTTCAGGTATTTCGTTGGCTACATCCTCATTAATATAGTCATAGTCAAGAATCGTTGGTGTTCCATTAACAATCCGTTCTCGAACAATCAACTGTGAATATATTGCTGGTGAACCAAAGCGTAGACGCTCTGGAACTAATACGTGATCTTGAATTTTTAACACACGATTAACTGAATCTAATCCACTCTCTGCAACAATTTCCTTATAGCTCTTGATAGACGAAACTGGAAATAGATAGCGTTTTTTACCTAAAACTAAACTACCCTTACCACGAATCGTTTGAATATAACCTTCATCTGCCAACAATTGCATCGCTTTGCGCACCGTTTCCCGGGATACCCGATAACGCATTACTAATTGTTGATTGCTCGGAAGAATTTCCCCTGATCGATATTTTTTAGATTGAATATCACTCAACAAATCATGATATATGGTTAAATATTTCTTCATGTGCCCTCCAACAATTCCTAGGTTACCACAAGCAGAAACCGCTTACATTAACGTTTAAACGTGATTATCTGAAAAAACTAGACAAGTTGATTGGAAGTAGTATCAGGCTACCAAACTAAAACTAGACAAGTTTTTTTAACAAAATCTGCTTTTGGTATAAATTGATTAATATTTTAAGCATAAATATTTCCTGAATTAAAATCAAACATCTTTTTAGGTCTAATTTGTCAATAATAACTACCATTCAAAAAAACAGCAAACACTCGAATTACTAGCGAGTATTTGCTGTTTTTTAATTATTTTGTTAAATCATATTGCATATGGTCATATAAATGACTGCCGATATACAATTGACCTACTTTTTTAAAGCCAGTCTTGATATAGACGTGTTTAGCTGGTTCATTATTGACATCAACGTTCAAGCTTAAAATCTTTTCGCCACGATCACGAATTACGTCGATAAAATGTTCCATTGTCTTGGTACCGATACCCTTGCCTTGGAACTCAGGAGCAACCG
The DNA here is from genome assembly GCF_001435815.1 of Companilactobacillus nantensis DSM 16982. Taxonomy (GTDB): domain Bacteria; phylum Bacillota; class Bacilli; order Lactobacillales; family Lactobacillaceae; genus Companilactobacillus; species Companilactobacillus nantensis. The sequence goes on along the minus strand of NZ_AZFV01000027.1, from coordinate 431 downwards.
CAAATGAATCCAAATACCATTCACCAGGCCAAGCCTCCTTATCCTCAAACAAGTTTTTCTCTTTAATACCATAATTGTGCATAATCTTAATTAATGGTTCGTCAATGGTATCCTCTAATTCCTCAGGATAGCCAACCATAATAGCAACAACCTTACCATCAATCTCGTTTACAAGAATATTATCGAGACCATAGCGATAACCAGGTTGGAAGAAACCTTCCTTGATAACCTGAGCCATCTTCTCATCGCCAACTTCTTTAAATACATCTAATTCCATCTCATCGAAGATTTGGAACAAAATTGGCAATATCTGATCTGCATCTTCTTCTTTTGCATTTCTAAACATTTCTTCACCTCAATTATATATAATACATTATTTAAAAGATTTCTCAAATTTAGGATTAACAGAATCGAGTAGGAGGTAACTTTTA
>NZ_AZFV01000026.1 GCF_001435815.1 Companilactobacillus nantensis DSM 16982 | reverse complement strand
TGTAAGAGTAACAAAGCTTACAGCCTATTTCACGATTCCGTTGACGATATAACCAGCACAACGCGTTACTTATGGTGTTAGTTATATCTTTGCCGTCTCCGGAAACGAGAAAATCTTAACTGGTAACATGATGTGTTAGCTGATTTTACTGTTCAAAGTGTACTTAAAGTACAAGATATGGACACATAAAAAAACAGACATCTCAATTTAATGAAAATGTCCGTTATAAATAGATTCACAGTTGAATGAATAGAAAACTATTCCCAACCTTCAATTTCTTTAGCAAATTCTTCTAGCTTCTTAGCAGCACCATCTTCGGTATCGTCTTTAACACCGATATAGAACTTCATCTTAGGTTCAGTACCAGATGGTCTGGCAGCTACCCAAGTATCGTCAGCTAGAACATACTTCAAAACGTCAGCCTTTGGTAAACCTGTTTCTTTTGTACCTGCGGCTGTTGTATCTGTATCATTCAGGTAATCAATTGATTCAACCACTTTAACGCCATTAATCTCAGCGATACCCTCTTCACGAAGTGTCTTCATGATTTGAGCCATCTTGTCTTTACCTGAGATTCCAGCAAAGGTCTTTGAAATCGTCTTTTCACGATAGTAACCAAATTCCTTGTAAAGGTCTTCAAGAGCATCATAGATTGTCTTACCCTTTGATTCATAATAAGCTGCTGCTTCGGCTAACAACAATGTTGATTGCATAGCATCTTTATCACGAACAAATGGTTTAACTAGATATCCATAACTTTCTTCAAAACCAAAGAGGAATTCATTACTACCAGTTTCTTCAAATTGTTCGATTTTTTCGGCAATATATTTGAATCCTGTCAAAACATCGAACATTTTAATGTCATATTTATCAGCAATTGCTGTAGCCAATTCTGAAGATACGATTGACTTAACAACTGCTCCGTTAGTAGGTAAATCTCCTAAGCCTTTTTTAGCTTGCAATAAGTAGTTTAAAAGAACTGAGGCAATTTGATTACCTGTCATTAATTTATAAGAGCCATCAGGTTGTCTTACTGCGGCACCCAATCTATCGGCGTCAGGGTCAGTTGCAATCAAGATATTGGCACCAATCTTTTTACCACGTTCAATCGCAAGGTCAAACGTTTGGGCAAATTCTGGATTAGGGAATGGAGTTGTAGCAAACTCTGGGTCAAGGATGGCTTGTTCAGTTACCATATTGAAATTCTTGAAACCTAATTGTTGGAAAATACGTGGAGCAATCATCTTACCTGTTCCGTGAAGTGGTGAGTAGACAAATTTCATCTTGTCACCGATATCTTCGATCAATTTAGGATTAACGATAACTGTTTCGAGATTCTTCATATAATCTAAATCAACATCTTCACCAATTAAAGTTAATAATTTTTCAGCACGTAATTTTTGAACGGCTTTAACTTTAATCGCAAAGAGATCACTAGCTTTACGAGCAAAACTTGTAATATTATCTGATTCAGTAGGAGGCATTTGACCACCATCTGGACCGTAGATTTTGAAACCATTGTATTGTTTAGGATTATGGCTAGCTGTAATCATAATACCGGCATATGTATGTAGACTTCTTACAGCAAAAGATAATTCCGGTGTGGGTCTCAAACTATCAAAAACGTAACTGTGAATGTTGTGAGCACCCAAAACTTTAGCAGATTCATAAGCAAAATCTTGAGAATAGTAACGTGAGTCATAACTAATAGCTACACCTTGTGCTTTAACTTTGTCATCCAAAGTATCCATAAATGAAGCTAAGCCTTCAGTCGCTTGACGAACAGTGTAAATGTTCATGCGATTAATACCAGGGCCGATAAGACCACGCATACCAGCAGTACCAAACTCCATAGGTGCATAAAATGCCTCTTCAGCTACTTTATCATCTTGTTTTATTTCATTTAGTTGCTCTTTCATATCTGGATCTAAATCCTTATAATCGAGCCATTGTTGCATATTATCTTGCCAAGACATTAACTTGTCCTCCTAATTTGTAAGTACTTACAATCATTATAGCAATCATACAGTACTATTAAAATTTGATTTCATAACTTTAACAATAAATCTTTAAAATATTCTTAAAATCATGCACTCAAATCTTCAAATTATTAAGTTTCACTGCTGATGATCCTATTAATGTCAGTATCGTAGTATTTAGCTAAAGCAATCAGTGTGTCGATATCCGGCATGCGAATCCCTGTTTCATAGTGCGATAAGGTTGTTACATCGATATTCAAGTGTTGAGCAACTTCTTTTTGAGTAACATTCCGTTCTCTGCGAAGCTGTTTCAAATTCTTCGCGATGTTAAACCCCGATTCATGCATTAATTGGTTGAATTTGTTATCTGCGACTTCACGCATAAGAATCACTTCCTATCTTTTTGTATTCGTCCTTATTATATGTTTAAACATGTACAGAATGGAACCAAAATGTACTAATAATTTTTTCTGTTTTTAAATATTTTGTCATAAATTAATAAAATAAAAAGGATTATATGAACCGGTAGTTGTCCCGTTCATATAACCCTCAATATTTTAATTATTAATTTTATTATTTAGCTGAAACCTTATCGTCAGCAAGTTCTTGGATATAACTGAATGCTTGTTGTCCAGCAATACCACCTTCACCAACAGCAGTAGCAATTTGACGAAGATCTTTCTTTCTAACATCACCAACAGCTAAGATACCAGGTACTTTTGTTTCCATGTGTTCATTAGTATTAATCCAGCCAGCTTCATCAAGAATACCAAGACCCTCGAATGGTGTTGTCATTGGATCGATACCAACATAGATAAAGGCACCCTTAGCTGGTACGACGTGTTCTTCACCGGTTTCTTTGTCAACATATCTGACACCAGCTACTTTTTCATCTTCGCTCATGATTTCCTTAACGTCAGCATTCCAAACGAACTTAATCTTATCATTCTTAAATGCACGGTCTTGCAAAATCTTTTGAGCACGTAGTTGATCACGACGGTGAATAATTGTTACGGACTTAGCTAATTGTGTTAAGTAAATACCTTCTTCAACGGCAGAATCGCCACCACCGATAACGGCAACGTCTTGGCCCTTAAAGAATGCACCATCACAGACGGCACAGTAAGAAACACCACGTCCTGATAATTCATCCTCACCAGGTACGCCAATTTTCTTATATTGTGAACCAGTTGCAATGATTACAACTTTTGTTTCGTAGTCGCCATCATCAGTGTGGATGATTTTAACATTACCTTTATCCTCGATTGATTCAACGGCCCCATAACCAAAGTCAGCACCAAACTGAGTAGAAGATTTATACATCTTTTCACTCAAGTCCGGACCGAGAATTGAATCAAATCCTGGATAGTTTTCGATCGCAGCGGTGTTATTCATTTGACCACCGTAGATACCACGATCAAGAATCATTACTGATAAGTTAGCACGTGAAGCGTACAAAGCGGCGGTTAAACCACCAGGTCCAGCTCCAATAACTACTACATCATATGTTTTCATCGTCGATTACCTCCTATTACTCAACAAATCTTACCATTTATTTTTAACTTGGCAATTAAATTGCTCACAACTCATTATACCAAAGTTCATTTTGTTTTCTACGCCGATAAATGAACAAGGCAATCGCTACGACAAATAGGACAAGCGATAACATTTGTGAAACTCGAACTCCTGGAAAGATGTACAAACTATCTGTTCGCATTCCTTCAACGAAAAATCTCACAGCTGGATACCAAATCAAATAACTTAAGAAAACTTCACCACGTTTTAAGAGATGCTTCCGATTTCTCAAAATCAGAATCAATATTAAACCAATCAAATTACCAACAGATTCATACAAAAATGTTGGTTGGCGGTAAGCACCATTGATATACATCTGTTCAACGATAAAATGTGGAATATGTAATGACTGTAAAAAGCTCAAGGTCGTCTTAGCACCAAAAGCTTCTTGGTTCATAAAGTTACCCCAACGACCAACGATTTGGCCTAAGAGAACTGATGGGGCCGCAATATCTAGCATTAACCATGGCGAAAGTTTTCGTTTATGACACAACACTAACAAAACGATAAATGCTGCAATCAAACCACCATAAATGGCAATTCCACCATGCCAAATCTTGATGATCTCACCAGGATTGGCTAGATAAAATGGTAATTCAAAAATTACATAATACAATCTAGCCCCAACTAAAGCAATCGGTACACCATACAAGACTAAATCCAAAATATTATCTGGATCCATATGTCTTCTTTTGGCCTCACGCATCGCCATAATGACACCAACTAAGGCACCCATAGCAATGATGATACCGTACCAGTGAATCTGCAATCCCCCAAGATCAAACGCAATCGGATTTAATGCTAATAATTCAAAATTCATTAGTTTCCTTCTTCACCATTTTTTGTTTTTGCTTCATTTTCTTTGATCAAAAGGCCTAAGTTATCTTCGAACTTCTTTGTAGCGTCATAACCCATCTTCTTAGCACGATAGTTCATGGCAGCAACTTCGATGATAATGGAAATGTTACGACCAACTTTAACAGGAACGGTAATTTGTGGCACATCCACGTCAAAGAATGTTCGCTTATCTTCCAAAGTACCAATTCGATCATAGTTCTTATCAGCTGACCAATTTTCCAAATTGATAATCAACTGAATTTCACTTTCAGAACGAACAGCTCCGGCACCGAAAAGATTCATCACATCAATAATTCCGATACCACGAATTTCTAACAAGTGATTTAAAATCTTTGGTGCTTCACCAACGATTGTTTTTTCATCACGTTGATAAACATCAACACGATCATCGGCAATCAAACGGTGACCACGCTTAACTAGTTCCAAAGCAGTTTCACTCTTACCAATACCAGAGTGACCAGTTAGTAAAATCCCGATACCGTAAACATCAACTAAAACCCCATGGATTGATTCTCTAGGAGCTAATCTTTCGTCCAAATATTCAGTAATCATACTTGATAGTCGAGTTGTTGGTAATTCAGAACCAATAACTGGCACGTTATGTTCACTAGCAGCCTTCAACAATTCCTTACTAGGTTGAATGTTACGTGAGATCAATAACGTTGGAGTATCTTCACGACACAATTCCAACATAACCTTATAACGATTATTTTCAGTCATTGAACGTGAATATGCTGACTCAGTTTGTCCAAACAATTGAATACGTTCGCTTGGATAGTAATCAAAATAGCCAGTTAACTCGATTCCCGGACGTGAAATATCACTCGTCGTAATCTTCTTGCCCTTCATCAAGGCTTCGTCATTATAAACCTTTAAGCCATTATCTTTAACCATTTGAGATACAGTAACAAAATTTGTCATAGCCAACCCTCACCAAATCTATTTTTATACCAATTTTAGCATTAAAAAGTTGTGGTTGAAACCGTTCTATTACTTCCAGATTATTATCTAACATCCCATTCAGTCTATAAATGTAGACTACGATATAAAAGCAACCGGGAGAAACATCGTAAAAATGCCAACATTCATCCCAGTTGCAAAGAATAAAAAAACGCGTTTTAAACGCGTCTTTGAAAATTGTCCATGGTATAGCTGTTAATAATAGAATTACAAATTGCTAAAATGACTGCAACCACAAGGGCTGAACCAAAGCCATTAAAGTGGAAACTTGATGATCCTACTACTACCGAAGTTAATTCCAAGGTGATTGCATTTATAACGAATGAAAATAATCCAAACGTTAAAAATGTAATCGGTAGAGAAATGATATGTAACAGTGGCTTGATTGTCCAGTTCAAGAACACCAAAACCAAACTGGCTATAATGGCTGTTGCTAAACTATCAATTTGAAACATACCTGGTAATAAACGCGCAATTGCTAGAAACAATAACGTTTGTATCACCAATCTGATTAAAAACTTCATTTTATACCCTCATTTAACTCTCTTTTGAATCAGTAATATTTTTTCGAACCCTTGGCTTTAAGACGTCTTCTGCCTCGATAACGACTTGTTTCTTGAATATTACGCTTCTCTGGGAAAGAAAAGACGCAAACTACATATACCAAAGCTGGTAAGAAATAAGTCAATGGCAATAAGAAGATAAAAGCTAGACGAATCCAAGTCGAGTCAATCCCAAAGTACTCACCTAAACCTCCACAAACGCCGGCAATCATCCGATCAGTACTGGATCTTGTGATTCTATTTTTCATGTATTATCACCTCAACTTGTTCAAAAAATATACTACATATTAACAAATTTATCAATTAACCCTTTTTAGGATAACCTTCATCTGCCACATGCTTCTGATTCAGTTCTACCACATGTCCGGTGTTCAAGTAAACAACCCATTCACAAATATTGGTTGCATAATCACCTGCACGTTCCAAATAACTGGAAACTAACATGTATGAGGAACCACTTAAAACGTAGTCCCCTTCTTTTTTCATTTCAGAAATACTCATTTTATTAATTTCAGCACTCAAGTAATGTTCTCTAACATCACGGTTAGCGACTTCTTCAGCCATCTTACTGTCACGTTTCAAGTAAGCTTCAAGTGAATCTTCAACAATACTTGTTGTAATTTCACCCATATCAGCAATTAACTTTTCAATTTCAGGGATTCTTGTTTCACCCTTAACTCGAATTGTTTCTTGAGCGATACTGACAGCATGATCACCCATTCTTTCAAGATCAGAACTGGCTTTTAAAACCGTTACGATCATACGCAAATCGGATGTAACTGGTTGTTGCAAAGCAATCATTTCAAATGATTCTTTTTCCAGATCCATTTCACGTTTATTAATAATGTGATCATTTTTAATGACTTCTTTAGCTAAAGCTTTATCGTGGTCAACATAAGCCTTAACTGACTTCATAATGGCTTCACTAGCCATCATACCCATTTCTGAGAAGCGCAAATGTAAATTGTTCAATTGTTCTTCAAACGTTGTACGCATCTATCTTTTCTCCTAACCGAATTTTCCAGAAATATAATCTTCCGTCTGTTTTTCTTTTGGATTTAAGAAAATATTCTTCGTCTTATCCGCTTCAATTAGTTCTCCATTTAGGAAGAAAGCGGTTTGATCAGATATTCTCGACGCCTGTTGCATGTTATGTGTAACAGTGATAATCGTGTAATCTTCACGCAAAGCTAACATAGTGTCCTCAACCTTGGCTGATGAAATTGGATCCAAAGCTGAAGTAGGTTCGTCTAATAAAATAATATCAGGTTTCACTGCTAAAACTCTAGCAATACATACTCTTTGTTGCTGTCCACCTGAAAGTGACAAGGCACTTTGATGCAATTTATCTTTTACATCATCCCAAACAGCCGCATTTCGTAAACTAGTTTCAACAGCTTCGTCTAAGATAGCTTTATCTTTCACACCGGCTAATCTTAATCCATATATTACATTATCATAAATCGAGAAAGGAAATGGGTTTGGTTGTTGAAAAACCATACCAACTTGTTTTCGCAGCTCAACCGTATCAATATTGGGCGCATAGATGTTTTTACCGTTCAAAGATATCGTTCCAGTTATCGTTACATTCGGAATCAAGTCGTTCATTCGATTCAAGCATCTAAGATATGTTGACTTACCACATCCAGATGGACCGATTAAAGCTGTAATTTCATTCTTATTAAAATCGAGGTTAACCCCTTTTAATGCTTCTTTCTTTCCATAAAACAAATGTACATCAGAAGATGTTAAAATTTTTTCTGCCAAGTTGAGCGCTCCTATCCAAAGTGTCCAGAAACATAATCTTCAGTCGTCTTAATATGAGGACGAGTAAAGATTTTTCTAGTTTCGTTAAATTCGACAGCATGTCCCATGTGGAAAAATGCTGTGTAATCGCTGATTCTAGCCGCTTGTTGCATGTTGTGAGTGACGATAATGATGGTAAATTTATCCTTCAAATTCAACATTGTTTCTTCAACATTAGACGTTGAGATTGGATCCAAGGCACTTGCCGGTTCATCCATCAATAAAATATCCGGTTTCATCGCAATTGCTCGGGCAATACAAAGTCGTTGTTGTTGACCCCCAGAGAGCGCTAATGCACTTTTGTTCAGATCGTCTTTGACTTGGTCCCATAAAGAGGCCTGTTTCAAAGTCGTCTCAACAATTTCATCTAATTGCTTTTTGTCATGTAAACCATGACGTTTTAATGCAAAAGTAATGTTGTCATAAATTGATTTAGCAAACGGATTGGGGCGTTGGAAAACCATCCCAATATGCTTTCTAACTTCATAAATATCAACATTATTTTTATTAATATCCAATCCACGGTACATGATTTGTCCTTTGACTGAAGCGCCAGGTATATTGTCGTTCATTCGATTCAAGGATCTTAAGTACGTTGACTTACCAGAACCTGAAGCACCAATCAAGGATGTAATCTTATATCTTTCAAACTGAAGCGATGCTTTGTGCATTGCTTCCTTCTCGCCATAAAAAACTTGTAAGTCTTTAGTCTTCATGGCGATTTCATGTTCATCCTCGTTTAAATGAAGGATGTATTGTTGATCAGTTTGTGTATCCATATCTTACTCACCCGTCATCTTTTTATAAACTTTATTGCCAATATATCTAGCTAGCAAATTAAAAATCAAAACCGCAATAATCAAAACAGCTGAAGCACCTGCGGAAACTTGCACTGCATCGGGAATCAATCCTTCAGAGTTAACTTTCCAAATATGTACTGCCAAAGTTTCAGCTGGTCTCATCAAATTCAAAGGACTTGTAATACTAAAAATATTGAAATTAGTAAAGTCCAATGGTGGAGCACTTTGGCCTGCCGTATAAATCAAGGCAGCAGCTTCACCGAAAACTCTACCAGCACCGATGATCATACCCGTAATAATTCCGGGTAGACCATCAGGAATAATAACATGAATCACTGTTTCCCATTTTGATAGTCCTAAAGCAAGTCCAGCTTCACGTTGTGACTGTGAAACGGATCTTAATGAATCTTCAACATTTCTCGTTAAGATTGGCAAATTGAACACGGTTAATGTCAATGCACCTGAGAGAATTGAAAAGCCAAATTTAAAACTGATAACGAAAACTAAGAATCCAAACAAACCAACAACGATTGATGGCAATGAACTCAAAACTTCAATTGAAACTCTGATTAAATCAACCAATTTATTTTTACCGGCATATTCAGATAAATAAATCCCGGCACAAATTGAAATTGGAATTGAAATTAACATTGAGAGAATCAATAGGAAAAATGAATTGAATAGTTGAATCCCAACACCACTACCAGCTTGGAAAGCTTTGGAACCAGATGTTAAAAAGTGCCAATTAACATAACGGAGTCCACTTCCTAAAATGTAAATCAATAAACCAGCTAAGATGAGTACGATGATTGAAGACATCAGATAAATAACACCTGTGGCTATTTTATCTTTTGTTTTTTCATTAAACATTAGAACTCACCTCGCTTAGCAATTTTTCTAATAACGAAGTTAAATAGCAATGACATTAATAGTAGAAGTAGTGCTAATGACCAAAGGGCATTATTTGATGTTGAACCCATGATCGTATTACCCATATTCATTGTTAAGACACTTGTTAATGTTGATGATGGCGAAACTAAATTTTGTGGCAATAACATTGCATTCCCAATTACCATTTGTACGGCTAATGCTTCACCAAAGGCACGTGCCATTCCGAAAACAACAGCTGTCAAAAGTCCTGGTGTTGCTGAACGTAAGATAACTTTCGAAATAGTTTGCCATCTCGTAGCACCCAAAGCTAAGGAAGCTTCACGATAATATCTTGGTACAGCTTTTAAAGCATCCACCGACATGGATGTAATCGTTGGTAAAATCATAACGAATAATACGAATGATCCGGCTAAAATACCGAAACCACTTCCACCAGCAATCTTTCGTACAAACGGAACAACGATTGTTAAACCGAAGAATCCATAAACAACTGAAGGAATACCAACCAACAATTCAATAACTGGTTGTAAAACTTTACGTCCCCATTTAGGAGATATTTCCGTCATAAAAATAGCGGCGGCAATTGCAAACGGTGTTCCAATTAAAGCAGCAATCAAAGTAACCGCAAAAGACCCGATAATCATTGGTGCAGCACCAACGATTGGATGTCCAGCACTATCTAATTTGTTAGGTGCCCAAACAGAATGTGTTAGAAAATCTATTGGATTAACGCCATCCTTAAAGAAGATGATTAGTCCACGTGAAGCAATGAATCCGATAATCGTAATAACCAATAAAACGATAATGGCAGTAAAACTGAAAGATATAATCTTACCGCGCGTTTCACGTTTAGCGGAGACAGATTTTTTAGTTAAACTTTCTCTAATTGGATCTTTCAAATTACTTTACCCCCTTGGAAACGGGCGTAACATTGCCCTTATAGTCTTTTTGATACTTCATTTCACGAATGGGAACATAGTTCATTTTCTTAACGACGTTCGTTTGGACGTGATCAGTCATAATAAAATCGAGGAAATCTTTCGTCATACCTGTTGGTTTTCCATTGGTATATAAATGTTCATATGACCAAATTTTCCAAGTATTATTTTCGATATTTTCAATTGTGGGATTAACGTTGTCAACATTGACCGTTTTAACTGTATTGTTAAGGTATGGCATCGCCAAATAACTGATTGATCCTTGTGTGTTATACACAATTTGACGAACCATCCCACTTGAATCTTGCTCCTGAGAGCGCACAAATGGGGTGCCGTCCATAACATCACTTTCAAACGCCGCTCTAGTTCCTGAACCATCCGCACGATTAATGATGGTTATCGGCAAGTCTTGTCCACCAACTTGTTTCCAGTTAGTAACTTGACCTGAAAAAATTTGTCTCAATTGTTTGATTGTCAGAGATTTGATTTTAACATCTTTATTTACAACTGGAATCATCCCAACTGCAGCAATTCGATGATCAACAAGTTTGCTAGCATCAATATCTTGCTTTTGTTCAGCATATAAATCGGAATTACCGATATTAACTGCACCTTGTTGAATCTGGCTGAGTCCTGTACCAGTACCGCCCCCTTGGACGTTGACATACTCGTTTGGATTATCCTTTGTAAATTCTTCCCCGGCAAGTTCCACTAATGGTTGAGCAGCTGATGATCCAACCGCTGTAATTGTCTCTTGGCTCCCGCTGCCTTTGCAACCACTCAAAATCATTATCATAGGAATCATAATTGCAAATAATGCGACAAGTCTTTTTTTCAATGTTCTCACCTCTATCCAATTAGAATAGTACAACAATGTATATTTTTTGTATAAAAAAAAGCCGTAACAAAATAATTTATTTTGTTGCGACATTTTTTCTATAATGGTATGTCAACTGTGAACGTTGTCCCCAGTCCTTTATGTGATTCAATCCGAATATCACCATCTAGCGTATCCAAAGTTTCCTTAACAATGGCTAGTCCAAGACCCGTTCCACCAGTTTCTAGACTACGTGAACGATCAACTCGATAGAATCTTTCAAAAATTCGACCTTGATCGGCTTCCGATATTCCAATACCAGTATCTTTGATAACGAACTTGATGCGATTCTCAATCTCATCGTGGTGAACTTCTAAATCAATTTCACCATTTTCTCTATTATATGAAATAGCATTCTTAATTAAGTTACGGAATACTAAATTGATTTTTTCCTTATTGATAGTTACTTCAGGATTACCAAAGTATTGTTGTTTAACTTCGATATTATGTTTCTTGATTGCCAATGATTGACGATCCAAAATATGATCAATATCATCATGCAAGTTGACTAAATCAGCTTTCTCAACATCTCGTTTAACCTTCGACAAGGATAAAATATCTTGAATCAGTTCTGATAAACGAACACTCTCGCTGTGAATAATATTCAAGAAATGATCTAATTTCTCGGGGTCATCTTTAGCACCACCCAGAAGTGTTTCTGAGAAACCTTCAATTGAGGTAACTGGTGTCTTCAATTCATGACTGACATTGTTAACAAAATCAACTTGCATCCGTTCAATTTGACGACTTTCTGTTAAATCGTACAAGATAACTAATACTTGTTGATCGTAATCTTCACGTGAATGAATCAAACGAATAACATTGGCATCAACATATTTTTGGGAGTTACCGACCAATTGAATTTCTCGATGATGGTTCTTATTCTTCCGTAAAGTATGCTCAATCATTTGACTCAAATTATAAGTTTTGACATCTTCAATGAAAGGATGAATATCGTTAGAAATATTAACATCCAATAGGCTCGACATCGCTTGGTTATGTAATAAAACATCCCCTTGTGAGTTCAGCAACATAACACCAATTGGCAAATGCCCTACTAAACCTCTAAAACGACGCTCACGCAACTGAACATCATCACGTAAATCATTAATATCCATACTAATTTTATTTGTTTGTTCAACTAATCCATAAAGCTCATCATCAGGTGACAAAATCAAAGAAGCCATTTCTTTGTTCTTTCTCACACGACGCAAATTATCGGTAACACTCTTAATATCTTCACTCAAGAGTTGACGTTTCCGGTAATAGTACAATATCACTGAATCGGTAATCAAAAAGTACATCAATGCGACAATTACAAACGTCATTGGGCTTTGACTCCACAAACGATTGTATTTCTTAGCAACAATATGGCGGTTGGAACCAGACATGAAATACATGATTCTGGTTGTCATCGTCGTATCAGTCACATAGTCTTTACCCGGTGCTGTTCGGCCGTTATGGTACATATCATAGGCTTTTCGTTGCATCGTGGTATTTTCCTTAGATGTGTCGATATAATCCAGACCTGCAATTCTCGCAGCATCTGCCGGTTCATGATTTTTCTTCAATTCTTGATATGAAACTGTCTCTTCAGTGAACATATCGTTTTGGGAATTGCCCAAAATACTATCAGAGAACGTCACCAAAATGATAAAGATACCTATCGAAATCAAGATGGCAATTATTGGTCCTAGTCTTCTTTTCATCGTCATACCTCTAAAATATAACCGAATCCATGTACGGTCTTTATTATTTGTGGGTTCTTTGTATCCTGTTCAATTTTATCACGGAGGTGGCTAATTTGGATATCAACCATCCGCATTTGTGAATTGGAATTTATTCCCCAGACGTTATCAAAAATTTGTTCCCGAGAAACGACAATCCCTTTGTTTCTAATCAAAAATTCGAGTAATTCGTATTCTTTTTTCGTCAATGAGATCTCACGACCATCAATGATAAGTCCTTTAACATCGGTATTGAGTTCAAAAGTCTTCTCTTTGTCCAAATGAGTCGTTCTTCTCAATACCACTTCGATTCGTGCAAGTAGTTCCTTGATACTAAATGGTTTGGTAATATAATCATCCGCACCACTAATTAATCCTTCAATCTTATTGTCTTCGGCGTCAACTGCGGTTAAAAATATAACAGGCGTCAAATTACCAGCTTTGCGCATTGTCTTGAGTACATCAATTCCACTCAAGTTTGGTAACATTTGATCTAACAAAATCAAATCAAAGTCACCCTCATTTGCTTTATCAAGTGCCATTTGTCCGTCCGTGGCTGTGGCAACTTGGTAATCATTGCTTTCCAAATTATATTCAATTAGCTCTAAAATTGATGGTTCATCGTCGACAACTAAGATTTTCTTTTTCATTATTGTTTGGCCCCTTGTAATTTCCATTGGAGATAAGCATAAATAAATGGATCTAAATCTCCATCCATGACGGCCTGTCCGTTACTTGTTGAATAATTGGAGCGGTGATCTTTGACCATTGTATATGGATGGAAAACATATGACCGAATTTGTGAGCCCCAGCCGATATCCATTTGTTCACCTTGAATTTCAGCATGTTTCTTAGCTTGCTCTTCTTGTTCGCGTTGGAAAAGCTTGGCTTTCAACATATTCATCGCTGTTTCACGGTTTTGAAGTTGTGAGCGTTGAGCTTGGGAACTGACAACAATTCCGGTTGGTAGATGGGTAATTCTGACGGCTGATGACGTTTTATTAATATGTTGACCACCAGCACCAGATGAACGAAAGACATCAACACGTAAATCATCGTCATTAATTTCAACGTGAATACTGTCATCTAATTCAGGCATAACGTCAATCGAAGCAAAGGATGTATGACGACGTCCTGCTGAATCAAATGGTGAAATTCTAACTAGACGATGCACTCCACGTTCGGAACGAAGCAATCCGTAAGCATTCTTGCCACGAATCATTATGGAGACACTCTTGATTCCAGCTTCTTCACCTGGTTGATAATCTTCAATTTCAACAGTAAATCCATGTTGATCAGCCCATCTTTGATACATTCTTAGTAGCATCGCACCCCAGTCTTGGGATTCCGTACCACCAGCACCTGGATGAATTTCCAAAATTGCATTATGCGAATCATATGGTTCTGATAACAACATCATTAACTCATAAGAACGGAGCTTTGCGGCCAAACTATCCGAATCGTCTACTAATTGTTGCATCAACTCATCTTCTGGATCATCTTGATACAACTCAGCCAAAACTTGAAGGTTTTCTAAGCCCTCACTAAGTGATTTAAAGTTATCATACTTATCTTTTAGAGCGTTGTTATCATCAATGAGTTTTTGAGCCTTTTCGTGATCATCCCAAAAACCATTTTCGGTCATTTTAGCTTCATTTTCGGCGATACTCTCTTCTAGACTTTCTAAGTCAAAGAGACCCCCTAAATTGAGTTATTTTGTTTTCCATGTCGGAAATTCTATTTTTTATCTCTCCGAATTCCATGTAATCACCCTTATAAAAAAAGCGGGCCTAGCGGCCTGCTTTTTATCTTTCCATATTTTGTCTAATTTCGGCCTTCATGAATAATCTTGTTACATCATATTCAATATCAGAAACCATTTCTTCAAACATACGATATCCTTCTTCTTGATACTCAACCAAAGGATTCAATTGTCCGTAACCACGGAGACCAATTGATTGACGTAGTTGATCCATAGCATCGATATGATCTGTCCAATGTTCGTCAACAACTCTTAAGATAACAACCTTTTCAAATTCAAGCATTTGTGAAGGATCACCAAGTTGTTCTTTCTTTTGTTCATAGTTCTTGTGAACAAAGTCCATCAAGTATTTAATGATTTCTTCTTGTGACTTAAGTTGTAAATCAACGACATCAATTTGATTGTCACTAACCAAAGCAGCTTTGGCAAAGTCAGCAATTGCTTCTAGTTCCCAATCGTCTTCTTTACCTTGAGTGTGAACTTCAACTTGAGCTTTGATTGTTCTTTCCATCATTGGAAGCAAGACACGATCAAGATCATTGTCTTCGTTGATAACTTCCATTCTTTCCTTGTAGATAACTTCACGTTGTTCACGCATAACATCATCATATTGAAGGGTATTCTTACGAGTATCGTAGTTATTACCTTCAACACGTTTTTGTGCGGATTCAACTTGACGAGTCATCATACGACTTTGGATAACAGCATCGTCATCTTCAATCTTCAAAGCCTTCAAGACACGCTTGATTCTGTCTGAACCGAAACGCTTCATCAAATCATCTTCAAGTGACATGTAGAATTGTGTTTCACCAGGATCACCTTGACGACCTGAACGTCCACGAAGTTGATTATCAATACGACGTGATTCATGACGTTCAGTACCTAGAACACAAAGTCCGCCGACTTCACGAACACCAGGTCCAAGTTTGATATCAGTACCACGACCAGCCATATTAGTAGCAATCGTAACAGCACCACGTTGACCAGCGTTCATAACGATTTCAGCTTCCTTAGCATGGTTCTTAGCATTAAGAACAGCATGAGGAATACCAGCTTGATCAAGTAACTTAGATAAGTATTCTGAAGATTCAACCGCAACAGTACCAACTAGTAATGGTTGACCCTTAGCGTGGCGACGTTTGATATCTTCAACAACAGCTGCAAATTTGCTCTTCAATGTTGGATAAAGCACATCTTCTTTATCATTACGAATAACTGGCTTGTTAGTAGGAATTGAAATAACTTCCATGTTGTAGATTTCTCTAAATTCTTCAGCTTCAGTCTTAGCAGTACCAGTCATACCAGACAACTTATCGTACATACGGAAGAAGTTTTGGTAAGTGATGTTAGCCATAGTCTTTGTTTCATCTTGAATTTCTACGCCCTCTTTAGCTTCAATAGCTTGGTGTAGTCCATCAGAATAACGACGACCATCCATAACACGACCAGTAAATTGATCAACAATCTTAACTTCGCCTTCTTGAACAACATAGTCAATATTTAGACTCATAATGTAGTTAGCACGCAAAGCTTGATCCAAATGGTGGTTCAAAACAGTGTTGTCAATATCATAAAGGTTATCAAGACCAAAGTAATCTTCAGCCTTTCTAATACCAGTTTCAGTTAAACTGATTGACTTTGTAGGCCAATCAATCTTGTAATCATCTTTTTCAAGTGTCTTAGCAAAACGGTCAGCACGCACATACATGGCAGTTGACTTTTCAGCAGCTCCAGAAATGATCAAAGGTGTTCTAGCCTCATCGATCAAAATAGAGTCAACTTCATCGACAATTGCATAATGCAATGGACGTTGAACCATTTGTTCCTTGTAAACAACCATGTTGTCACGCAAGTAATCAAATCCAAGTTCACTATTAGTTGAATAAGTAATATCACAATTATAAGCAGCACGTTTTTCTTCTGAATCCATGCTGTTGATGTTCAATCCAACGGTTAAACCTAACCAGTTGTAAAGTTCACCCATTTGTTTAGCATCACGGCCAGATAGGTATTCGTTAACTGTAACAACGTGAACACCCTTGCCATCTAGCGCATTTAAGTAAACTGGCAATGTAGCTGTCAAAGTTTTACCTTCACCAGTTTTCATTTCGGCAATATTACCTTCGTGTAAAGTAATACCACCAATCAGTTGTACTCTAAATGGATATAATCCAAGTACACGCTTAGCACCCTCACGGGCTGTAGCGAATGCTTCAGGTAAAATATCATCGAGCGTTTCGCCCTTTGCTAATCTTTCTTTAAATTCAGGAGTCTTAGCTTTGAGTTCGTCGTCAGAAAGTTTGCTGTAAGCATCAGCATAACTTTCAATTTTATCGGCAATCTTGCCCATACGTTTGACTTCTCTTTTATCGCTTTCGACCCATCTTCTTAGTGGATTTGCCATATTAATATATCTCTCCTAAGTGTTATAAACATACTCTTAATAGTAGCATTTTTTTTTAAACTTTTAAACTTAATATAAATTAAACAGACTTTTCAGGATTACAATGATACACCATTTTTCAGATTCTTGTGTTAAGAATGCTTTACAAAAGGAGTTTTGAGACACAAAAAAGCTGGGGCAGCAAGGCTACCTCAGCTTTAATATTTATTTTTTTATTCGTTTGTTTCAATCAAACCATACTTGCCATCGTTACGTTTGTATACGATGCTGGCTCCGTTTGTTTCTGAATCTTCAAAAATGAAGAATTCGTGGCCAAGCATTTCCATTTGTAGAACAGCCTCTTCAGCATCCATTGGCTTCAATGATAGACGCTTTGTTCTAACAATTTGTGACTTATCCTCATCTGTGTCATCTGGTGTGATGTCGTTTAAAGGAATATCCTTTAGACTGCCACCTTCACGGCTCTTGCGGTTAACACGTGTCTTGAATTTCTTAACTTGTCTTTCAAGCTTGTCAACAACAAGATCAATTCCGGCATACAAGTCATCGTTAAGCTCTTCAGCTCTCAATGTGATGTATGGTAATGGAATTGTTACTTCAACCTTTGTACCTTTTGAAGGGTATGTTTTCAAGTTTACATGAGCAATGGGATTGCTTTCATCACTGAAATATTTTTCCATCTTGGAAATTCTTTTTTCGACATATTCGCGAATTGATGAAGTTACTTCAATATTTTCACCACGTACATTAATAGTTAACATAATAATCTCTCCTTCCGACGATAGGAAATTAAAGAGTGTTCTTACATCTCTTTAGTGTAATTATAATATTCTTATGCCAATATGACAACGTTTCCATTACCTAGATAGTGAAAATGTGGAAATTTTTTGGAAACCAGCCGTCAAAAATATATCATGAGCATGCATTAAAGTACGTCCAGTCGTATAAATATCATCCAATATCAAAATCCTAGCTTCTTTTTGAATCTGATTTAGCGCTGGCAAAGCCGAAAAAGTCTGTGGGGTTCGCAAACGCTCATTACGATTCTTCTGTGCTTGTGGTTTATCGGCGTCAACCTTAATCAAAAGCGACTGAAGATCAAAAATATCGGCATATAATTCATAAACAGGATCAAATCCGCGTGCTTGAAGATGACTTTTACTGGCAGGAATATACGTAACTACATCAAAGTGATTTCGTAATGACCAGTTCTTTATATCTTGATAAAATAATCGTGCCAACAAGACATCTCCATATCTCTTATACAGCTTGAAGTAGCTGTGTATGAACTGATTATACTCAAACAAAGCCTGATGGCAATTGATAATACCGGATTTATCATCCCACATGCGACAATCTGAACAAATCCCCTCACTTTCGGGCTTTGAACATCGTGGACAATTATTCCTACCAGCTAAGGGCGCCAACTCTTGGCGACATAAATTACAAATATAATTAGGCACTATCTCTTTAAATAGAAATATTTCTTTTATTTTCAAATTATTATTTATAGCATTACCACAATTGAGACATTTCATTTTTTTGCTTGCTGATTCAAATAACGGATTTCATCACATGCCAAACGAATTTGTTGATTGTAAGCTTGATAATAAAAATGAACTTGATCGTCATAAGAATCTTTACCCCTTCCTGCCCGACCAGCTATTTGAATCAATGCTGTTTTAGAGAATTCTTTAGCCTGTGCGTCTAAAACTATGACCATAATCTTTTTGAAAGTTACCCCTCGCTCCAAAATAGTCGTCGTTAAGATACCTTGAACCTTTTGTTCTCGAAACTGTTGAACTTTTTCCAAACGTTGATCATCTTTTGAACTAACATCGACAAATGTTAATAATGGATATAATTTCTTTAATTGCTTAGCAAATTGTTTCATAGCGGGAATTTGTGGAAAAAACAACATGAAACGCTGCTTGGTTTTTATTAATCGCTTCAACAATAACCTTAAACGAGGATTGATTTTCCAAAATTGCGTTGGTTTCAACAACAGATGACAATGTGGTTCCGGTAAAGGGTGACCGTGAAACCTTTGATATAATCGAGTGATTGAGATTTTTTGTTGTTTTACTTGCGTTAACAATTCTTTAGGTGGCGTTGCTGACAAATAGACAATCATCCCCACATCCTTTTTAGCCTTCTTAATTGCATGGTGTAACATCTGATTGCCAGCTAACGGATAAGAATCAACTTCATCAATCACCAGAACATCAAAGGCTTTTTCAAAACGGATCAGTTGATGAACTGTTGCTAACATAATTTGGGTTAAATGATATGGCTCTTCGCTGCGACCATGAAATAAACCCACAGTCGTTTTAGGAAAAACTTTTTGAATCCGTGGAAACAACTCAATACAAACATCGACTCGAGGTGAACAAATAGCAATACGTTGACCTTGTTGTAAAACTTGTTCAATCAAGGGGAAAATCATTTCTGTTTTGCCTGCACCAGTCACTGCCCAGACTAGATGATCACAATGCTGTTGAAAGGCTAAAATCAGCTCTCTCACACCTTTAGTTTGATTAGTAGTCAATTGACCGTCCCAAACTAAATAATCCTCCTGCTGTGGGAAATTGAGGTTTGTCGGCGTAATCAGTAACTGCTCGTCTATCTGAATCTTGCCTAAATTGATACAATTACGACAATATTGAAACTTAATCGGCAACTTTTTAATCTCCATTAGGCAACGACGACAAAATAGTTTATCATTTTTCTTAAACGTGGCCGCAACGATTTCACCACCACAATTCTGCAAATACATTAAAGTTTCAGGTTTGAGGTCGGTGGTCTTGATAATTCGTCCACCTAAATATTCATTTAAATTATCCATACTAAATACTACGTAAAGGAGAGACACTCTTTGCAAAATTATAAAACAATTGCCAAAACAGGCAGTCACGAAAAGGAAATCAAAAAATCCCGTTTTATCGCACACATCGCTCAGACTTTTTCTGAAGCAGAAGCTAACGAATTCATTCAAAAAATCCGTGAGCAAGAATCTGGTGCAACACATAACTGTACAGCGTTTATCGTACTTGAGAATGTCAAAATTGAACGGATGTCCGATGATGGTGAACCTAGCGGTACAGCCGGGTCTCCGATTCTTAATGTATTACAGCAACAAGACCTCCAAAACGTCACTGTCGTCGTTACTCGTTATTTTGGTGGTATCAAATTAGGTGCTGGCGGTTTAATCAGAGCTTACTCGTCAACGACCGCTGAAGCAGTTAAGGAGATCGGTTTGGTCGAAAATCGAATTCAACAAGGTTTTGAATTGACCATCCCTTATCACATGTTCGACAAATTCGATAACTATGCTCGTAACGAACAAATCACCTTGGAAAACAAGCAATTTACTGCTGATGTAAAATGTGAAATCTATTTGGATTTAACTAATGTTGATGAGAGTATTCAAAACATCAAAGATCTCTTTCAAAATCAAATTATCATTAAAGAAACTGAGAAAAAATATAAACAAGTTCCTATCGAAGCAAATTAAACAACAAGTTTAGATTCAAAATCTAAAGGTTGAAAGAATCAAAACATACTTTAAGTCTTGATATTCTAAATATTATTGACGAAAAAATAATCAAGTTAAACAGTAATACTCCAATTTATTTACGTTTAATCAAAAACGAAGGATGAATTAGCCGGAAGAAGCAAGAATTTAGGTCGCTGTGAAGGTTGCGTTAGCGCTTTAGCGCTTACACCACGGGACGAGTTTTGAAACTCGCGTTTTGTGCGAGGTTCAAAATCGAGCCGAAAGACCTTGGCTTTCGGCGGTCCCCACAGCGACCTAAATTTCTTGCTTCTGGAGGCGGTCTATAACCATCTCCACAGCATATTTAACTTTCAACCTTCAGTTCAAAATCTCAAAGTTCAAAAAACACCTCTTAAAAAGTCTAATTCACTTTTTAGGAGGTGTTTTTTTGCATAATTCTTTATTCATACTTACCGACATTCATAATAAAGGTTTTATAATCATAATTTCCCTTCATCGATTTCTGCTCTCTTTGCGACTGACTGTACATCCCACGATATTTTGAATAATCCTTAAACATATTATTACGAATTCCCGTTGGAATTGATTCCCAGTCAACAAAATTAATTCTAGAAACATATATCCCCCGGTGTTCAACCATCGCATAAGGTTTATCAACTGGTGGCAGTCCGCCGTAAAACGTTAGAAACGACGAGGTTCCCCATGCGTCATCTGTTACAACCATATTTTTGAACGGTGATCCTAAAGCCTTCTTCTTTTCTTTCGAACTAGTTTCCACCTTTGTATAGTCTGAAGCGGCGGCTGTCTTTTCAGTTGGTAAAGCTGCATAACCAATCCGGGTTTTAAGTAATGGATTGAATCGGTCAACTAACTCATTTTCATATTGATATTGTGACAAGAAGACGTATCCGCCACCTAAAATAACAAACAACACTCCAATTACAATCAACAAGTGTTTATAAGTTCTCTTCAACTTCAAATCTTTATCAATTTTTTCCACTGTTCCCGTATCCCCCTTTAAAAATTCATCTAAGGAAACATTCAGGATAGAACTGAGATTGATCAACAAAGAAATATCGGGATAAGTTCGGCCGGTCTCCCAACTCGAAACTGTTTTATCTGAAACATTCAACTTCATAGCTAATTGTTTCTGCGTTAAATTTTCTTGTTTACGATACTTCTTTAATTGCTCACTTAATTCCATTTCTGTGCTCCTCAATTTGTATTTAAAAGGTGTTGCTTTATATATACCACCCACCAAATGTGGAACTCAATAGATTCAAGGTCTATCGGTTGTGGAATTAACTCTGAGTACAAAAAAAGCAGGCGCTATAACGACGCTTGCTAATCTTTCTTTTCTAATCGTTTAACAAATTTTTGAATAGCCTTTAATAGTGGCTGACGATTGTCTCCTAACAACCCGATTGATTCGATGAAAAGTTCCAAACCGAACAAGACACCAATAGTCAATAACACGCTACCCCACAAAGTTGATAGTGGATAAAGCATTGAAATAAAGGCAAAGACTAATGATAAACCATAAATAACTAATACTGTCTGACGATGTGATAAACCTAATTGCATCAATCTGTGGTGCAAATGATGTTTATCAGCTTGCATAATTGGCTTTTTATTCAGAAGTCGTCTCAAGATTGCATAAACAGTATCGGTAATTGGCACACCCATGATAACAACAGGCATTAATAAGGTGATAAATGTAACGTTCTTCAAACCCTTTAGTGAGAAGACTGCCATCATAAAGCCAATAAATAACGAACCTGTATCACCCAAGAAGATGCTAGCTGGATGGAAATTGTGCGGTAAGAAGCCAACTAAGGCCGCTACCATCGCAAAAATCCAAATAGCAACATAGACGTTTGTCATATTCAAGAAGAAGTAGGCCATAACACCCATTGTGAACAACGCTATGATTGAAACCCCAGTGGCTAATCCATCTAGCCCATCAATCAAGTTGACCGCATTAGTAATGGCAATAATCCAAATAATCGTAATTGGCAAACTCCACCAACCTAATTCAAACGAACCGATTATTGGCAACGTTACTTCATTCATCCTGATTCCGGCTAAGAAATAAATCACCAAGGCTGCAGCTAAAATACCAGCTAGTTTAGCTTTCGGTGATAACTCGCGAATATCATCAATGATCCCAGTCAAAATGATGATACATTCAGCCAAGAACACACTGAACAACTCATGTGTTGGGAATTGTTCACGTAATAAGACGAACGTTGAAAAGTTAAACGCAATAAAAATAGCCAGCCCACCCATCGTAGGCATTGGCTTAATATTTACTCGCCGAGCATTTGGTTTATCCACAGCTCCTAAAATATAGGCCAACTTCACTACAAAAGGAGTTATTGCAGCCGATAGAATCATCGTTAAAAATAATTTTACTATTACACTAAACATACCCGACATTTTTAGAAAAACTCACTTTCCATTAATAAAAACAATTATACAATATCTATACCCATGGTGCTAGTTAGTCCCTTATTGAAAATTACGCTAAAAGGTTTATTCTCTCGCAATTACAGCGATTATTATCCTAAATCAAAAATATCAAAAGATTTGCGCAATATTATGACGATTAATCTTTATTAGCAACTTAAATCATCTCTATGTTCCTAAAATAAATCCACTATATTTAAAAAAAATTCAAACTATCTAACTAAAGATTGAAGGATTCAAAATTAACTAAGCTGTAATACTCCAATTTATTTACTATTGATTCCAAACAAAGAATGAACTAGCCGGAAGAAGCAAGAATTTAGGTCGCTGTGAAGGTGGCGTTAGGGATTTTATCCCTTACACCACGGGACGACTTTTGAAACTCGCGGGTTTTGCGAGGTTCAAAATCGAGAATGGAGACCGCTCTTTGGCTCCAATCGGTCCCCACAGCGACCTAAATTTCTTGCTTCTGGAGGCGGCCCTATTACCAGCTTCACAGCATATTTAAGAAAAAGAAATAAAAAAGAGTGTACCGCTTAGATACACCCCTCAATAATTACTTCGCTAATTCAACTTTTCTAATTTCACGAACAACTGTAACTTTAATATGACCTGGATATTCAAGGTTATCTTCAATTTCACCTTTCATATCACGAGCTAAAATTGCAGCTTGGTCATCAGAAATTTCCTCTGGTTTAACCATGACACGAATCTCATGACCAGCTTGAATTGCATAACTATGATCAACACCTTCATGCTTGTTGGCAATCTCTTCTAGTTTTTCAAGACGGTGGATATAATTCTCCATCGACTCTGATCTAGCACCAGGACGTGATGCTGAAATAGCATCAGCCGCAGCAACGATTGTCGCAATCAATGATGTTGGTTCTACATCCCCATGATGTGAAGCAATCGTATTAATGACTACTTCTGGTTCTTTATACTTAGTTGCGATATCAACACCAATTTCAACGTGTGATCCGTCAACTTCACGATCGATAGCTTTACCGATATCGTGTAATAAACCTGCTCGTTTTGCTAACATAACATCTTCACCCAGTTCAGCAGCCATTACAGCGGATAATTTAGCTACTTCAATTGAGTGATTCAAAACATTTTGACCGTAACTCGTACGATATTCCATTCGTCCAATAATCTTAATCAAATCAGGGTTCATGGAGCTAATGCCCAAACTATAAACAGTTTGTTCACCGACTTCACGAATATGGTCGTCCATTTCTTTTCTGGACTTATCAACCATTTCCTCAATACGTGCTGGATGAATCCGACCATCTTCAATTAATTTCTCCAAAGCCATTCGGGCGATTTCTCGTCTGACAGGATCATAAGCACTCAAAGCGACTGCTTCAGGAGTATCGTCAATAATTAAATCAACACCTGTAAGCGCTTCAATAGTACGGATATTTCTACCCTCACGGCCAATGATTCTCCCCTTCATGTCTTCATTAGGCAATGTAACGGTTGTGACAGTTGATTCAGAAACTGTATCAGCTGCACTTCTTTGGATAGCAGCAACGATTAATGCCTTAGCGTCTTTTTCAGAACGTTGTTTAGCTTGTTCGTCACTTTCCTTAATCATCTTGGCACGTTCATGGACTAATTCCTTGTTCAATTTATCAAGAATTATCTTTCTTGCTTGTTCACGAGTTAAGTTACTTACTCTAGTCAGCTCCGCTTGCTGTTCTTTAAGAGTATCAGTCAATTGTTTATCTTTTTCATCAAGTTTATGTTGTCGTGCTGAAATATTATTCTCATTATTTTCGATATTTTCCTCACGCTTTTCAAGCGATTGGTCTTTTTTATCCAAAATGTCTTGTCGTTCGAGAACTCTATTCTCTTGTTTCTGAACATCGCGACGACGTTCCTTCAATTCATCTTCTTGTTTCTCACGATATTGATGAATCTCATCTTTGGCTTCCAGCAAAGTTTCTTTTTTAAGAGACTTTGCAGCCTTTTTAGCGTCTGAAACGATATCCGCAGCAGTTTGTTTTGCTTGTGAAAGTTTTTTCTCGTACGCGTCTTTACAGAGAGCATATCCGAAAAGAACACCTACGATTAATGTTACTATAGCGAAAGAGAAGGTTATGATAGCAGGATACATGCCATCACCTCCATGTTTGCTTTTAAAATAGTTTGTTTGTAAAACACATATGTTACAGAATATTTACATACAACTTAATATTATAGAATAAATATTGCCTGTCAACCAAATAAAACGAAAAAAAGAGACTTAATCAGCCTCTTTTTTTGTTTATTCGGTTTCTTTTTTATCAGAATCAAGATTTAAATCGATATTGCTATCGTCATCTTTAGCTTTATCATCGGATTTATCTGCTTCTTTTTTATCTGCAGCTTCCTCTTCTGGTTTGCCATCCATGCCATAAGCATCACGGACCTTCTTCTTGATCTCTTCCATTTTTTCAGGATTCTCTGCCAAGTATGTCTTCGCATTCTCACGTCCTTGACCAATACGTTCATCACCGTATGAGTACCACGAACCGGACTTGTCGATAATATCCTTATCAACCGCCATATCAACCAATTCACCAGTTTGAGAAATACCTTTACCATACATGATATCAACAAGGGCAACCTTAAATGGAGGAGCTACCTTGTTCTTAACAACTTTAATCTTAGTACGGTTACCAATAACATCAGAACCGTCTTTGATTTGTTCAGCACGACGTACTTCAAGTCTAATTGTTGAGTAGAACTTCAAAGCACGACCACCTGGTGTTGTTTCAGGGTTACCAAACATGATACCAACTTTTTCACGAATTTGATTAATGAAAAGTGCAATTGTCTTAGTCTTGTTGATTGAACCAGAAAGCTTACGCAAAGCTTGTGACATCAAACGAGCTTGTAGACCAACATGGGCATCACCCATTTCACCTTCAATTTCGGCACGTGGAACCAATGCAGCAACTGAATCGACGACGACGATATCAACAGCACCACTGGATACCAAGGCATCAGCAATTTCTAGACCTTGTTCACCAGTATCAGGTTGTGATAGCAATAAGTCATCAATATTAACACCCAAAGCAGTAGCATATGCAGGATCCATCGCATTTTCGGCATCAATATAAGCGGCAGTACCACCTTGTTTTTGTACTTCTGCAACAGCGTGCAAAGCAACAGTTGTTTTACCAGAACTTTCAGGTCCATAGATTTCAACGATTCTACCACGTGGAAATCCACCAACACCAAGAGCATTATCAAGGGCTAGTGAACCAGTGGAAACAGTTGAAATTTGGGTGTTAAGATCATCACCCATTCTCATAATGGCACCTTTACCAAAATCCTTTTCAATCTTTTTTAAGGCTACATCCAAAGCCTTTTGTCGTTCATCTTTAGCCAAATCGATTTCCTCCTAATGCATTCATCACTAGATATATTATTAGTAATTCATCAAAAAAGCAAGAAAAAAGCGAACAAATGTTTGTTCGTTATATAATTTCTTGAACGAGAGCAAATCCACAAAGAACTGATTTTTCACGGATTGCTTGTCTGGAACCTGTGAAATGAAATTCTTTGACTATTTCTTCGTTGTTTGTACCGTTATAAGCGCCGATAAAGACTGTTCCAACGGGGTTTCCTTCTAATGAATCAGGACCCGCTACGCCCGTAAAACCAACTCCAATGTCTGCTGATAACTTCTTAGCAGACAATTTAGCCATTGCTTGGGCAACTGGTGTACTGACAACCGTAAACTGTTCAATCAGCTGTGGATCCATCCCTAAGAGCTGAATTTTAACCTCATCAGCGTATGTTACAAAACCACCGTCAAAGACATTAGAAGCTCCTGGAACAGACGCAACAGCTGCCTGAAACATCCCTGCAGTTAAACTTTCAGCTGCAGTTATCTTCAATTCTTTTTCCTTTAACAAATCCACTGTCTGTGTTGAAAAATTTGCATATTCAGCAGGCAGACCGTTTTCAAAATCAGCTACTTCAACAGTTTTAAAAATTTCAGCTATATCTTTCATTGCTCTCACTTTCAAACTACGTATTATGATTTAAAAATTTCACGACTTTGCCAGAAATAATCAGCACCAGAGTAAATTGTGAAGATCAAACAAATATATAAGAAAATCTCTCCGATAGGAATATTGATGGCTGAGAAGAAAATATTGTGCATCAATAAGAAAATAATTGCGAGCATTTGTGTTGTTGTTTTGATTTTACCAGGCATTTGAGCGGCCATTACAGTACCACCGACTTCCAATACAATCGTTCTCAAACCAGTTACGGCCAATTCACGACAAACGATAATTGCAACAACCCAAGCTGGAGCCATTTTGAAACTTACTAAGAAAATAAAGGCCGTCATAACGAGCATTTTATCAGCCAATGTATCGGCAAACTTACCGAAGTTAGAGACTAAGTTGTACTTACGAGCAATTTTACCGTCAAGTAAATCAGTTAATGAAGCCACGATGAAAACAACCGTTGCTAGAACGTGATTCATTGGAATCAAATCATTGGCAACGTAGATATCACCTAAACCTGACCAGCTAAATGCTAATAAAATAATGAAAACTGGAATTAAAATAATTCGTAACACTGTGAGTTTATTTGGTACATTCCAAACCATTAAAACATCCTCCAAAATTTGTTTTCTGACAAAATAATGAGAGTGGGACAAAACATGGTCAGCTTTCGAGCATTAAGGCGAACAAGACTAGTAATCCGATGGATTGCTAGTCTTGTTTGGTTTAAGCGGAAAAAGCTATGTTTTGTTCCACGTTTATGCTGCATGTTTAAAGGCAAAAATATATTTGTCCCAGACCCATTATTTTATTTTTCAATATTAAATGTCAAAGTTCGAACAATAGTGCTACCACTTTGGACTTTTGACAAATCAACGGCTTTACCGTCAATTGTCACCTTAGTGTTTGTAACATTACCAGTTTGAACAGTGAATGTTGTTGTATCACTTGGTACAGTCGTTGACTTCTTTTCGCCAGAGCTCAAAGCTTGTTGCCAAGTAGTATTTGAACCTTCGCTGAATTGAACCCAAGCTTGACCACCACTACCTTCAACAACGACTTTTACACCGCTAGTTGGAGCATTAGTAATTGAATAAGTACCTTCAGTACTTGATTCCTTAACTGTCAATTCATTTGAAGTCTTCGCAGCAGCTTTCTTTGTTGTTGTCTTTTTAGCTGTTGTGGTCTTCTTAGTACTCTTTTTCTTAGTTGTTTGTGTTGTATTGTCCTTAGGAATCGTTACGCTTGAAGCGTTTTGATTACGATGTACCATACCAAAGGCAATTACACCAATAATAACCAGGACTACAATACCAACAACGATTTGAGGAATATAGTTACCTAGGTTAGAGAAGAATGAGTTTGATTCTTCTTTAATAGTACGAGTTTTTGTTTCTTCAGGCGTAGATTCTTGTGTTGGTTGAGAATTAGGAATATCTGCCTTATATTCTTCCAACAAGTCATCACTTGAGATACCAACGGCATCAGAGTATTGCTTGATAAAAGCTCGAACATAAAAATCACCAGGAAGGTGATCAAATTGACCTTCTTCAATAGCGATTAAATATCTTTTTTGAATTTTGGTGATCTGTTGTAAATCATCAATTGTGTAACCCTTTTTGATACGAGCATTTCTTAACTTTTGGCCAATTTCGTCCATTATTTACCACCGATTAACTAATTTTTCTAAGTATAACATATATTATTATCCAACTACTAGCGACCTTATAGTAACCAGCCACCCGCAAAATAAATTGTTTGTCCTGTCAGATAATTTGATTTTATATTAACGAGATAACTGACTAAATCAGCTATTTCATCGGGATTCGCCAGCCGGTCAGCTGGAATTTCATCCTTAACACTTGCCAAATCTTCACTCGAAAATTCTTGTGTATTCATCTTCGTATTGACAGCACCAGGAGCTACGACATTGACCGATAGGCCCAATGAAGCAACTTCCTTAGCATACGCATCCGCAAATGAAGACATCGCACCTTTAACGGTACTGTAAACCACTTCCATGGCTGAACCAACTTTGCCATAAATTGAACCAATAAAAACGACTCGACCGTGATGAGTCTTGGCTAATTTATCTTGTAACTGTTTCAAAATCAAAATTGGTAATTTAACGTGGATATTCCACAACGAGTCGATTTCCTCTTCGGAGATATCAACTAATAACTTGTAGTAAGTATTCCCTTGCGCAAAGACAACTGCATCAAGGCCAAAAATTTGTTTCGTCAAATCTTCAACCTTGTCGTGTTCCATATCAAACTTAATTGGTATGAAGTCTTGTTTGGGGTACTTTGCCACTAATTCCGTTCGCAGTTCATCAATTCGTTCCCGATTACGATTGTAATGCAGGTACAATGACCAACCCTTTTCAGCTAGATTCTTAGCAGTACTAGTTCCAATATCGCCAGAACTGCCCATTACTAATGCGTACATTTTCTACTTCCCATTTGGCAAAAGATTATAGTAGGTACAATTATCGTCTTGTAAAAACTTGTCAGAAATTGCTAAAACATCATCCTTACTGATTGAATCAATCATATGAATCAATTCTAAATAATCGACATCATAGAAATATAATTCAGCCATTTGATTGGCAATCGCCTCAGGTGAGTTTTGAGCAAATAAGTATGAGCCAATTGCATCACGCTTAATACGTTCGAATTTAGCATCCGACAAAACATCCTTGAGTTCCTTATAAGAAAGATGATTATGCAAATATTCTTGAAATTTTTCAGGATTATTAGTAGACCCACTAATTATGATAAAACAATAGTTATTTTCTGCAACAACATTATAAGAAAAACTATCATCAATCAAATTTAAACGGCTCATTTCTTGATAATTTTTCGATGACTCACCAATCAATGTTTCCATAACCATATTTAGTTCAAATTGTTTCTTAACTAAATCATAGCCCGTCATTTGGGTATCAATACGAATACCATAAGCTGAACGAGCTTGTGTGATATCCATTTTTTCTTGACCACCTTGACCAATTGGCTCAAATTGATTGAATGTTTTAACATATGGTTGGTCAATCGTATGAAAATCAGAATTCTCAATAATATTTTCAACTTTTTCGAACTCAACATCACCAACTAAGACAATATTCATATTGTCCGGACGATAGTTTTGACGATATGTTTCAAGCAAGTTTTGATTATTGATTTGTTGTAACGAAGCTGTTGACCCAGCAATATCTTCTGCAATTGGATCATTTGGATAAAGTTGGCTGAGAATGCGTTGTTCTAAGACCCACTCTGGCATATCCAAATACATCTGAATTTCTTGGTCGATAATACCGCGTTCGGACGCCACATTTTTTTCAGTGAAATAAGGATGTTGAATCAAATCTAATAACACTTTTAAATTGTCATATGGGTTCTCTAACGTCTGGAACAAGTAACCAGTCTTAGTGTAACTAGTGTACGCATTCGAATTAGCCCCATACTTGGCAAATTTCTCTGAAATATCATAATCAGGTTTAGCAAATAATTTATGTTCAATAAAATGTGCAATCCCTGCAGGCAACGTCTGTGTGCCAGCCTTAGTATCAACGGAACCAAAGTTAGTCATAGCTAAGCCATAAACTTGGCTAAAACCTGCTAATGGAACAACACTGATTTGCAAGCCATTAGCTAATTTCTTCGTTTGTTTCTCTAATTTCTCTGTCATCCTAATCTCCAATCAATTGATACTGAGCAATTGCGTGCATATGGTCAGCTACACTTGCAATGTGTTTCTTATCCAAATTACTCAATTCAGCTTCAAACTGAGCATCAGTTAAGAGTGTCTTTGGATAAACCGTCTCCCAAATACTGCGCATAATATAATGCTGAATCGTATCACTGGAAATCTTGCGTTGCGTCAACATTACTTTTTGCGCATGTTCAACTTGAGCATCGGTGAATTGACCCTGCTTGATAAAGTTGATTTGTTGATTTATCAAATCTAACGCCTTATCAACTGAATCCGCATCTAAACCGGCTTGAATCATAACTAAATGACTGATGGGTTGATACGTACTCGAGACAGAATAAGCCAAACTGTTCTTTTCACGAACTTGTAAAAAGAGTTGTGATTGATCATCGCCACCAAGAATCAAGTTCATAATTTGTGGAGCTAAACGATTGAAGTCCTTTGAAACTCCCTTTGTAGCATAGGCTAAGGCAATTCGACTTTGATTCAAATGTTTATGATCGATTTGGCTAGCAGGATTAACAATTAAATTATCAAATTTTTCAAATTTAATCGTTAAATCTTGCCGATCATTTTGCAATTCCGTGTTGAAAATACTGTCATTCAATTCGGCTAAGAATTCATTTTCGTCAACATTACCTACAACGTTGATCACCACAGTATCGTTTTTGATTACGTCTTGGTAACTCTTCAATAGATCAGCATTAGTTAAGTCTTTCAATTCCTCAATGCTACCAAAAATTGGTACCTGACGATCGGGATTATCACGATAAATCAATTTGGCTAAGCCTAATGAGCTAACCAAATCTTGATTATCTTGAATCGACATTAAATTTGACATCAAATTACGTTTCTCTGTCTCAAATGCTGTTTCATCAAACTGATTTCCTGCCAAATTAGGTTTAAAAATTATCTCGCCTAATAAATCTAAATTATCTTTCAACTGTGTTTTGCCATCAATTAAGAAATTAGGATCAGCAAATTCCACACTGAATGCTAAATCATTAAAGTTAAGCAAGTTGCGCGTATAGACGTTGATCTCTGATCCATAAAGTTCCATTTCTCGGTCATTTATCGCCCGAAAACTAGGATAATCCTTTGTTGAGTTCGACATTACATTAGCCAATAAGCGACGTGTTGTTGTCTCTTCCTTGTTTAAAGGACGTAGAAAATCGACTTGAATCTTGATAGTACGAAACTTTTTAATGGGATTGATATTTAAGAAAATATTCTTTGCTAGTGTTTTTCTCAATTTTTCACCTGATTTTTTCTAATTGTTTCAAGCTGTTCGGGGGTTATTAATACTTTTCGAGGCTTACTTCCCTCTGAAGGTCCTACGATACCCCGATTTTCCATCTCGTCAACCATTCGGGCAGCACGATTATACCCAATCGCAAACCGTCTTTGAAGCATGGAGACACTGGCTGATTGTTGTTTAACTATCAATTCAACCGCATCTTCCCAATATTCATCTTCTGGTTTATCACCGTCTGATCCGCCTTCATCAACATCGGTTGGAATCATATCTTCATCGTACTCAGCTTGTTGCTGTTCACTAACGAATTTAACCACATTTTCAACTTCCGATTCAGAAATATAAGCTCCTTGAAGTCGAACTGGTTTACTCTTACCAATTGGTTGGAACAACATATCACCACGACCAAGCAGTTTCTCAGCTCCAACTGAATCAAGAATCGTTCGTGAATCGACACCACTTGAAACGGCAAAAGCAATTCTTGAAGGAATATTGGCTTTGATCAAACCTGTAATAACATCAACAGATGGACGTTGCGTCGCGATAATAATGTGTAGCCCAGCCGCACGAGCCATTTGGGCCAACCGAACGATAGCTGCTTCAACTTCATGTCCAGCAACCATCATCAAGTCAGATAGCTCATCGACTATAACGACGACATATGGCAAACGTTCCATTTTATCCTCGTCAGCTGCTGTTTTATTGAATTTATCGACATCATCATTATATTCACCAATATTACGATGACTCGTTTCAGCAAATAGCTTATAACGCCGTTCCATTTCCTTAACAGCCTTTTGCAAAGCACCAGCTGCTCTTCTAGCATCCGTTACAACCGGAATCAACAACTGCGGAATACCGTTATAAACATTCAACTCAACCATCTTTGGATCAATTAAAATCAATTTCACTTCATTTGGTTTAGCTTTCATCAAGATACCAGTAATAATCGTATTGATAGCGACAGATTTACCACTACCAGTTGAACCCGCAATTAGTAAATGGGGCATCTTGGTAATATCAGCTTCAATAATATTACCTGAAACATCCTTACCTAGTGGTACGACCAATGGATGTGTCTTATCTTTTTGACGCTCAGTAATATCTCTAAACGATACCGTTGAAGTAGTCTTGTTAGGAACTTCAATTCCGACAAATGGTTTCCCAGGAATCGGCGCTTCAATACGGATATCTTTCGCTGCTAGAGCTAACGCTAAATCGTCAGCCAAGTTAACAATTTTACTTACCTTGACTCCGACAGCTGGTTGAACTTCATACTTAGTAATTGTAGGTCCTAAACTAGCTTTCTTAACTTCTACATCAACCCCAAAACTCTTAAAGGTCTGACGCAATTTATCTTTATTTTCCTCAATCAAATGTACTTCAGACGTTTGATCTGTTTGTGGAACTTGTTTCAATAAATCAGTCGTTGGTAATTTGTAATCATCATTATTAACTGTACCCTCAGTCTTTTTAGAACTAACCGGGTCAGGCAAATCCTTATCTTTCGTCCCATCAATCCCATAAGGCTTCGACAGTACGTCAGCAGTCTTCGTATCGTCCACCTCAGGCGTTACAGTCGGACTAGCTTGAGGAACACCTTCAATCTTGAAATCTTCCTCTGGTGTCTCATCATGGCTTTGAAAACTACCTAAGCCATCGGCAATCTTACTGCCATCACGAGTAACTTCAGGCGCTTCATACGTTGATTTTGCCGTTGGCGCAGTCTTTTGACGAGGCGTTTTGCGGTTATCAACGTAATTATTGTAGTGACCTGAAATAATATCCTTTAACTTAAGAGCCAAATGTTTACATTTAACTAGCAAGTCTGTCGTTACAATTGAAACTTGTTTCATCGTGACATTAAATAACATCAAGACACCGATAAAAATAATCAATGCTGTCACAAAGTAAGTTCCAATACTTGAGAACATTGGCATGAAGAAACTGTATAGATACGAGCCAATCATTCCTCCACCGACTGAGCCATCAACTGAGACTTGCGTCATATCGGCAGCTAGGGTGTTCCATGTGACGAGATTATAGTTGTGATACAGAGACATACTGGAAAAGAAGATGCCATGTAAAATAATTAATGATCCTAAATATATGAATAATAGTCCAAAACTACGTTTCGGCGTCATAACGGGTATTCGTCCTGTGGCAATTATAACGGCACCAATGAAGATGCTGACAATCAACAAGACCGGATAACTGTCGCCGACAAAAATACGATATAAGTTATCGAATGTTTTACCGACAATGCCGAATTTAAATAGTCCTAAAACCGACAGAATAATCCACAACAAACTGACTAATGAGCGAATCAGCCGTGAATTATCAACTGTTTTTTTTCTCTTTCTAGGCGTTGCACTTGCCTTTTTTCTAACCATAAGTACCTCACATGAGTTTAAAAGTAATCATCTAAAATTATACCTTTTTTGAGCCTTAAAAAAAACAGCCCAACTGGACTGTTTATATCTTATATATTGTTAGTTAAATATGCCGTCTCCAGAATCGAGAAATAGTTACTGGCTATGCGGACCGGTCTGAGCCAAGGTCTCAGACCTCGGTTTGAAGCCTCGCAAGCGAGTCTCCAAACACGCCCGGTGCTGTAAGCACGGGAAACCCACCCGTACTAACACCACTTTCACAGCCAGTAACTATTCTCGATTCCTCCGACTGAAGTCTTTTCAAACTCTAAATTTCCGAAGACGAACGAGGCCATATTCAGTTATTCCGAATTTGTTATTGAAATTGATGGTGACAAATTAACTGACACCACAAGTATATTTTCTCTGCTCTATAAATAGAATACTTTATTTATCTTCTTTATTTTTTGATTCTTCAGCTCTCAACTCTTCAACTGCTTCATTAGGTGTAATCTCAGCATTATTAGTAAAGTTGAGTGAAACGCCATGATTCAATGTAACACTAGTTACTTGATATGTTAACGTTTCGATGTATTCAACAACTGGGCGTGACAATTGTTGGACTTGTTTGGCATCTAAGTCTTGGATTTCGCCGTGGAAACCAATTGGTTGAACGACTTGGCCGATTAGTCCGGAAACTTTGAATGGTGCATCTTCCATATGAATTTCAAAAGGAACGACTACTTGGAGAATTTTACCTTCATCTTCGGGTAAAAGTTGACCATTTTCATCCTTTAAACCAGGATGTTCGATATTAATATTCAAATCAGTCTTCGTATCGGCTGTTGGTGCTTCGACATCGTAATGAAATGATTGAACTGTAACTTCACCTTTATTAATTTTCATATTCTTTTTCCCCTAATCTAATTTATCGTGTTCATAATGATGACTTAATTCTAGTCCAGCAAAATGTTGTTGACGAACGGCTTCATAAATTACTAAAGCTGCACTATTGGATAAATTCAACGCACGAATATTATCGCTCATTGGAATACGTAAGCATTTTTCTGGATTACGTCGCATGAAATCTTCAGGTAAACCAGTTGTTTCTTTACCAAACAAGAAATAGTGATCAACTGATGTATCGCTAAAATCTTGGTCACTATAAATTTTATCAGAAAACTTTGTGATCAAATAGAGATACTTGTCATCAGGAATTGATTTTAAGAAGGCATCCAAATTGTCATGATAAGTAATGTCTACTTTATTCCAATAATCTAAGCCTGCACGTTTCATGTGTGCATCGTCAGTATTGAATCCGAGTGGACGGATAAGGTGCAATTTAGTATTCGTACCTGCACAAGTTCTAGCAATATTACCAGTATTGGCTGGCATCAATGGTTCATACAATGCAATATGATTAGTCATTATCTATTCTCCTTAAAATTAAAAAAGCGCATCTCCTCGGTGATAACCACAGCAAGGACATGCGCTAGTATAGCCTCTTGTTTACTTGCTTTTGTCAAAATCACTCCTGAGAAAAACAAATAACCACAAAACTCATTAGCTAGTATATACGATATATACGGTCTATACAATGAAATTTTGAATTATTTATGAACTTTCTCCGAATTATTTGTGTCTTCAGCTTCATCAACTTCTTTTGTTTCCAGCAATTCTTCTTCAGTATACCAAGTTGAATTACGTTTGAACCAATTGAAAATTCTTGTAAAGATAATCTTCAAAATGGCAAAGATTGGAATACCTGCAATCATACCGATAAGTCCATACATACCTGCAGAAACTAACAAAACTAAAATCGTCGTTACAGGATGCATTTGCATCTTATTACCCACAATGATTGGTGAGATAACACGTGTTTCAACGGTCTGCTCAACTGCGAAAACAATTAAAACTTTTAAGACCATGGATGGCGCAATGAACGCCGCAATGACTAGTGAAGGTACCAAGGCCAATGTTGAGCCGATATAAGGAATCAAGTTCAAAATACCTGCAACGATACCTAAAATCAAAGCGTAACGCTGACCGATAATGAGATACCCAACGAAGAACATGACTGCCACCCAGAAGGCAACTGTCAACTGACCTGTAATATATGAACTCAATGATTGACTAATTTCGGACAACATATCGCCCACTGAAGTCTTAATACGGTCAGGCATAAACTTGATAATCGATTCCTTGAATTTCTTATCATCTTTTAACATGAAGAATAAGATAAATGGAGCTGTCATTAAAATAATCACAACATTCGTCAACACACTGACAGCTGAACTAATATTGTTCATCGTCTGTGGTAAAATCTGGTCCATCGATTTTTCAAAACTCTTTGTAACACTAGCATTCGTCTCTACTAGACGTTCTTTAACAAGATGCAACTTCGGATCAGAAAACATATTTTGTAGACTCTTATTCAAAGAATTCCAATACTGTGGCCAATTTTTGACTAATGAATCAACTTGGCTTTGTACGAACGGAATCAAGGACATAACGCCCCAAATCAATAGTGCCAAAATAATGATAAAGACAAAGGTAATTGAAAGTATTCGATTAACATGGAATTTACTTTCCAAAACATTGATCAGTGGATTGATCAAATAATATAACACCAAAGCTAAGATAACTGGTGGCATCGTAATTCCTAAAATTTGATCGACTGGTTTGAAAACAAAACTGATTTTCGAAAATAAGAAAATAATCAAAAATACCAAAAATATATTAATCAAAACTACCGTCAGCTGATTATTGAGAAACCATTTGTAAAACCAACTTTTTTTTCTCTCTGGCGTTTCTTTCATAGACTGCTCCCCAAAAATTTTCTAGTAAGATTATACTGTATATTATAATACTATATATTATTTGGAGGAATTGATAATGATTGAAAAGGTTCTCTTTAGTGGTTACACCAAAAAAGCCGGTAAAGGCGTTTATTCCGCAGAATTTAATTCTGATAATGGTGAACTAACTACCCCTAAAGTCCTAGTTGAATTGAATGGACCAACTTACATTGATGTAACGAACGATATGAAATTGATTGCCCTCGCAAAAAAAGATGACCGTGGCGGTATCGTAGTTTATGATATTTCGACTGACGAGCCAAAACTTTTGGACGAAGATTTTTCTGAAACAACTTCACCTTCATACGTTAAATTTGACCCAAGTCGTAATTTAATTTTTAGTGCTTACTTCCACTTGAGCAAAGTTAAAATCGACCATTTAACAGCTGATGGTAAAATTGAACACTACTCAGAAGTTAAATTTGAAGGTCATGGTCCTCGTGTTGAACAAGACCAATCAAAACCTCACTTTAGCGCTTTGACACCAGATGGAAAATTGATTATTTGTGATTACGGTGCTGACCGCATTTATATTTACGATATCGACAATCCCAAAGAACCAAAATTGATGAACAATTACATTGCTCCATCAGGTTATGCTCCTAGACATTTAGTCTTTAATCCTACTAAACCATATGTCTATGTTGCCTGTGAATTATCATCCAAGATTCTTGTTATGAAATATGATGCAGAATCAGCTCGCCTAACGTTAGTTGATGAAGCAGACGCTGCTAAAGATGAACAAAAGAACACGACTGCCGCAATTAGAATTAGTAAAGATGGCAAGTTCCTTTACGCTTCAACTCGTGGTGCTGATACTATTATGGCCTTCAGTGTTGACAAAGACGGTGACCGTCTCAAGAAACTTGGTACAGTTGCAACAGGTAAAGGACCTCGTGATTTTGACCTTGATCCATCTGAAAAATATGTCATCTCTGCCAATCAAGATTCAGACGACTTGTCTATTTTCAAGCGTAATCCTAACAAGGGAATCTTGACCAAATTGGAAAATAATATTGCTATTCCCGAGTGTACTTGTGTACACTTTATCTAGCTTTAAATTTTAACAATCGAAAGTTAAATTTGCCGTTTCCGGTTGTGAGAGATTTTTGCCCGCATAGCAGATGAATTCTCTTAGCTCTGGAGACGGCTTTCAACTTTTATTAATGCAGGAGAGTAGTCATGTTCATTGAAATTATTAAAACCATCATCCTTGGTATCATCGAAGGTTTTACTGAATTTCTACCTATCAGTTCTACTGGACACTTGTATTTAGCTGATGAATTCATTAAATTGAACGAATCAAAAGCTTTTATCAACATGTTCATGGTAGTTATTCAATTCGGTGCCATTTTAGCGGTTATCCTTATTTACTTTCACAAGTTGAACCCTTTCTCACCTAAGAAAAATCACCGTGAGAAGAGTCAAACTTGGAGTATTTGGTTCAAAGTTTTAGTCGCTATCTTACCTTCAGTAATTATCGGTTTACCTTTAAACGACTGGATGGATGCTCATCTAACTAGCTGGCAAGTTATTTCTGCCACATTGTTAATTTACGGTATTCTTTTCATCGTTGTCGAAAATTGGCTTAAGGACAAACGTCCACAAACAGCTGATCTCGAAAGTCTTTCATACAAAACTGCCTTAGAAATTGGGCTCTTCCAAGTCCTTTCCCTAGTTCCTGGTACATCACGTTCCGGAGCTACTATCTTGGGTGGTATGACTGTTGGTACATCAAGATTCGTCGCCACAGAATTTTCATTCTTCTTGGCTATCCCAACAATGTTTGGTGCTAGTTTATTGAAGATCGTAAAATACTTCATGAAGGGCAATGTCTTCACTGGTAGTCAAACAATCATCTTACTTGTTGGTACTTTAGTATCATTTATCGTTGCTTACGCTTCAATCAAGTTCTTACTTGATTATATTAAACGTAACGACTTCAAGGCATTTGGTTGGTATAGAATTATTTTAGCTATCATCGTAATTGCTTACTTTGGTATCAAAGCTATGGTTGCTTAATTTTAATCCAGATAATCTTTCAGGTTATCTGGATTTTTTATTATCTTTAATTATGCCGTCTCCGGTGGCAAATGATTTAACCTGCTGTGTGGACCGGTCCCAGCCAAGGTCTGGTACCTCGCTTTTGAACTTTGCAAAACCCGCGAATTTCAAAAGACGTCCGTGCTGTAAGAACGGCAAAAACCGCCGCCCTAACACCACCTTCACTGCAGGTTAAATCATTTACCCCCTACGACTAGATTATTCCGCAATATTTTTTACTTTATGATTAAGATTCTCCATTAAGAAAAATAAATCGTAGGCAAATTTTATAATCAAGTTA
>NZ_AZFV01000025.1 GCF_001435815.1 Companilactobacillus nantensis DSM 16982 | reverse complement strand
GAGTTATGTCACAGCCCCTTTTTTTGTCTTAAAAAAAAGAATTTTTTTAAAAATTCAGTATATCATCTGCTAAAAACAAAAGTTACAGATTAAGGAGAAAATCCGTATATCAATTTTTCTAATGTTATACAATTCAAATGTTACAAACAATACAATTTGGAGTTAATAAATGAGTGATTTCGAAAAAGTAAGACAATTCACATATTTAAATGCTGATAATGTAGACCGTTATCGTCGAATTATGAGATTCTTTTATCTTCAAAATCAACGAATGAATAATTTGTTGTACAAGGAAGATATTTTGAAGGGTGTCCATATGTCTGGTCTAAGTGAATATACAACTAATCAACTGGACAATGATCTTTCAGGATTGGTTGAGTGGGGAAATTTGCAGGTTCAGCAAGAGATGAGTCAACCAAAAACCATTGAAGAATATCGTAATAAACATTTTCGTTATCAGATCACAACGGTGGGGATTGAAATAGAGGAATTTATTCAAGCACTTCCAGAAGAAGATGATAATACAAGTGACCTTGATTCACATATGTTCAAACGTTTTCTAGAGTCTTTAAAAATCATTAATTCACTATCAAATCAAGATTTACTTGATGGTTGGGATGATCTACAAACTAGATTTGATAAGATACGTAAGAATGCAACAGGTTATATTGCATATTTGACTAGCAGTAGAGTGGAAGATTTAATGCAGACAACTGAATTTCTAGTTTACAAACTAAAATTTGTGAAATATTTGCGGGAATTTATTAGAAGTATGCAGCAAACGAGTATAAAAATAAGCTTGGCACTGAATTCTGTTTCTCAGGATACAATTACTAATATCGTCAAACTACAAGAAATACACGAGAGCAATAAATTAAGCTTGGGACAGCAGAATATCGAAGGTGTAGAGAAACGTGTTCGTGATACATGGAAATTTATGTGTTATTGGTTTATGGATACTGACAGTCGTGAAAGTGAATATACTAATTTAATTAGCCAAACTAATGAAGCCATGAGTCGAGTGACTAACATTATTCAGGCCATTACTGAAAGCAATTTGCAATATCATAGTCGATCTAAGGACTACTTGAAAATTGCAGAATGGTTTCAAGTGTTGGTTGATAGTGATGAATCTGAAGAAAAAAGTTTTTTCAAAGCAAATAAATTATCGGCAACACTGTTTGGAGCAAGCAAAACGAGGCATATACAATCATGTAACATGGATGTTACCAGCCAGTTGGATGACATTTGGAAGATGACAGTACCTACCACATCGTTAACTTCTAAGAGTCGTAAGAACCGCCCTCGAGTGGCTAACAAATCATTTATAATCAATTCGGAAAGACAAGAAGTAGTTAGAAAGAGAAAACTAGAAGAACGCAATAAAAACCAACAGCTTTGGAATAGTTATTTAAAAAACGGTGAACTAGTTTTGTCAGATAATAACCATTTACCAAAACAAATTAGGCGTGAGCTGATAAGATATTTTTCTATTGCAATAATGACAACCAATCATCGTGTTTCTACACAATTAGGTTGGATTTTTGAAATCGAGATTAACCCTGAAAAGAAAGTTACTATTGAATTTGATGATGGATATCTAACGCTTCCAGATGCTAAATTCAAAATTGTGGAGGGAATAGCATAATGAAAGATGATGAAGATGTAAAAATTTGTCTTGATAGATTGTTAGAATTCCACGTGATTTTAGAAAAAGACAATCAAGAAATTTTTCGGTTAATAAAAAAATATTCGAAAGATATTCAAAAAATTTGTAACAACGATTTGAATATGGCTTTAGTTTTAAATGCACACTTTGCAAAGATAGAAAAAAAGCCATTCCATACAGAGGCATTCATGGGTATTGAAGGATTTAATGAGACAAGCGATTATGTGATGTTTGCGTGTGCAATGGCATTTGTTGAAGAAAGTGGGCCGGAATCTCCATTCATACTGCCAGACTTGACTAGCTATTTAAAACGGACCATGCCTAATGATTTAGATTGGACACAGTATCATATTCGAAAAAGGCTTGTTCGTATTTTACAACAGATGATTGCTTTAAAAATAATTATTGTCTTAGATGGAAAATTCGATGATTTTGATAGGAATGAGGAACAGGTGGCATTGTTTAACTCGACTAATTATTCTAGGTACTTTTTAAATATGTTTTCGAAAAATATACAGTCATTAACTGATTCTAGTGAGTTAGTTCCTATAAGTGAAACTAAGAATATTAGTATGCAGGTGATTCAAAGATTATTCTTGTCGGTTGGAATTTGTCGAACCAATGAAACAGAATCCTTATTTAGGTATATGCGCAGTGAACAAGAACGTTTGACCAAGTTTTTCGAAATTAATTCATTTTATGAATTTGAACTTTCAAAAAATCTTGGAATATTAGTGAGTGAAAATCGACGAATTGGAATTAAGTATATTCCTGATAATGGAAGTAGTGGGGATCTATTAATGCTAATAGGATCAAAAATTAGAAATCGAAGTTTTGTACCAGATGAATTTGGTCAACTTCACTTAAATCTTACACAATGGCAAAGTATTGTTTCTGAAGTTGTACAGAAAAACCGAGAATTATTGTCAAAAGCTTACCGAGAAAAATCATTTGAATCAATAGCAAAAGAGTTGTTGATGCAAACGGTCAATGATGGTTTGATACTCCAAAGTGATGGTTTATTGTTAGTCACACCAATATTTTATCGTCTCAATGGGGAGTTTACACTAAGTGAGTAGGGAAAATATGGAAAATAAATTTGTTTTGAATCGATTGGGCCTAATTAATTTTTGGTATTATCAAAATCAGGTTTTTGAATTGAGTGATGGTCATCTATTATTCCGAGGTAGAAATGGGGCCGGTAAGTCTATCACTATGCAGAGTTTGATGCCGATTCTTTTAGACGGTAATGTTGAGCCTAGTAGATTAGACTCCTTTGGTAGCCGTGATAAAAAAATGATTGATTATTTTTTAGGTGATGAGGATGTAAATGGGAAGGATAAAGAAGGAGTTGGGTATTTATGGGCTGAATATAAAATTGGAGAGCAATATATTACAACCGGTATCGGGATGCGTGGTGGAAGGAAATCCACTAATCTTAATCGTTGGTACTTCGTAATAAATGATGGTCGTAGAATAGGTTCGGATTTTTCTTTAATGATTAATGAAACTACGAATTCTGCTATCACATTGAGTAAAAAACAGTTGAGAAACAGGTTAGAGGGTAGTGGGCAAGTCTTTAACTCTCAGAAAGAATATGCAAATTATATTAGTGAAAATATTTTTGGATTTAAAAATATTGATGATTTAGAAAACACTATCAAATTGCTGATTCAATTAAGAAATCCAAAATTAAATAATGATTTGAAGCCGGCTAAACTTGAAGGTATTTTATCTGATTCTCTGCCAAGTCTGACCGAAGATAATGTTCAGGACAGTGCGAGAACATTGGACCAAATCGATCAGTCAAATGCAAATATTGATCACAATGAATATCAGAAAAAAGAACTACAGCCATTACTAAAAGCCTATACAAATTATAGGCGGCATCAACTAGTCGCCTTAGCTCATGTTACGGAAAATCATCTGCAGCAAGCTGAAAAGTTAACACGGAAATTTTCTCAATTGAATTCGAAACGTAGAGAAATCGAAAATAAGCGAAATTCAATTAATGAATCCAATATAGAACTAGATAGAGAACTTGATTCAAATATCCAATTAAAAGAAAAGTTAGCAGGTAATGAAGGTTTTAACTTAGTGGAAGAAGCTAAAAAGCTAAGACAAAAACTCTCACAGATGAATCAAAATGAGAATAATAAGAATGACAGG
Organism: Companilactobacillus nantensis DSM 16982; assembly: GCF_001435815.1. GTDB lineage: Bacteria > Bacillota > Bacilli > Lactobacillales > Lactobacillaceae > Companilactobacillus > Companilactobacillus nantensis. The sequence continues at coordinate 38,921 of NZ_AZFV01000025.1, read as the reverse complement.
ATTTTGATTTACGAAGGTGATATAAAAAAACTTCAAGATAAAATATCTGATTTAAAGAAAAAAGAAACGAATTATGAAGAAAATCTTACTCAAATATCTAAGACTCTTGAATATTTAGCGGTTAAGTCTGGTTTTTATAAACAGCATAAGCAAGTCTTTTTGGTTGCTAGTGATTACCCAAGCGTCGATATTGTACAATGGAAAAAAGAATCTATTGAAAATTTGGATTGCTTAGAAAAGATAGTCAATAAATATCAAGAATGCGAGTGGATTCAGAAAAACGTTGATCAATTGGATAGACAATTGGAAGATGAAAATAAAAAATTAAATGACTATAAAATGAAACAAAGAAATTTGGAATCAAAATATAGTGAGGAGTTATTTGATTTAAAACAAATGTTTCAGAAATATAGTGATAGTTTAAAATTTGAAATTGACAAGGATGTTGTTGGAATAATCCAAACTAATTTAGATAAGATATATACCATTGATATGCCAAGATTATCGAAAGTGATTGAACCATTGATAGACGTATTTAATGAGAAAAAAGGAATCATACAAAATGCAATTCAAGAAATTAATTACAATATTGATAATGTTAATGTAGAGATAGAAGAACTTCAAACAGAACAAGATGAAATTAGAGCACAGAAATATCCTGTACCGGAACGGTTGCACTATCGCAAAAAAATTAGACAGAACCAAAAGTTGATTCCCTTTTATCAACTTTTGAAATTTAAAGAAAATGTTGATACTTCAACTATAAATCAAATAGAAGGTGCCTTACTAGAGAGTGGCATTTTGGATGGATTGGTTTCACAAGACGGAGTAATTACAATTGGCGACACGACCTTGAAAGCTAATCCAAAAATGTTTATGCCTACTTTGATGGATTATTTAAAACCTGATATTGATGTTACAACAGCAATTCCTGAATCGCTAATATATGACCTATTGAGTAGCATAGCTGTTAACAAAGATAGTACTGATGTTGATGTTGTTATTACGCCAGATGGTGAGTTTCAAGTGGGAATCTTAGTTGGAAAAGCGAAGGACAACTATGAAGCACAATTTATTGGTGCTACGGCACAAGAACGTTTTCGTAAAGCTAGAATAGACAACTTACAAAAAAGAATTGATGATAAATTAATTCAATTGAAAAAATTAGAGAATTCTTTAACCGAAAAAGGGAATCAAATAGATACTTTGGAAAAGGATATAGTTAGAATTCCCAAAGACGATAATTTATCTTTATTAAAATTTCAATTGGAGGATGTCAATAGAAACATTGAATCTCAAACGAAAACAACTATAGATTTTAGTGAAAGATTAGAGCACAAAAAGGAAGAATTGCAATATTATTTTTTAGAAATCAAACAATTAAGTAAGAATTATCAGACTATTTCAAAAAGTAAGTCAGCATTTGAATCGGCTAAGAATGGAATGCAGCAATATGTTAATTCAATCAATGATTGGAACAAAGAACTAAGTCATATTAGTAATCTAATCGAACGAATTAAGGATTTAGAAGAATCATTGATTAGAATGAATAAGGAATTAGCTGTAAGACAAAAAGAATTATCTCAATTGATTAGTGATATTAAAGATATTCAATTTGAGATTAAGGTAAATGAAGATCGCCAACGGATTGCTGGTAATCTAGACACAATTAACAGACGGCTTGTCGAAATAGGAGAAAGAATTGATCAAATCAAATATGTACAAAAGGAGAATAGCGTTAAACTTCAAGATTTAGCTGGGCGATCAGAAAAAACTAAAATAAATATCGTAAATCTTCAAAAAAAGTTAGACTTTGAATGTCCTTTTTCAAAATTATTGGTAGAGACTTTGAATCAGGAATTATACTTAGAAGTAGGATCCAATCAAGATTTACAAAAGGAATTTAAGGATAATTTGATTTCAGATGAGGCAATAGATTCTGAAACTTTAAATCATGATATTGAAATTATGAATAGTAAATTCAGTGCTCAGAGTAATAGTTTGTTGAATTTCAGGCCAAGGCAAAAAGCGAGAGATACTTTAGATGTCCCGGATTGGATTAAAAATTTCCCTAAGAATAGGGGGGACATTGATTTCTGGAAATTGTACTTGAATCATCATCAAGAAGTATTGGTTGAATTATCAGGTATTGATGAGTTAATAACTAAGTTAGATCACCAGCTTAAAGAACAGATGCAAGTTAACCTTGAGGCAATGACAGAAGCTGAAGAGAAATTATTCAGGGAAATTATTTTTGATAGTCTGGGTGAAGTTATTAGGCAAAACATAAATAAGGCCCAGGACTGGATCGTAGATATGAATCAGATATTAAGCCAGCAGGAAAATAATTCTAACTTGAAGCTTAGTATTAAGTGGGAAATTAAACCTTCAGATGAATTGAGTAATAATGAGAATCAAGAAGGTGTTGCTCTTTTGAAAAAAGATCCGAAGGTTTTGAACCATCAAGATTTATCTAAAATTAAAACTTTTTTGAATAGCAAAATTAATGAAAAAAGGATTGCCTATGAAGATCATGGTCAAGAAATTCAAATGACGAAAATATTGAGGGATGCATTGGATTATCGCAATTGGTTTCAATTTAGAATATTCTATACACAAAATGGTAAAAACAAACGTCAATTGACTAAGGTCGTTTTTAACAAACTTTCTGGTGGTGAGAAAGCAATTACGATGTATACACCATTATTTGTTGCTATGTCAGCTCGTTATAACAATGCACGTAAGAATGCTCCTCGAATCATTACATTGGACGAAGCTTTTGCCGGAATTGATGAGAGTAACATTAGCCAGCTTTTTAAAACTATTGATCAATTAGGATTTAATTATATTATGACTTCTCAACAATTACAGGCAGAGTACGATACTGTACCTAGTCTTAATACATATGAATTGCTGAGAGATAAAGGTAAAGATGGTGATTTGGTAACTGCTATTCAATTACATTGGGATGGTAAGGAGAGGGTAGAAAATAATGGACAATAAAATACATGAAGCTATTTTCTATTTTGAGAGTGATCCTGAGCTTTTGCACGTTATTAAGGAAATTGCAAAAAAATATTACTATTATGGTGAATTCAAAGGTTCTATAAATAAATCAGATCTGAAGAATGTTGAGGCACTTTTGTTATTTCTCGGAATAAGCCAATCAAAATGGAGAAAAACAGAACGGTTTCAGGTAACCGAATTTATTTCTGCTTATAATGACAGTAAATTTGGAGAAATCAATATAAAAACAGTTATTGAATTTATTATTGGAAAAAAATTACTTACCAAAAGAGATATCGATGCAGGAATAGAGATTCGATGGCAACAATATCTTTCTAAAGTGTCAGAAATAGCACCGACGGTATATAAGCTTTTGGCAGTATCGATAATTAAACGGAATTTTAACAAGGAGTTAAGTATTGATAGTTTTCAAAAGGTTGAATTAGCATTAAAAAATTTGCCAACAAAATTAACTCGCCTGCCAGTTTTTGCTTATCAATTGTTTGAAAATCCTCATAGTTTGGATAAAGGAAGATTGTTAGGAAATTTATTTTATGATTGTATAGTGTCAATGGGTGTGAAAAATCGAGATAATATTGACGTATATCTAGCTGTCAATATTGTAAAAGATGATATTTTGAATTTTGTGACTGTTAAGAATTTGAAGGGAGATTCGCCCATTTTTAAAGCTGCAGCAGATAATCACTTAATTTGGAATGTTCCACTTATGCAGTTAATGAAGATGAAAATAATTGAACCCATTATAGGTAATAAAGTCTTTTTAATTGAGAACTCTAGTGTTTATGCAGTAATTGCGGATAAATTTAAGATGGTACCACTGATTATGACTAGCGGCCAGTTTAAATATGCAACATGGAAATTACTAGATTTATTACCAAATAATATTGAAATTTATTATTCAAGTGATCTTGATCCAGCTGGATTGGTTATGTCCCAAAAAATACTTGAAAAATATCCCAAGAGGGTCCATCTTTTTGGTATGTCGGATCAATTGTTTGTTTGTGAATATACAACCAGCCTGAAAAAATTAAGTATCAAAACTGATGTTTTGAATGGTATAAAAAATGAAAGATTATTATCTCTCAAATTATTAATGAAAGAAAAGCAATGTGTTGTTTTTCAAGAAGCTATAATTTCTGAATTAATTAAAAGTATCGAGAAACACTTGAAATGTTAACTATAAAAACAAAAATATTATGTAATATTTCCATCTGTGATTATAATAGATATGGTTTGAAATTAAATAAAGAAGGCATAAATAAATTATGGATGAAAAAAGTAATAATTTAATAAAAAGTCTAGGTGCCGTTTATAACAATCAAATAATTAAAAATAATGCAGAACTAAAAAAGGTCGTCGCAGAATGTGCCCGACCTTTGATGGGAAACAACGATGACAAAGTTTATTTTGAAGTTATTGCTAAGTTATCCCACTACATTGTCAATTACTATCAAACAAGTAGGGAAGACGTCCCTGAAGAAATTAAAGCAATCTATGAACAAATTCAAAAGGATGTTCCCGCTAAAAGTGTTGTTGGTAAAAGGTTACGTAGACAGTTTAAAGATGATAAATTGGCCTCAATTTTGTAATAAGTTTCTTCCTATATAAAGGGATCTTTTAAATGAAGGTCTCTTTTTTCGTCTTTAACAAATTTGATTTGTGCACTGATAATAGTTTGCGAATCTTTTGAATCGTAGCGTTCAATCTTAGTATTGATTTCTTGAAGGCTTTCGGCTAAAAGCTGTTGTTTCTGTACGACATTTTGCTTATGTTGCTGCAACATTTCTTTACGTTGGTCGATTGTACGGGTGCCCTGCATACAAAGTTCGATATATGTCTGAATATCTTTGATTGGCATGCCAGTATTTTTTAGACAACAAATTGTTTTAATAAAACCAAAGTCTGATTCGGAGAAAACACGATAGCCGGCTTCGTTTTTTGATACAAACGGTAAGAGTCCTTTTTTATCATAATAACGAATCGTTGAAATAGGTAATTTGAAATAATCGGCAACTTCTTTAATTGAATACGTTTTTTCCATAAAATCTCCTCCGAGAGCTTGCTATAAACCGTAGTTTAGGGTTTAAAGTGATGATAATCAATAAGATAGAAGATATCAAGGAGTATTACATATGAAAAAGGTATTAGTAACGGGTGGAACAGGCTTTTTAGGATTACAAATTATTTTACAATTATTGGAAAAGGGCTATGACGTTAGAACAACGATTCGCAAGGATAGTGGAGAAGAAAGAATTTTAAAAGTGTTGCAGGCTAACAATGCTCAAAATTTGGAAAACTTATCATTTATCAAGGCAGATCTATCTAGTGATGACAACTGGGTAGAGGCTATGCAAGACCGTGATGGTGTATTCAGTGTTGCTTCGCCCGTTTTCTTTGGGAAAATTAAAAATGAGGCTGATGCAATCAAGCCAGCGCTAAATGGAACATTACGTATTTTAAAGGCAGCAGATCAAAGTGACGTTAAACGAGTGGTTATGACCTCTAATTTTGGAGCAGTTGGTTTTAGTAAGCAGAGCGGATTAACAACTGAAAAGGATTGGACGAATGAGAATCAAACTGGTTTGTCAATTTATGAAAAGTCGAAACTTTTAGCTGAGAAGGCTGCATGGAAGTATGTTGCTCAATCAGATGTTAATTTGGAGTTAGTGACTGTTAATCCAGTAGCAATTTTTGGACCATCATTAGATGCTCATGTTTCCGACAGTTTTGATTTATTGAAGAATCTGTTATCGGGAAAGATGAAATTAATTCCTGATTTACCATTGAACGTAGTTGACGTTAGAGACGTGGCTGCCATTCAAATTAAGGCTATGGAAACTCCAGAATCCGCTGGTCAACGTTTTATTGCTTCAGCAGATGGAAAGATAACCATGCGAGAAATTGCCAAGTTAATTCGTACTAAGCGTCCACAAATAGCTCAAAATGTTAGCTCAAAGAATTTACCAAATTGGGTACTCAACCTGGCTGCAGTTGTCAATGAAACAGCCAGAGAGGGTAAGCTGATGAAAGACATGAATCGGAATGTCAGCAATCAAAAAGCAAAGGATATGTTAAACTGGATACCACAATCTGATAATGAACAGACCGTGTTAACGGCAGTTGATAGTTTGATTAATTATCAAGAGGTTTAAATATTTGTATTCCGTTATTAATTATGCTAAATTAACATTATTGAATTTTTCAACCAACTAACCAGAAAGTTCTTTCAATGTATTGACAGAATACAACTTTGTTGGTATAGTTAATAACTGTTGAGATTAAGCAGAAGCGCCCGCTTCTCACCTATGCAATTGCCTCTAGGTTAATACGATTACGTAGATAATTATAGTGGGCATGCTTGTGCAGCCTGCTTTTTTTTGTGGGCTAAATTACTCCGGAGGTGACTACTCATAGCAAGAGATTTATTAATAAATGATCAAATACGTGCTAAAGAAGTACGACTAATTTCTGAAAATGGTGATCAAGTTGGTGTTAAACCAGTAGCTGAAGCACAACGTTTGGCTGAAGCGGCTAATATGGACTTAGTTCTAATGTCACCAGGTGCTAAACCACCTGTTGCCAGAATTATGGACTACGGTAAGTATAAGTTTGATCTTCAAAAGAAAGATAGAGAAGCACGTAAAAAACAGAAAACTGTTAGTCTTAAGGAAGTACGATTGAGTCCTACTATTGAAGCAAACGACTTTAATACAAAGCTTAATAATGCTCGCAAGTTCTTGGCTAAAGGTGATAAGGTCAAAGTTTCTCTTCGCTTTAAGGGTAGAGCAATCACTCATAAAGAGATAGGTAAGGAAGTCTTAGACCGTGTTGCTGAACAGACCAAGGATGTTGCTACGGTAACTACAAGGCCTAAAATGGACGGTCGTAGTATGTTCTTAATGCTTGATCCAATTAACGCAAAAGATAACAAAAAGAAAAAATAGTGGAGGGATTTCCAATGCCTAAACAAAAGACACACCGCGCATCAGCAAAGAGATTTAAGAAGACTGCTAATGGTGGTTGGAAGAGAATGCATGCTTACACAAGTCACCGTTTCCACGGTAAGACAAAGAAGCAACGTCGCCAATTGGCTAAGCCAGGTATGGTCAGCTCAAGTGATATGAAACGTATCAAACAAATGTTAGCTACATACTAATTAATTATTTTTTTTAATCAAAAGGAGGAGTCATTATGCCACGTGTAAAAGGTGGAACAGTAACTCGCAAACGTCGTAAGAAAGTTTTAAAATTAGCTAAGGGATATCGTGGTTCAAAACATATCACTTTTAAAGCAGCACATACACAAATCATGGTTTCATACCGTTATGCATTCCGTGATCGTCGCCAAGTTAAGCGCGACTTCCGTAAGATCTGGATTGCCAGAATCAATGCTGCTGCAAGAATGAATGAAATCAGTTACAGCAAATTAATGCATGGTTTGAAATTAGCTAACGTTGACATCAACCGTAAGATGCTAGCTCAAATCGCTATTGAAGATCCAAAGGCATTCACAAGTTTAGTAGATACAGCTAAGAAAGCTTTAGCTTAATTTTTTAAAACGTAATTTGGATAAACCCAAATTACGTTTTTTTACTAATTTGCAGAGATGAGGATTAAATTAATGTTTAAACCGTATATTATGCTTGATAAAATCACTGATATCACTGTTGAGGATTTAAAAGAACTCGGTATCACAACTATCATGACAGATTTAGATAACACACTTTTGCCATGGAATAGTAATGATTATGATTTATCACTCCGTAAATGGCTTAATCAAATGGCCCAAAATGATATAGAAGTTATGATCGTGTCTAACAACAGTTATGAACGTGTGGAGAAAGCTGTCCGTGAGTTACCCGTCAGCATCGTAGCTCGGGCTGTGAAACCATTGCCATTCGTGATCAAGAAACATATTAAAGAAGAAAGTATCGATCCAAAAAAAGTCTTATTTGTCGGTGATCAAGTCATGACAGATGTTTTAGCTGGTAATATGGCTAAGTTAAAGACTGTTTTGGTCAAACCGTTAGTCGATACAGATGCTAAGAAAACCCGCGTTAATAGATTTTTTGAACGTCCGATTCTAAAAGTTGAACAAAAGCGTGATAAGAATTTATATTGGAAGGATTCATTAAATGACAGAAAATGATGAAAAGTTGTACTGCATGGGTTGTGGTGCACAAATTCAAACTGAGGATAAAGATAAGCCAGGATATGTTCAAGCTTCTACTTTAAAGAAGTACCTTGAAGATGATGGCGACGAAGAGAAAGAACTCTTTTGTAAGAGATGTTTCCGTCTTCGTAACTATAACGAAATCACTGATGTTGACGTATCAGACGATGACTTTGTAAAGCTTTTGGATTCAATTGCTGACGAAGATGCATTAGTTGTGAACGTTGTTGATATCTTTGATTACGAAGGTAGTGTTATCCCTGGTTTGCAACGCTTTGTTGGTGACAAGAAGATTCTAGTTGTCGGTAATAAAGTTGATTTATTGCCTAATTCAGTTAATAACAATCGTTTATTGAACTGGTTGCAACAAAAGAGTAAGGAAAATGGTATCAAGTCAGTCGATCAAATTATGGTTTCTGCAGTTAAGGGAACTAACGTTGATAAATTGATGGATATGATTGAAAAATATCGTGATGGTAAAGATGTTTACGTCGTTGGGACAACTAATACTGGTAAATCAACTTTGATCAACCGGATTATTAGTGCCAGAACTGATGTGAAAGATTTAATCACAACTTCAAGATTCCCTGGAACAACTTTGGATCAAATCGATATTCCATTAGACGATGGTCACAATTTGATCGATACACCAGGTATCATTCACCGTTACCAACTAGCACATTTTCTTAATGCTAATGATTTAAAAACTGTTACACCAAAGAAACCATTGCGTCCAGCGACATTCCAATTACGCGATAATCAAACGATTTTTGTTGCCGGTTTGGCTAGATTCGATTTTCTAAATGAACGTACAAATGCAACATTCTACGTTACACAAGGATTGCCACTCCACAGAACTAAGACCGAAAATGCTGATGAATTTTATGAAAAGCATCTTGGCGATATTTTGACACCACCAACTGATGTAACAGAATTCCCTGAGTTCAAGAGTCAAATCTTTTCTGCTCATGAAAAATCAGATATCGTTATTTATGGTTTAGGCTGGCTAACAATCCCTGCTGGAACAAAGGTTAAAGCTTACGTTCCTGATGGAGTACGTGTTTCAATTAGAAACGCAATTATTTAAGGAGAATTACATGATTATTAAAGGAAAAAAGAACCGTTACTTGAGAAGTCAAGCCGCAACAATGAAACCAGCACTCCAAGTTGGACGTGAAGGAATCACTGAAAATCTTTTGAATCAATTTGAAGTTTTGATTGAAAAGAGCGAACTTATCAAGATTTCACTTTTGCAAAATACCCAAGTGGAACCTCAAGATATGATTGATGCTTTAAATCAATTTGATGACAGCATCGTACCAATTCAAACAATCGGTTCAAAGATGATTTTTTATAAGAAAGCTTCTAAGATTAAGAATCGTAAATATTCAATCGAATTAGAAAAAATGTAGGGTGGCCGCCTGCGGTCGCACGAATCTTTTTAAGCCGCTGTGGGACCGGTTCGAGCCAAGGTCTCGAACCAAGGTCTCGAACCTCGCTTTTGAACTTCACGAAAATCGCGTGAATTCCAAAAGACGTCCTTGTTGTAAGGACTAAAGTCCTAACAACAATTTCACTGCGGCTTAAAAAAGATTCGTGCGACCTCCGGCTAATGTGTTGGTTAGCTTGAGTGTTGTTAACTACGCTCAAGTTGATTAAACGGTTAAATAAGTTTTGATGTTTCTTAAATAATTACATCAAAAGTAACTTCAATCTTAAAAATAATACAAAACAACGCATTATTTTAGTCGGAGGGGACGATGGTGGATGAAGTCAGCCGCGAAGGTGGTGTAAGAACGGTGATTTTCCGTTCTTACACCACGGACGTCTTTTGAAACTCGCGGTTTGTGTGAGGTTCAAAAGCGAGGCGCGAGACCTTGGCTCGCACCGGTCCCAGGGCAGACTTCATCCACCATCGTCCCCGGAGACGGCATCATTAAATTAAATTTAAGTGATAAAAATATGAATACTCAAAAACAATTATTAACCAAAGCAAAATTAGAATTTCATAGCAAATTGCCTAAGCGTCATGTCGGTATTTTAGGTGGGACTTTTAATCCAATTCATCTCGGTCACTTAGTGATTGCAGAACAAGTTTATGAACAACTTTGTTTGGATAAAGTCTTATTTTTACCTGACAAAATTCCGCCTCATCGTGGAGTTAAAAAGACGATTCCTGATATTAGTAGTGATGATCGCATTGAAATGATTAAACTTGCCATTCGTGATAATATGCATTTTGATTTAGATCTAACTGATATTCGTCGCGGTGGTGTTAGTTATACTTATGAGACTATCAAGCTGTTGAAGGATTTGAATCCGAATACGGAATATTATTTTATTATTGGTGGCGATATGGTGGAAAATTTGCCTAAATGGTCACACATTGATGAATTGGTACAAATGGTTCATTTTGTTGGAGTTTGCCGAAAAGGTTTTGAGAAAAAGTCAAACTATCCTATACTTTGGGTAAATACTCCTGAGCTAGAAATTAGTTCGAGTATGATTCGTGAGCGTATTCAAAAGGGACAATCAGTGAAATATCTGATTCCTGATGATGTTGCGTGGTACATAAAGGATAGGGGACTTTATAATGACTGATTTTAATTATGGTAGTATTAAGCAGGGATTGGATCGTGATGAGCTTTTAAGTCGGATGCAGGACAACCTAAGTGATTTTCGCTATGGGCACTGTTTAAGAGTTGAAAAAGTTAGTCGTGCTTTAGCTGCAGAATATGATGGTGATGTTAATCGTGCCGGCTTAGCTGGTTTGTTACATGACTACGCTAAAGAACGTGATGATCAAGAATTTATCGATACAATTAAAAAACATGATTTAGATCCTGACTTGTTAAACTACAATAATGCTATTTGGCACGGAATTGTTGGTGCTGAGATTATTAAAGATGAATTGGGTATTTATGATGAGGATGTTTTAAACGCTATTAGAAGACATACCGTTGGCTCAACACATATGACACAAGATGATAAATGTGTTTTTGTGGCTGACTTTATTGAACCAAACCGTGATTTTCCAGGAATTGACGAAGCAAGAAAGTATGCCGAAAAATCCTTAGATGCTGCGGTGGAATTTGAATTAAAACATTCAGTACAACATTTAGTAGATAAAAATAGAACAATCTATCCAGCAACTTTTGTAAGTTACAATTATTGGATAGCTAAAGGAGATTTATAATTTGGACTCAAAAAAAATAATGGAAATTGCTGTGAAAGCAGCCGATGAAAAGCACGCAAATGACATCAAAGTTTTAAATATCAGTGAAGTAAGTATTGTGGCTGATTACTTTGTAATTATGGATGCTTCATCACAACGCCAAGTCGACGCTATTGTTCAATCTGTTTTGGACAATGCTGGTAAAAATGATATCGAAATTGGTCACGTTGAAGGTAACCGTAACTCTGAATGGGTTCTAATTGACCTTCACGATGTTATTATCCATGTCTTTACTTCAGAACAACGTGACTTCTACAACCTTGAAAAACTTTGGTCAAACGCACCAGAAGTTGATATTTCAAACTTGGTTACTGAAGAATGATTTACAACTCATTTGCACGTGTTTACAGTGAATTGATGGATGATTCACTTTATGCTAAATGGGCACAATACGTTGAAAAACAAGTTTCTGCAGATGATAAGAAACTCCTAGATGTTGCTTGTGGGACTGGGGATTTAACGATTCTCTTGGCCGATAAGTTTCAAGTTACGGGGACTGATCTGTCTGAAGAAATGTTAAAAATTGCGGATGAAAAGGCCAAAAAAGCTCAGAAGACAATTCCATTTGTGCAAAGTAATATGATGGATCTATATGATTTCGACAAGTTCGACGTCATTACATGTTTTGATGATTCAATTTGTTACTTAAAGGACGAAGATGAATTGGCAGTGGCTTTTAACCAAGCATTTGAACATTTGAATGCTGGTGGAAAATATTTATTTGATGCCCATTCTTTGTATCAAATGGATGAAGTTTTCCCTGGTTATATGTTCAATCATCGAACAGAGGATTCTGCCTTTATGTGGAACAGTTTTGAAGGCGAGTATCCACACAGTATCGAACATGAATTGACATTCTTTAATTGGAACGAAAAGATCAAGGGTTATTCAGTCAACACTGAATTACACAAGGAAAGAACTTATCCAGTTGATACTTTCGTCATGATTTTGAAGGATATTGGTTTTAAGAATGTTCAAGTTACTGCCGACTTTGGCGAATCAGCTGTGCAAGATGATTCAACACGCTGGTTTTTCTCTGCAGAAAAATAGAGGATCTAAAAATGAAAGTTTATGGTTTAATTGCCGAATTCAATCCGTTTCACAATGGTCATAAATTGTTCATTGATTCGATTAAACAAAAATATCACCCTGATGTATTGATTGCCGTCATGTCTGGCAATTTTGTCCAGCGGGGTGATTTTGCAGTTTTAGATAAATGGGACCGAGCTAAGTTAGCAGTTGAATTAGGCGTTGATCTAGTTGTCGAATTGCCGATGGCATATGCAGTTGAACCGGCGGAATTGTTTGCACAAGGAGCAGTTAAACTGTTGCAGTTGGCTGGAATTGATACATTAGTCTTTGGAACTGAACAACCAACTGATTTTTTAGAGATTGCCGATAAGATTAACCACTCTGCTGGAATTTTTAAACAAGACTATCAACAAAGTTCAGCTACCAATTTGACGAATTATTATCAGTCATTAGATATCGACATTACTAAATTGCCAAATCAACTATTAGGCTTAAACTATGTGCAACAAATTCAACAACACGATTTTCCAATCACTGTCCAGACGATTTTACGTGAACCGAGTGATTTCAGTGCGACGAAGATTCGTCAAAGGTTAGCTGCAAAGCAATCAATTGCTGGTTTAGTACCATTGTTAACGCAGGAACAATTGGTTGAACAAAATTTGGTGACATGGGATGATTACTTTCCATATTTGAAATATCGTATTACGAGTTCATCGGTTACTGAATTACAGTCAACTTATCAGATGGTTGAGGGTTTGGAATACAAATTGAAGAAAGAAATTGTTTCAAGTAATAATTTCACTCAATTTGTTGAACAAGTTAAGTCAAAACGCTATACTATGGCTCGGCTAAGACGTTTGATGATCTACGTATTGTTGAATGTTAAGGCTACAGAAATTAATAATGTTTATAAAAATCCTTATTTACGAGTATTAGGATTTAACAAGGTGGGACAAAAGTATTTAAATACTTTAAAGAAAACTGATGTTAAACTCATTACACGTGTTGGGAAAAAAGAAAATGAATTGCTTGATCTAGAAATCAAAGCGGACCGTGTTCGTCAATTGGTTACTGGTCAGGAAGAAAATTTTGGAAAAATGCCTTATATGAAAGGGGTAAATTAATGCTAAATTGGGATGTTCAAGACGTTCGTCGTTACAAAGACAAACCCTTCGAATTTGAGGAAAAACTCGATTTAACTGCTGAACTAAAGCAACGTTCAAATGAAATTTTAGACGCTACACCAGTTGAGGTTGCCGGCCAATTGTTTAATGACAATGGACTAGTTATTTCAGATGTAAAGGTCAAAACAACTTTGAAAGTTCCTTCCACAAGAAGTTTATTGCCAGTTGAATTACCACTAGATATTCGTATTAATGAAGCTTACAACGTTGAAAATGTTGAGACAGAAGACTTGGAAGACTACAATGTCGTTATTCCAGTTGATGAAGAAGACCCAACGATTAATGTGTATGAGTCAATTATTGATAATATTTTGTTGAGTATTCCGCAAAAAGTTTTAACCGAAAAAGAAGCTGCTGAAAATATCATGCCTTCTGGTAAAAACTGGGAAGTCATCTCGGAAGATGATTTTAAGAAGCAAAAAGAGGAAGAACATGTTAATCCTGAATTTGCTAAATTAAAAGATTTATTTAAAAATAATGATGAGAAGGAGTAGTTTTTATATACTCCTTTTTTATTTTTTTGTTAAGATGAATATGTGAACAAAAATCGGAGGTAATTATTATAATGGCGAAACCACAAATTGGTGTTATCGGTATGGCTGTCATGGGTAAGAATCTTGCCCTAAATATTGAAAGTCGCGGATATGAAGTTGCTATCTATAACCGTACAGGTTCAAAGACTAAGGCGGTTGTTGAAGAGCATCCAGAAAAGAAATTAGTACCTAGTTATACAATTGAGGATTTTGTAAACTCACTAGAAAAACCACGTCGTATCATGATGATGGTTAAAGCTGGTGCTGGTACTGATGCTGTTATCGAACAATTATTACCTTTACTAGATAAAGGTGATGTGTTGATCGATGGTGGTAACACAAACTTCGAAGATACTATGGAACGTAATGCACGTTTAGATAAATCAGGAATTAACTTCATCGGTATGGGAGTTTCTGGTGGTGAACTAGGTGCACTTCAAGGTCCTTCATTGATGCCCGGTGGCCAAAAAGAAGCTTATGACTTAGTTGCTCCTATTTTGGAACAAATTTCAGCCAAAGCTGACGAAGACGGTGCCCCATGTGTTACATATATCGGACCTAACGGTGCTGGTCACTATGTAAAGATGGTTCATAACGGTATCGAATATGGTGATATGGAATTGATCTCAGAAAGTTACAACTTGTTGAAGCACTTGTTTAACAATGACGTTAACAAGATTGCTGATGTCTTCAATGACTGGAACAAGGGTGAACTTTCAAGTTACTTGATTGATATCACTGCTCAAATCTTGACAAGAAAAGACGATGAAGGCTCAGATGACTACATCGTTAATAAGATCATGGATAAAGCCGGTAACAAGGGTACTGGTAAGTGGAGTTCACAAAGTGCTCTAGAGCTTGGTGTTCCACAATCATTGATTACTGAATCAGTTTACTCACGTTACGTTTCTGCTTATAAAGACGAACGTGTTAAAGCAAGCAAGGTTCTACCAGCTCCAGCTAAGACTCCAGAAATCAAAAATATGGATGAATTAGTTGCTAAGATTCGTAAAGCTTTGTACTTCAGTAAGATTATCAGTTATGCTCAAGGATTTGCTCAAATGAAGGCTGCTTCAGACCACTATGATTGGGATCTTGACTATGGTAAGATTGCTCAAATCTGGCGTGCTGGTTGTATCATTCGTGCCCAATTCCTACAAAAGATTACTGACGCTTATGATGAAGAACCAAAACTAGATAACTTACTACTAGACGATTACTTCAAGGGTATCGTTGAAGAATATCAATCAGATGTTCGTGATGTTGTGAGCTTTGCCGTTCAAGCCGGAATTCCTGTTTCAGGTTTCATGGCAGCTATTTCTTACTACGATCAATATCGTTCAGAAGTATTGCCTGCTAACTTGATCCAAGCTCAAAGAGACTACTTCGGTGCTCATACTTATGAGAGAAACGACAAACCAGGTACATTCCACTATACTTGGTACGAAGAACAATAATTTAATTTGAGATTAAATAATTAAATTAACCTCCATTTCAGATATTGAAGTGGAGGTTTTTATTTGGGATGCCGCCTCCAGGAACAAGAAATTTAGGTCGCTATGGGGACCGGTTGGAGCCAAGGTCTCCAACCTCGATTTTGAACCTCGCAAAATACGCGAGTTTCAAAAGTCGCCCCGTGGTGTAAGTGCTAAAGCACCAACGCCACCTGCACAGCGACCTAAATTTCTTGTTCCTTCCAGCTAGTTTATTAGTTGCTAGTTTTGTAAATTAAACAGAAAATTTTTTTATTTTATTACTTTGTAAGAGATTTATGAGATTATCATTTGATAAATTTAAGATAAACAATTTCGGATAATTTTTTTAGTATAAATATTTATGGGATGCAATTATTGTTTATATTGAAGATGGTTTATATTTAAATTGATCTAGCAGGTAGACTTTCTCCCGGCTGGAGGCGGCATGATGGAAAACTTTTAATCTTTAAAAGCAATATTTTTACTGTTTTAAAAAAATAAAAATTAAAGCTTGTCTTCTTTTAATTTTTGCTATATGTTAAAATCATTAATGCATTGCCAACAACGTGACATATTCGAAATAATGATTAAGCTATAATTAAAGATAATTTAATATTTTATGTATAGGAGATACGTATGGCTAAAATACTTGTTATTGAAGACGAAGAGAACATGGCAAAATTCGTTCAACTTGAACTTCAACATGAGAACTACGAAGTAACTGTTGAACGTGATGGTAGAACCGGCCTCGAAGCAGCGTTATCTGAAGATTGGGATTTGATTCTTCTTGATTTAATGCTTCCCGAGTTAAACGGTATCGAAGTTTGTCGTCGTATTCGTCAAGAAAAAAATACTCCAATTATTATGATGACTGCGCGTGATTCAATCATCGATCGTGTATCTGGTTTGGACCACGGTGCTGATGATTATATCGTTAAGCCATTTGCAATTGAAGAATTACTTGCTCGCATTCGGGCATTGTTAAGACGCATTGATTTAGATATTGATGTAACTAGAAATAATGATCAAGTTCTTAAATATAAGAATCTTGTGATTGATAAAACTACTCAAACATTGAAACGTAACGGTGAAGTTATTGACTTGACTCGTCGTGAATATGACTTATTGAGTGCTTTAATGGAAAATGTTGGTACGGTCTTGAGTCGTGATGACTTACTAGAACGTGTTTGGGGAACAGGTTCTTCAACTGAAACTAACGTTGTTGATGTTTACATCAAGTATTTGAGAAATAAGATTGATCGAGCTGGTGCACCAAGTTACATCTCAACTGTTCGTGGTAAAGGGTACGTGATGCGTCGATGAGAATTTCGATTAGATTTAAATGGACGGCATTGATTTCAATCGTCATTTTGATGGCCTACATTTTTGTTGGTATCTTAGCGATGCGAACAGTTCAAAGTGTGGCTTCAGTCAATGAAATCCATTCATTTACAACGAAGTTGATTATTGGTGGTGTCGTAGTCTTTATTTTGGGAGTCGTGTTAACTTTTTATGCGGTCACATTAGTTTTGAATGATTTGCGTAAAATCAACAAAACAATTGATGATTTGAATAAAAAACCTGACTCTGATTCACGTATTAAATTACGTAAAAGAAATGATGAGATTTACGATTTAACTGTTAATATCAATAAGATGTTAGACCGGATGCAAGCTTACACTAATCAGCAAAAGGAATTCGTGGAAGATGTTTCTCACGAACTTCGGACGCCAGTAGCTGTGCTGGAAGGTCACTTGAGTATGTTACAACGTTGGGGCAAAGACGATCCAGAAGTATTAAATGATTCAATCAACTCATCCTTGCAAGAGTTGAAACGAATGCAATCCTTGATTCAAGAGATGCTAGATCTTACACGTGTTGAACAGATCGACAGTGCATATTTGGAACAGACAACAGAAGTTAAGCCAATGTTTACGCAAGTTTACAATGACTTTAAAATGTTGCACCCAGATTTTGTGATCAATTTCGATGACGATATCCGTGAGGGTAGTGAAGTTAAGATCTATCGCAATCACTTGGAGCAAGTGTTGGTGATTTTGCTGGACAATGCTTTTAAGTATTCAGCTGATCGAAAAGAAATTAATTTGGCTGCTTCAACTAATTCCGCATTACTGGAAGTAGTTGTTCAAGATTATGGCCTAGGAATCGCTAAAAACGACCTTAAACGCATTTTCAATCGATTCTACAGAGTTGACAAGGCTCGTTCTAGAAAACGTGGAGGGAACGGTTTAGGACTTTCTATCGCCAAACGTTTAATTGAAATCTATCATGGTAGTTTGGAAGTTGAAAGTGTCGTGGGTTCCGGGACAGTTTTCAAAATTGAATTGCCATTGATTCAAAAGGTTCCTGAAGAAGAACAAACTGAAAAAGAAGCCACTGAAAATAATCAAGCAACAAATAATAAAAAGTAATTCTCAAATTGAGAGTTACTTTTTTTCGTTTTCGGACCTTTTTGGCTCAGTCGCAAAAAAGGTATATTATAAAAGACAAGTTATTTTGGGGGGACATCATGAGGAAAAATGGACTAGCTGTCATTCTTTTAGGGCTGCTGCTTCTAGTAGTTGGTTGTGGCAAAGTCACGACTAGTCAAAAAAGCAGTCAAAGTACTAAGACGACAGAAAAAACAATCGATTACGCACAGTTGAGTGATTCTGAACAATCGGAAATGACGTTTACTTTTGTCAGAAATAACGACTCTTCAGCAGTTGATTTAAAAATTGTTAATCGAACAAGTAAAAACGTAACTTTCAACGGAAATAAATTTATTTTGATTTATCCCAAGAAATCGCAAATTAATTCAACTAAGGATTCAACTATTAAAATTGGCTCGAACAGTACGAAAACTTTCAAAAACTTATTTGAAGGGCTAAACAGTGCTGATTTTTCTACGATTGGCTTGTATTGTTACAAAAATAAAAACAATAAATTAGCTTACAGTGAAATTAATTCCTTATCTGCTAAGTCGACTAATTTAAAGGAATCGAGCTTGCAAAAGGCTTATAAGACAGCTTCTACCAAGAAAAAACCAGTTGTTAACAAAAAGCCTAAAGCTAGAAATGATACCGAGCGTCAAAATTCAGTACCAACCGGTCAAATTACTAGTGGACAACAAGCCGTAGCACTAGTTCAGAGTATGAACGGTCCAGCTCCACAAGGGACTTCATATACCTTTATGACCGATGAAACTTCTGGTACGAATGGTTTAGTTAAAACCAATGATGGCCAGGCAGTTTATTGGGTTCGATTGTTTGAAAGTGGCAATGGCGTTGCAATCACAGTTGACGATTGGACAGTCTTTCCAAACCGGACTGTAATTCATCAAGCACCACCAGCTGTTGGAGAATCAAAAAACAGTCAAACTCAAGATAGTGATGATAATGATTCAGATGATGACAACTCGGTAGATAGTAACAATCAAAGTGATTCTGATGAAAATACAGATACAAATGATGATTATGATGTTGACGATGTCGATTGATTTTTAATCAGTCTTTTCTAGTATTAGGGGGAAATTTAAGAATGAAACAAAAACATATTTATCTTTATATGTTATTAGCCAGTTTTGTCAGTTTTCTATTTGTTTTAGGCAATGTAGAAACTGTTCAAGCTGGAACGGTCAATGATTACATCATTAGCAATCGTATTCAACCAGCTAAGATTCAAAATCGTGAGGGAACATTTAGTAATTGGACACCTTACGAAAATGGTGTTGGTAAGCCTGAAGGAGTTGTTATTCATGAGACAGCCGATGACCATGCTAGTGCCACGGCAGCTAATGAAGCAACGTATTTTAACAACAATTGGCCTAAAATAAGTGCTTACGTACATGCGTTTGTCGATAATAATGAAATTATCAATATTCACAACACAGACTATGGTGTTTGGGGTGCAGGTGCCACAGCCAATAGTAAATATATTCAAGTGGAATTGTGCCATACGCATGATTACGATTCATTTGCTAGATCAATTGCAAACGATGCTTACTATACTGCATCAAAATTGATTCAATATAATCTTCCAGATAAACCAGAAGTGACAATTGTTTCACACAATCAGGTCAGCAAGATGTATCACGAAACAGATCATACCGATCCAGTTGGCTACTTTAACAACTGGGGGTACAGCATGTACCAACTTTACGATATGATTGGTTATTACTACAATAATTTGAAAACTACCGGCAATGTTTACGGCGGAACAAGCGCAGCTTCAACAAAACCTGCCACTAACAGTGCTAATACAATCAATGTTAAAAATGCTAACGGTGATTTTGTTCCAATCGTAGCATTTAATAACGACGGAACAACAAGAAGAGTTATGGATCGTGCATTAGCCAATAATTCAGCTTGGTATACTGATCAAGTTAAGACATCAGAAGGAGTAACTTATCACCGTGTCGCAACAAACGAATGGGTTGCAGCCAGTTACGTTATTTAAGTTCTTGTAGACTGAAAATTATATTAAATTATGCTAATTTGGAAAATCCACCATAGGAGATCGATTGATTCTCCTATGGTGGATTTTTTTTTGTTCAAAAAAAGACCAAGCAATCAAATTAATGATTTGCTTGGTCTTCTATGGTTGTAACGTTAAAAACGTTAAAAACAATCAAATTGATTATTTTTTGTTATTACGATTTTGTTTACCCTTATTTAACTCACGAATGTTCTTGTGGAAATCTTTAGCATCTTTTTCCTCGGCAGCTCTTTGTTCAGGAGTTACGTTAGTAGTTGAAGCTGATGCAGTGGCTGAACCGGTACTATTTAAAATACCCTCAAGCATTTCTTTTGTAACAACAACCTTAACCGGATTCTTTTCGAGTTCTTCATCAGTTCTCTTTCTAATCTTAGGTGTGATGATGTAATTTGTAATAAATTGTTGAATCAAAATTACGATACCACCAACCAAGAAGTAAAGAGCTAAAGCGGCTGTAGAAATCAATGAAATGAAGAATGTCATCATAGGACTCATCAAAATCATTGTTTGCATTTGTTTTCTTTGTTCAGGAGCCACAACTTGAAGTGACATCCAACCCTGAATCAAGTAGAAAACAGTCGCGATAATAGCAATTAACATACTTGGCTTTCCTAATGGGATTGATAGGAAAGTAGCTGAACCAATTTGCTTAGAATATTGTACGGCTTGATAAATACCAATCAAAATTGGCATTTGGAGAAGTAATGGGAGACATCCCATACCACCAGTTAGACTCAAGTTGTTCTTCTTATAAACATCCATCATCAAACCACTGATCTTTTGTTGTGCATCAGGACCCTTGGCTTTCTTTTGGTATTCTTGAATCAACTTCAATTGTGGTTGAACGGCACGCATTTTTTCTTGTTGTGTAGTTGACTTGTATTGTTGGTTCAATGACAACGGAACAAGCACTAGACGAACAACGAAGGAAATGATTACGATTCCCCAAGCATAAGCGTTCTTACCACCGACAGTTTGTGCTGTCTTAAGAATCAAGTTTTGGAAAGGAATTCCTAGCCATTTATAGATAAATCCATATGGCCCACTAGTAGGAGCATGTAAATTAGCTGATGAGCCTTGTGCACACCCCGTCAAAACTAGTGTCAGTACTAAGACTAAAGACAGTACTGATAAATATTTGACGTATTTTTTATTCACTTAATAAACCACCCTTTTGATTGTATACAGACTATAAAGCGAAAGTTTGTTGATTACCTTAAAGTTTATTAAGTTATATTTCTAAAAAATCAAATTAAAGATTTAGAACAAAAAAATAAACTAGCCGGAGGTTGTGAGAGATTTTGTCAGCAGACAAAATTCTCTCACAACCGGAGGCGGCATTAAAATAACAATGAAACAATCGACCTTTAGTATACAAAGTAATATACGTTAACTCATTTGACGTTTCAACCAATCACGGTAAATTTCGTGTAATGTTGCAAGTCGTCAGAAAAAGTATAGTCCATTTTGTTCACTTTTCCAAAGGGAGATGGGGAAGATTTTATTCGATTTAAAAAAATATAAAGAATCTTTTCATCAGCCTCGGCTTCTATTGAGACTGAACCATCCATTTCGTTACGTACCGTACCAGTAACACTTAGTTCTTGTGCTACTTGGAATGTCGAATAACGAAAGCCAACGCCTTGAACCAAACCATTAACATTAATGGAAAGATGTTTCACAACTAATCACCTCAAATTTTGAATGTATTAACTATATTATGTATTAAAAAAATCCTACTAAATTTTAACCTTAATTGAAAGGTAAATAAATATTATCATAGGATTTCGTTATATCAATTATGTGCGGTTCCAAAGAAAAACTATCCGGAAGAAGAAAGCTTAAAAGGCAGTGAAAGTATCGTTAACTTTATATCATGCCGCTGGGCGTGTCTGGAGACGACACATGTGTTAATATCTATATTATAGAACAAGAGGGATGGATGATATGAAATATATTGAGTCGAAGAAAAATGATGAGATCAAGCAATTAAAAAAATTGTCAGCAACAAAAAATATTCGTAAGACGGGAACTTACATGATTGAAGGCTTTCACTTAGTCCGTGAAGCTGATCAATTTGACCAAGATTTTGTAAAATTATTGGTTACTGAAAAATATTCTGAAGACCGTCTAGTTAAGAAGTATCACGACATTGCTGTGACAGTTTCCGAAGACGTTGCCAATGAATTGTCAGAAACAAAAACACCACAAGGCATTTTTGCTGTTATTAAAGTCCAAGATGCTTCTGATTTCAAAGAATTTTCTGGAAAGTGGGTCATGTTAGATGACGTTCAAGATCCAGGAAATGTTGGTACAATCGTTCGGACTGCTGATGCTGCAGGTTACGATGGAGTTATTACTAGTTTAGATACAGCCGATTTCTATCAACCAAAGGTTCAACGCTCAATGCAGGGTAGTCAATTTCATCTTCCTATTTACCGCATGGATATTAACCAGGCTATCAGTTTGGCTAAGAAGTCAGAACTAAAAATTTATGGTTCAGAAGTTAACAAACAGGCTAAGCCATATACCGAATTAGATAAAACTGATGAATTTGCTTTAATCATGGGTAATGAAGCTCATGGTATTACACAAGACGTTCTCAATGAAACTGATGAAAATATTTATATCCCAATTTTGGGACAAGCTGAATCACTTAATGTGGCCGTTGCTGCAGGCGTTTTGATGTATGGTTTACAAACACTTTAAAACTTGCGAAAGTTTTCAGTTTTTGTATAATAATTGATATACAAATAATATTAAACTTTGACGAAAAATAGTAACTGTCAAATTCATGTCAGGAAGAGCCGTTAACTGAAATAGGCTTGATGAATGAAACAGTGAATTCACTTTCTGAGTTTTTAGTTAGTTACTATATAACTACTTGAGTGCATGTTTAACATGAACTAGGGTGGTACCGCGAGTCCTCGTCCCTTATTTGGGATGGGGACTTTTTGCGTATTAGAATTGTTTTACAAAAGAATTCAAAAATTAAAGAGTTACACAACAACAACTCTTGACGGAGGGAAACAACAATGTCATTAAATGATACATTAAAGAACTTACGAGCAAATGGTATCGACGAAGCCAAGCGTGCTGAAAGACTTCAAGAATTAAATGACCTAAGAGTTAATCTTTTAGGTAAGAAAGGCCCAATTACAAAGGCTTTACGTGGAATGAAAGATGTTCCAGCCGAAGAGCGTCCAGAAATTGGTACTTTAGCTAACAACGTTAAAAATGATATTCAAGCTGCCATTGAAGAAAAAATGACAGAATTAAACCAAAAATTAGTTGCTAAGAAGTTGGAAGAAGAAACAATTGATGTTACTTTGCCAGCTACAAAACAAACTCAAGGTACGAAACATATCTTGAACCAAACAATTGAAGATATTGAACAATTCTTTATCGGATTAGGTTACGAAGTCGCCAGTGGTTATGAAGTTGAAGAAGACCACTATAATTTTGAAAGATTAAATATCCCTAAGGATCACCCAGCCCGTGATATGCAAGATACTTTCTACTTGTCAGATGAACTCTTGATGAGAACTCAAACTTCTGCTCAAGAAGGTCGTGATATGGAAGCTCATGACTTTTCAAAAGGTCCTTTGAAGATGATCTCACCAGGTGTCGTTTATCGTCGTGATGATGATGACGCCACTCACTCACACCAATTCCACCAAATCGAAGGTTTAGTGGTTGATAAAAACATCAGTATGGCTGACTTGAAGGGTACTTTAGATGCTTTATGTCGTCACGTCTTCGGTGCTGACCGTGAAATTCGTTTCCGTCCAAGTTACTTCCCATTTACCGAACCATCTGTTGAAGTTGATGTTTCTTGTTTCAACTGTGGTGGCGAAGGTTGCCGTATTTGTAAGTACACTGGCTGGATCGAAGTATTAGGTGCCGGACTTACTCATCCAAACGTTTTGACAATGTCAGGAATTGATCCTAACGAATACAGTGCCATGGCCTTTGGTCTTGGACCAGAACGTTTTGCAATGCTCAAGTATGGAATTAATGATATCCGTGATTTCTACTTAAATGATGTTAGATTCCTAGAACAATTCAAAGGAGTAAATTAAGATAATGAAGATTTCTGTTAATTGGTTAAAAGAATATATCCCGGTCAACCACACCGTTGAAGAAATGGCTAACAAGATTTCCCTAACAGGTATCGAATCTGGTCCTGTTAAATTAGGTGAAGAGTTAACGAATCTAGTTGTCGGTCACATTACTAGCGTTGTTCCACATCCTGACTCTGATCATTTGAAAGTTTGCCAAGTTGATGTTGGTGAATCAGAAGATATTCAAATTGTCTGTGGTGCTCCTAATGTAGCTGTTGGTCAATATGTCATCGTTGCTTTGCACGGTGCACAATTGCCTGGCGGCGTAAAAATCAAGCGTGGCAAACTTCGTGGTCAAGAATCAAACGGAATGATCTGTGGACTTGATGAAGTCGGCGTACCAACACAATACATGCCAAAAGAATTTGAAAATGGTATTTATGTCTTCGATGAACCTCAAACGCCTGGTGACGCTGTCTACGATTTATTAGGCTTGAAAGATCAAATGATTGATATTGATATCACACCTAACCGTGCTGATACCTTGGGTATGCGCGGTGCTGCTTGGGAAATTGGTGCTACATATAACGAAAAACCAACTTTCACTAAACCAGAACTTGCTGCTGATAAAGTTAAGGATATGAGTGATGTGACAGTTGATGTCGCTGAAAAGAAACTTGTACCTGATTATTTACTTCGTGAATTAAAAGATGTAACTGTTGGCAAGAGTCCACTTTGGATGCAAAGACGTCTGTGGAATCAAAATATTCGTCCGGTAAATAGCATTATCGATGCTGCTAACTATGTGATGATTGAATACGGTCAACCTATCCAAACTTTTGATTTGGACAAATTAGCTGCACAAAACTTAACTGTTAAATTTGCTAATGATGGCGACAAGTTGAAGTTGGCTGATGGTGAAAAAGATTTAACACACAATGACTTAGTTATTGTTGCAGGCGACCAAATTTTAGGTTTAGCTGGTGTCCAAAACAGTATCGAAGCTACTGTAGATGAAAATACTAAGAATGTTTTAGTTGAAGCTGGTGTCTTCGATGGAGCCTCTGTTCGTAAGACTGCTCAAAGACATGATTTGCGTGGCGATGCTTCTAACCGTTTTGAAAAAGGTGTCGACAATGGCATCGTTGATGAAGCATTGACTCGTGTAGCTCAATTGATCGATCAGACAACAACTGTTAAAGAAATTTCTAATGTTATTACTGGTAACTTTACTAAAGCTGAACCAACAATTATCAAGGGTAGTGCTAGCCATATTAACCGCTTGATGGGCTTAGATTTAGCAACTGATGAAATTGTTGCTATTCTTGACCGTCTTGGTTTTAACGTTGATGTTAATGGGGATGCTTTAACTGTGACAATTCCTACACGTCGTTGGGATATGGAAATTGAAGCTGATTTAGTTGAAGAAGTTAACCGAATTTATGGTTATGAAAACTTACCAAATACTTTACCTGCCGGAATGGAAACTCGTGGTGGCTATGATCCTAAACGTGAATTAGCTAATAAATTACGTGATATCTTGCTTGGTGAAGGTATGGACGAAGTAATCAACTTCTCACTTTTGAGCAAACAAGAAGTTGAAGATTTCAATATCGATAACAGTGAATTTACAAAATTATTGCACCCAATGACAGAAGATCATGAATACTTACGTAACAGTTTGATTCCTGGTTTAGTTAGAAATGTAGCTTACAATCAAGCTCGTAAGAACGATGACTTGAAGATTTTTGAACATGCACGTGTTTTCCAAAGAGTTACTGGACAAGACCGTCCTAGCGAAATTACATACCTATCAGGAGCTATTAGTGGCAATGTTGTAACTGATTCATGGAATACAACAGCTCAACCTGTCGATTTCTATTACGTCAAGGGTATTGTTGAAGAATTACTAGCTTTCACTAACGCTGATGCTGAGTTTACTTTTGTGGCAACTTCTGAATATGAAAACATGCATCCAGGTCAAACAGCTAAAATTTTGGCAAATGGTCAAGTTATTGGTTTGATTGGTAAATTGCACCCTAATTACCAAACTGCTCATAATGTTAAAGATACTTTTGTCTTCGAATTGAATGTCGATATGTTGTTTGATTTGAATGCCAAGAGTGTTAAAGCACAAACTGCTCCTAAGTACCCATCAATCAGTCGTGATCTTGCTATCCTTGTTGCTAAGAATATTGAAAACGGTCAAATCGTTGCTGATATTTTTGCTAACGGTGGTAAATACTTGAAGGACGTTAATATCTTCGATGTTTACGAAGGTAAGAATATTAAACCTAATCACAAGTCACTCGGATATCACTTAGAGTTCCAAAACCCTAACGATACTTTGACAGATGATGAAGTTGAAAAGGCCTTTTCACTTGTAAAAGACAGCTTGGCACAAAAATTTAATGTGGAAATTAGATAATTATTCCAGAACTAATGGTATAATTCTAATAAATTAACTCGGGAGGCTGTGTCTTGAGCCAAAAGGATGATAAAAAAGAAGCATTAAAGCAAGAGTCGAATGACAAGATGAGCACTCGCGCCGAAGAAAGAACAGTCGCAAACCATATTGCGTACTGGATTGTCGGGGTGATTGCTGTCTTGGCGGTCGTCGTTGCTATTATTGGCTTCAATTACGTAAATAGTTCATTGCAACCATATAATGCAAATAGTAAAGAAGATATTGTTGTTAAAATCCCAATAGGTTCTTCTAGTAAAGAGATTGCTAAAACACTTGAAAAAGATAAAGTTATCAAGAGTGCAACAGTCTTTAATTTCTACATTAAAGCTCAAAATTACAACGATTTTCAGGCTGGATACTATAAGTTTAAACAGTCATGGAGCGTTGGTGATGTTGTTAAGCAATTGCAAAAGGGTGGAAGTGCCCAACCACCAGCAACAAATTCTGGCGACCGTGTTCTTGTTCGTGAAGGTATTACCATCGATCAAGTTGGGGATGCCATTCAGAGTGGGACCAAGGGTAGCTTGAATTTCAAAAAGTCTGATTTCTTGAAG
The DNA here is from genome assembly GCF_001435815.1 of Companilactobacillus nantensis DSM 16982. GTDB lineage: Bacteria > Bacillota > Bacilli > Lactobacillales > Lactobacillaceae > Companilactobacillus > Companilactobacillus nantensis. The sequence continues at coordinate 11,678 of NZ_AZFV01000025.1, read as the reverse complement.
TTGATGAAAGATGAATCATACATGAAACAACTTCAAAAGAAATATCCAGAATTACTTGATTCAACCATGGCTAAAAAGAATGTTCGTTATCACCTCGAAGGTTACTTGTTCCCTGCAACGTACAGTGTCTATAAAGGCATGACGATGAAGGGACTAGTTGAACAGATGGTTGAAAATGAAGATGAAAAATTACAACCATACTACTCAACTATCAAAGAAAAGGGTTATACAGTTCAACAAGTCTTGACACTTGCCTCACTAGTTGAGCGTGAAGGTCTAGATGCTAAGAACCGTGCTAAGATTGCTGGTGTCTTCTATAACCGTCTAGCAATCAATATGCCTTTACAATCTGATATTTCAGTTATGTATGCTTTGAATACACATAAGACGAAATTGACAAACAAGGATACGAGTGTGAAATCGCCATATAACTTGTATAAGAATACGGGTTATGGACCAGGACCATTCAATACGCCAAGTTTGGGATCAATTGAAGCAACCTTGAATCCTGCTGATAGAGATCAAAATTACCTCTACTTCTTCGCTAACTTGAAGACTGGTAAGATTACCTACTCACATACTCTTGCAGAGCACAACAGTAGATATGCAGAAACTGGACAATAGGCTATAATTGTATATATAAATAAATGTCATCTAATCGTGCTTGATTAGATGACATTTTGAAATTAGAATAAATATGAATTTTTGAAAGAGGTATTTATAAAATGGCAGATAGAAGTTATCCAATGACAGCCGCTGGCTTACAAGATTTAAAAGATCAATTGGAAGAATTGAAAAAAGTAAAACGTCCCGAAGTTATTAACCGTATTAAAATTGCTCGTGGATTTGGTGATCTTTCAGAAAACTCTGAATATACATCAGCTAAGGATGAACAAAGTGTGATTGAATCAAAAATTTCTGAAGTAACAGAACGTATCCAATACGCTAATGTTATTGATGCTGATCAAGTTGCTGATGATGAAATTTCAATCGGTAAGAAAGTTACTGTTGAAGAAGATGGTGAGGAACCTGACGAATATACAATCGTTGGTGCTTCAGAATCAGATCCTGATGCTGGTAAGATTTCTAACGAATCACCAATTGCTAAGGCATTGATTGGTAAACATGTTGGTGACACAGTTACTATTGATACACCAGTTGGTAGTTATGATGTAACTGTGAAAGCCGTTGCAGTTGCCGAATAGCTATGTTTTCTGCTATGTTTATCTTAATTAAAAGATTGAGGTGGGCGTCATGAAGATTGAACTAACTGATGAAGCAGTGAAATGGTTTGAAGAAGAGTTGGACTTAGTACCCGGTGATGGTGTACATTTTTATGGTAAGGTCTATGGAAAAACAATGGTTCATGAAGGTTTTTCAATCGCAATGCGTAAAGAAAAGCCAATTGATCCGGTGTCCAGTACTGTTATCAATGGTGTGAGTTATTATATAACTGACAGTGATACTTGGTTTTTCGCCAGATATGATCTGCTAGTTGAATATGACCCAGAACTTGAGGGACCAAAGTATATTTTTAAATCGAATGAGTAATTGTTCGTTTTTTTGAAGGATAAATATGAGAAGAATACTGGATATAATAAAGAAAAGAACAGGTAGTCAAGCGAAGTCTACTATTCCATTTCGTCTAAACCTGCTTTTTTTTATTGTCTTTGTTCTATTCGCAATGTTAGTCGCACAGCTAGCTTATCTCCAGATTGTTTATGGTGGTAAGTTTGAAGCTGAGGTTGATCGAACAGATAAGACAGTAATGACGGGCAGTGTACCACGTGGGATGATTTATGATTCTAAGGGTAGACTTTTGGTTGGTAACTCAACTGCCAACGCAATCACTTATACAAAGAGTGGGAGTGTTAAGTCGAGTGATATTTATACAATCGCTACTAGATTAACAAAATTTATGACGGTTGATGTGGATGATTTAACTGACCGTGATAAAGCTGATTACATCTTGGCTGCACCTAATAAGTCAGCACAAGTTGCTAAACAAATGCCAAAATCATATCGTGTTGATGCTAATGGTGATGCTTTATCGGCCAATAAAATTTATGCCAATGAAGTTAAATATGTACAAAAACAAGGAATTCATTTGAATGATAAAGATCTCCAACGAGCTTCTTTATTTAAGAAAATGAGTGCCGCATATTCACTTTCAACAGTTTTCTTGAAAGATAAAAATTTATCAGCTAGAGAAATTGCTCAAGTTAGTGAACATTTGACTGAATTACCAGGAATCAGTATCGGTAGTAACTGGACACGTGATTACCCACAAGGTAAATCAATTGCCAGTATCATCGGTGGTGTTTCCACAGAACAACAAGGTATTCCGGATGATGAAATTAACTCAATGCTAGCTTCTGGTTATTCACGTAATGACCGTGTCGGTACGAGTTATCTAGAAAAGAATTATGAATCAATTCTTTCTGGTACCAAGAGTCAACGTCAAGTTCAGATAGGTTCTAACAACCAGATCAAGAAGAGTACGGTACTCTACAAAGGTCAAAAGGGTGGTAACCTTAACTTAACGATTGATTCGAAGTTCCAAAAGAAAGTTCAAGATGATTTAAATACTCAATACAGCGCAGCTAAAGCAGCCGGAATTACACAATATTCTGATGGTGCTTATGCCGTTGTTTTGAATCCAAAGACTGGTGCTGTTTTGGCCATGGCAGGGATTCACAATGATCCTAAGACGGGTGAAACATCTGAAGATGCTTTGGGTGTTATCAACCGAACATTCGTTATGGGTTCTGCTGTTAAGGGTGCCACTGTCTTGGGTGCTTTGATGGATGGTGTTATTACACCTGAAAACAATACTCAAGCTGATGATCCGATTTACTTACCTGGTACTCCAGTTAAGAAATCTGTTTATCCAGCAGGTACTTTTGGTAGTTTGGATGCCGTTCGAGCACTACAATTTTCATCTAATATTTACATGATGAATTTGGCTTTGAAGGAAGGACATGCTAAGTATGTTCCTAACGAGTCAATCAGCATGGATTCGGATATTTTCTCAACCTTACGTGGTTACTTTAATCAATTTGGTTTAGGAGTTAAGACCGGAATTGATATTTCTGGTGAAACAACAGGTATCGAAGGTGCTACGACAAATAGTGAAGGTAAGTTGAAGACTGGTTCTGCACTGGATTTGGCTTATGGTAACTACGATGCCTATACCTTGATTGAAATGGCTCAATACATTTCCACAATTGCTAATGGTGGTTATCGTTTGAAACCTTATATCGTTCAATCAATTCAAAAGACCAAAGATGACGGAACTAAGGGTGCGTTGACATCTGTTACAAAGCCATCTGTCTTGAATAAAGTTGGATTTACTCAGGATGATTTAAACGTGGTTAGAAAAGGTATGTACGCTGCTGTTCATGGTAGTGGTTACTGGACGACTGCTACAAAACTGGCTGATCTTTCACCAGCTGTAGCTGCTAAGACTGGTACTGCTCAATCATTCTACTACGATCCTGATAATCCATCTTCTGATCCTCCAGAAACAATTACAACTAGTTTGGTAAGTTTTGGACCTTATGAAGATCCTAATGTGGCGATGGCAATTGTCTTTCCTAACCTTTCAAGTGAGAATGGTAGTTATCCAAACTTACTTGCACATCAAATTTATACAGACTATTATAAGATGACGGGTCAGAAATAATCTGAATTTAGCCTTTTAAAATATGTGAAAAAATGATATATTTAATTAGTTGAATTTAGTTAAGTATTATGAAAGGATGTTCCCAATATGAGAGTAAACATAACAATGGAATGTACTTCATGTCACGAACGTACATATCTAACAAACAAGAGCAAACGTAACAATCCTGATCGCCTTGAACTTAAGAAATATTGTCCTCGCGAACGCACTGTTACATTGCACCGTGAAACAAAATAAACAACAGGTTAAAACCCCTGTTGTTTTTTTTTACTAAGGGAGTGATTAGTTGGATAAGATAAGCTTCAGAAAAAAGCAAATTGACTTAGTCAGTGAGTTTATGAAATCCGATAAGGCTCAAAAAGAGATCAATGATTTATATATGCAATTATTTGATGATTTAGATTTTAAAAACGCCCCAAGTATCGGTATTACTTTGAGTATGAATGATGAAATTCCTACTTTTCCAATCATTAATCAATGTTGGGAAATGGGGAAGGATGTTTATATCCCCAAGACTTTTGCGGATTATTCAATGACTTTTGTCAAATATACGAAAGATACTGAACTAACTGAGAGTTCTTTTGGCGTTAGAGAACCTAAGAATTTTGATAATAACATTATGGATCCACCTGATCTTCTACTTGTGCCTGGTTTGGCATATTCAAAGACAAACAACCGGCTCGGTTTTGGTGCGGGTTATTTTGACCGTTACTTAGCCAAGTATCCAACAAAAACAATTTCCTTAGCCTCGTCGAGACAATACTATACTGATACTCCGTGGCCAGTATATGTGCTCGATAAGCCAATAGATAAGATTTTAGTATCAACAGGTGATAATGATGCAAATAATCAATAGAGAGAGTAAATCATATGTTACTTGGTTTCTATTGGTTGTTACGATCGGTATTTTCCTTGTCGAAACGTTGGCTGGTGGATCACAAAACTATCGAACGTTATTATTGATGGGTGCTAAAACCAACTCTTTGGTGCAAGCTGGTCAATGGTGGCGTTTGATTACACCAATATTTTTACACATTGGCATCTTTCATATTTTTATGAATGGGTTTACACTGTTATATGTTGGTCAAATCTTAGAACCAATGGTCGGTCATTGGCGATTTTTCGTGATTTATATGTTAAGCGGTGTTATGGGCAATCTAGCTAGTTTTGCTTTCGGTGCCGAAAATGTTATTTCAGCTGGTGCTAGTACGTCCTTATTCGGGATGTTTGCGGCATTTTTAGCATTAGGCGTGATTTATCGTGAAAATCGTTTTTTGAGAGAACTTGGTAAAAGTTTTTTAGGTCTAATTGCAGTTAACTTGTTAATGGACCTGACCATGTCTGGTATCGATATTTGGGGTCATGTTGGTGGCGCAATTGGTGGGTTACTCCTTGGTTATGCCTTGGGATTACCCAAGATCAGTCGCCCTAAGATGGTTTTTCGAATACTGGCAATCGTGCTAGTTGTCGTTATTTCTTACTATATGTATGCAAAGGGTATGATAGTTTATGGATAATATGAGCTTTAGAACCCTCTATGATGTACAACAGCTTTTGAAACGCTTTGGGACTTTTGTTCATTTGGGCAAAAGAATCTGGGATATCGAATTGATGTCTAGCGAGATCAGACGCTTGTACGAAGGTGGATTAATCGACAAACAGACTTTCATTCGTGTTCAATTAGTCTTAAAACGTGAGCACAGAAAAGAAGAGAAAAAAGAAGAAGAAAAGGACAGATCAAAGTGACAGACAAAAAGTTAATCGGTGTTGACCTTGGTGGTACAACAATTAAATTTGCTATTCTTACTGACAAAGGTGAGATCCAACAAAAATGGAGTATTGAAACAAATATTCTATCTGATGGACAATTGATCATCCCTGATATCATTGATTCAATCAATCACCATATCAAGATGTATGACATGAATCCTGACCAATTTGATGGTATTGGACTAGGTTCACCTGGTACAATCAACCACGAAAAAGGAACAATCAAAGGTGCTTACAACCTTAACTGGACTAACGAAGTTTATCCAGTTCGCGACATTGAAAAGGGTACAGGCCTTCCTGTCGTAATCGAAAATGACGCTAACGTTGCAGCTCTTGGTGAAAGATGGCAAGGTGCTGGTAACAACGCTAATGATGTTGTCTTTGTAACCTTAGGTACTGGTGTTGGTGGTGGTATCATCGCTAACGGTAAACTAGTTCAAGGTGCTAATGGTGCCGGTGGTGAAATCGGTCACGTTACAGTTGATCCTAACGGTTTCATGTGTACTTGTGGTAAGAAAGGTTGTTTGGAAACAATCGCCTCAGCTACTGGTATCGTACGTGTTGCTAGAGATCGTGCTTCAGAATATGCTGGCAACTCAGAATTGAAAGAAATGCTTGATGATGGTCAAGATATCTCAGCTAAAGATGTTTTTGATTTAGCTAAGAAGAACGATGATCTAGCATTGATCGTTGCTGATTATGTTTGTGATTCACTTGGATTTGTTCTTGGTAACATTGCTAACACATTGAACCCTAAGTACATCGTTATCGGTGGTGGTGTTTCAGCTGCTGGTGAATTCCTTCGTGCAAAAGTTGACACAGCTATGCGTGCTAACGAATTTGCTACAATCAAGGATGCAACTGAGCTAAAACTAGCCAGTCTAGGTAATGGTGCCGGTGTTATCGGTGCCGCTTCATTGATTAAAGTTGATTAGGAGTTTTTGTTAATGCAAGTTTTGAATGTGGTTTTGTATATTATTGTAATCGGATTTTTAGTTTATTGGGTTGGCTCATGGCTATACTACTGGTTAAAAGGTAGAAGCATGGGTGGTTCAATGGATCAAAAGTCATTTGAGGAAACAATGAGAAAAGCTCAAATTGTTGATTTAAGAGAGAAAAACGCATTTGATGCCAAACATATTTTGGGTGCTAGAAGTCTTCCATATTCACAACTCAAGTACAATGAGGGCGAATTACGACCAGACCTTCCAGTTTATCTTTACAGTGATAACAAAAATATGTGTGTCCGTGCGGCTCTTAAGTTGCAAAACAAATGGGGCTTTACTGACGTTAAGTGGTTAGAAGACCGTTTTGTTGATTGGGAAGGCAAAACAAAGAAAACTACTAAAATCTAAAAAAATGCTGTGCAGAGATTATCTGACACAGCATTTTTTATTGGGGATATTGAAGGGTTCCGTCCCCAGAACTGAAAAGTTTTATTCTTTGAGATAAAGGTATTCTTGCTATTAATTTTTTAACTTGATTATAAAATTTGCCGAATAAACTAGCCGGAAGGAACAAGAATTTAGGTCGCTGTGAAGGTGGCGTTAGGCTTTAGCCATTACACCACGGGACGAGTTTTGAAACTCGCGCATTTTGCGAGGTTCAAAATCGAGATACGAGACCGTCCTTTGGCTCGGGTCGGTCCCCATAGCGACCTAAATTTCTTGTTCTTGGAGGCAGAATCTCCAATTACATTAGATAGAGACAAGATTTCAAGCAAACAAAAAACAGATAGAAAATCTATCTGTTTTATAATTTATTATTCTATTGTTATTAGCCTTGGTGTGCTTGGAGACTCTTACGGTTAGCACGTCTGCGGTTAGCTTCGACACGTTCATTTTCAACATTTTCGGGTTCGATAACCTTTTTCTTGAAAGCGTGTAATGCTCCATAAACTGCTGTAGCTGTTGTTAGTGAACCAACAAGGAAGCCTTTAACAAAACGAAGATGTTTTTGTTTTTTTGCCATAATAATATTCCTCCTGTCTTTAATTCTCATTATGGCTTATTTCGGTTAAAATATCTATAAAAGACTGTCTAAGAGAGGTAATTTTTTGATAAAAGTTGTTGCGATTGTAGGGCCGACTGCTGTTGGTAAGAGTGCCCTAGGGTTAAAATTAGCCCAAAAATTAAATGGTGAAATAATTTCCGGGGATTCGATGCAAATTTATCGGCGATTGGATATTGGAACGGCGAAAGATTCACCTGCTGAATTAGCAGCAGTTCCACATCACTTAGTCGATATTTGTGATGCTGACCAACGTTATACGGTCAAAGACTTTCAAGCTAAAGCTAAAACAATTATTACTGATTTATCAACTGCTAAAAAAGTGTCGCTAGTTGTGGGTGGGACGGGCTTTTATTTAAGTTCATTAGTTAATAATCTTAATCTTGGTGGTAAGAAGGATGACGATTTGTATCGTCAAGAATTGGTTCAATTAGAACAGGCTGGTAGACTTGATCAATTACAAACTATTTTGAAGCAAGAAGATCCTTTGGCCTATCAACAAATTGATATTGAGAATTCGCGTCGTTTGATTAGGGCAATTGAAGTTAAACGTTCGACTGGTAAATCAATTACTGAGCAAAATAATGGTCAAAAGTGGGCTGATTTTTATTTAGTTGGTTTGACTGATGATCGTCCCAAGTTATATCAACGAATTAATGCACGGGTAGATAAGATGGTTGAAATGGGATTATTAGACGAAGCTAAGTACGTTTACGATCATCGGGAGTCTTTTCCTCAAGCTAAGAATGGAATTGGTTACAAGGAACTATTTCCTTACTTTGAGGGTCAGGCTAGCCTAGATGATTGTCTTGATGAAATTAAGAAAAATTCGCGTCATTTTGCTAAACGTCAATTTACTTATTTCCGTAATCAGATGGATGTAGATTGGTATAATATTAGTGATGATAAAAATTATCAAAATGATATTGAAAAAAATATTATGAAATTTTTAGGGGGACAAAATGACTAAATGGAACGCAGCATTTCCAGATAAATTAAAGGAAGTTATCAAAGAGACTGACCAAATGATTGCACCAAAACTAGCTGAAATTGACGAGCAAGTTTTGGATAATCAAAATAAAGTGTTGGCTGCTTTTAGAAAAGAAAGTATCGATGAATCAAGTTTATTGGGAACAACTGGTTATGGCGATGATGACCGTGGACGTGACCAACTTGAAGCTGTCTATGCGGATGTTTTTAAGACTGAAGCAGCTTTAGTACGTCCACAATTTGTTTCAGGAACACATACTTTGGCTACGGCACTCTTTGGCCTTCTGCGTCCAGGAGATAATCTCTTGTACGTAACAGGTGAACCTTACGATACAATGCAAGAAGTTATCGGAATTGCCGGTAATAAGCGGGGTTCTTTAATTGATTATCAAGTTGGTTTTGATTCTGTCAAAATGAATGGTGACCAAGTTGACTTTGATTTAATGAAACAAAAGATTCAAGAAGAACAACCTAAGGTTATTGCAATTCAACGATCACGCGGTTATTCGACACGTAAGAGTTTAACTGTTAAGGAAATTGCTGAAATCATTAAACAAGTGAAGACTGTTTCTGATGCAATTATTTTTGTTGATAACTGTTATGGTGAATTTTCTGAAGAAATTGAACCTACTGAAGTTGGAGCAGATTTAATGGCTGGTTCTTTGATCAAAAATGCTGGTGGTGGCTTAGCTAAAGTTGGTGGATATATCGTCGGTAAGAAGGATTTAGTTGAATTAGCTAGTTATCGTCTTACAGCACCTGGTATTGGCGCTTCTGAGGGTGCTACGATCGATCGTCAATCAGAAATGTTCCAAGGCTTCTTCTTAGCTCCTCGAGTAACTGGTAATGCTATCAAGGGTGCTATTTTTGAAGCAGCGATCTTCGAAAAATTGGGATTAAATGTTTCACCTAAGTGGAATGATGATCGGACTGATTTGATTCAAACGATTGAATTTGGAGATCCTGATAAAATGGTTCAATTTGCCAAAATGGTTCAAAAGTTTTCACCAATTGATTCAGATGTTTCACCAATTCCTAGTCCAATGTCAGGTTATGAAGATAATGTTGTTATGGCTGCTGGAACATTTGTCTCAGGTGCTAGTATCGAATTCTCCTGTGACGGACCAATGCGTGCTCCATATATCATTTATATTCAAGGTGGCCTAACTTACGAACACGTTAAGATTGCCATTTCTAATGCATGTAAAGAATTGTTCTTTTAAGGGTCTGACCAAGCGGTCAGGCTTTTTGTTTTCATGAAACATTTCTAAGGCTGTAAGTGCTTAACATGGACTGAAATCCGAACAATATAGGGCCAAATGAGACTATATTAAAAATAATATTCAGTTTTAACAGAACAATAAGAATGTTTTCTGGAAAGTGTTTTAATGCCAGAACTTTTGTTACAATATTACGATTAAATTACAGAATGCCTATTTATGGGATTTAATTGAATCTGTTTTAGATTGACCTAATTTTTTTGAAATGAGAGCCTATTTATAAATTTAGCTGAATTGCTTGGGAAACGTCATGAGTATGTTGCCGAACAATTTTTATAATAAAAAATAAAATAGTTTGTCTATTTCTATTGATTTTCTTAAAAATGCGTGTATGATTAGGAATCATAAATAATTGGAGGTAAGCAATATGAGATATAAAGTGACTTTGGACACAAAGCACCAGTTGTTTACCGTATTTGATAAGAAAAACACTAGGGTTTCTGCATGCGGTAAGTCAATTGAAGAAGCTATGAATAAGTTGTTGAAGATGGTCGCCTAGTTTTAATTCGTTATCATTTATTAACAGAAATGTAATTCAGAATACAGATACTTTACGTATGTATGAATTAGTAGAATTCTGGCTTATGAGATGATATATTGAATAAGCAACGAGAGTTGCAGTTCTATCCTCAACGATAACTAAAGAAAGTCCTTTCTAAAAAGAAAGGGCTTTTTGTTTTGGTCTGATTTTTTAATTGTTAGAATAGTGGTGAATGGCGTACTTTGTTGTAATTATTTATGACATTGTATTTTAAGAAGAGATATTTTTCGTATCAAAAGGACTTGAATTTATGGAAGAACAAACAGCACATAGGCAGGCAGAACAACAAATATGGAAAAAGATGCAAAAAGAAGAGCTTAAGCGACTCCATAGTGCCCAGCACCACCTTTGGTTTAACGTTGCTGCGTATTTGTTAATTTCGGTTATTGAATATTACTTAGCGATTATTGGTCATTCGCAAACCTTACGTGCGGATGCTTTGAATAATTTGGCAGGTATTATTTCGGCTGTTTTATTGTTGATTGGAATATTTATCGCTCGTGATACGGATGATGACGATATCATGGGCGAGCCATTGCCTGATGATCCAACTAAAAGTGGTCAAAAATTACAATTAGCTCGTTTTCACTATGAAACGGTCTTTACGTTAATTACTGGAATCATTATGATTGCTATTGCCTGTAATGTTATGTATACCGGTTTGATGAGTTTAATAAAGCGGACAACTATGGATGTGCCACAACCAGTAACTTTGGCTGGGGCAGGGATTGCTACGATTATTATGTTGGTTGTTTGGTGGTTCAACAAAGCTGGAGGTCGGAAGTTGCAAAATGCGGCTTTGACAGCAGCAGCTCAAGATAGTTTGAGTGATGCGATGACTAGTTTAGGTACGTTTGTGGCCATTGCAGGGGCTTTACTCTTTAAAATTGTCTGGCTCGATGGCGTTGCTAGTATCGCTGTTGGTATTTTTATCTTGACGTCAGGGATTAAGATTTTTCGTGAGAGTAGTTTAAATTTGGCGGATTACTTTGATCCAAAAGTTGAAGAGCAATTTAAAGCAGCAATTGAAAAATATGAAGAAGTCAAAGATGTAGTTGATTTGAATGCTAGTTATAATGGCAATATGGTGACTTTAGACGTTATTATTGCAGTTGATCCATATATGGAAGTTAAGGACAGTTATCGTCTGGGAGAACGGATTGAGGCCCAGATGAGACGTCAGTTTGGAATTGTTGATACTGACGTGATGGCTGTACCATTTACTAAAAAGTAAGTTAAATAATATTTCCATTTTTGTGGGCATAATGTGGGCAAAATTTTTAATTTGATTAATTGGAAGCAAAAAAATAACTCATAAACGTTGAATGAACGACGTTTATGAGTTATTTTAATTATTAAGTGAAACTCCAGAGAGTTTAATTTATGTCACAGGTGAGATTCG
>NZ_AZFV01000024.1 GCF_001435815.1 Companilactobacillus nantensis DSM 16982 | reverse complement strand
GCTTGGATAAGATGGGATAAGTTTCCGGCTAAAGAATAACTTGGATAACTAGAAAAAGGTATAAACTTAGTAAACAAGGATTATAAATAAGTGAAGTTATCTTTTTATATAGACAATAAGGAGAAGCATATTGAAAGAAATTCCTGATAATATTAGAAATGAAATTGAAGTGGGCAAGGAAACCAATAGTATTGAATTTAAAGCCTCTCAGGGACGGGATGGATTGGGTGAAATCCCCAAGGACGTTTATGAGACGGTCTGTGCATTTTCTAATCGTTATGGTGGAAATATTTACTTCGGAGTTCAAGATGATGGAACGTTATTGGGTATTTCATCTGAAAGAATAAAAGATATGAAGAAGAATTTTGTTACGGTAATTCAGTCCGGACAAAAGATATCTCCTCCACTGTATTTAGATATTGATACATATGAAATTGATGGTAAAAATATTTTACATGTTTTTGTGCCTAATAGTTCACAGGTACATCGAATGAATGGACATATTATCTTTGATCGTAACAATGATTCGGATATTGACATTACTGACAATACTAATCTTGTTCAACAGATGTATACTCGTAAGCAATCTGAATATACTGAGAATAAAATTTATCCATATATTCAAATAGAAGATTTTAAGCATGAATTAATTGAGCGTATTAGAAAAGTGAGTGTTAATGGGGATGGAGAATCTAATCTCACGGATAAAACAGATTTGGAAGTTTTAAAAAGTTTATCTATGTATCGTAAAGATTATCTTACTGGAGAAGTGGGATTTACTTTAGCTGGCGTGTTAACTTTTGGAAAAGACGAAGTTATCCGTGGAATTATTCCGTATTTTGCTATCGACGTTCTTATAAGAATTAATGACACTGAAAGATATGACGATCGTTTACGTATTTCGACAAATTTGATTGATAGTTACTCAGAAATCATGAGGTTTATATCTAAGCATATTAGTAATCCTTTTTATATGCAGAAAGATAAAAGAGTTGAAATAAGAGATGTTCTATTTAGAGAAATAGTTGTGAATATGTTGGTTCATCGTGAGTATTCAAATCCCTTTGTCTCACGAATAGATGTGGAAAACAAAAACATTGTTATTGAAAATGCCAATAAACCAGTTCATCCAGGTAAGTTAAAAAGAGGAGAAATAAGACCTTATCCTAAGAACCCGAATATCGCAAGAATATTCCATATGATTGGACTTATTGATGAGATAGGTTCTGGAGTTGGTAAAATATTTGATTTTGCACCAGTATTACTTGGTGGTGAACCAATTATTGATAATGAAGATCATTTTATTGTAACTTTGCCAATTACCAATAAGGGATTAAGTAATTTGTCTGTTAATTCAAAAGTTAAAGACTTAGATATTTCCCAATATGGATTGACGGAAGAACAATCACAAGTATTAAAGATTTTAATTGAACCAATGTCTACTAGAGAAATATATGAGTTATCAGATTACAAAAATAAAGGAAATCTAAATAGTTATAGAAAAAGTGTTCTAAATATATTATTAGATAATGGATTAATTAGTCGTACCATTCCTGATAAGCCAAGAAGTCCGAAACAAAAGTATTTTAAAAGCTTTAGAAATGAATAGTACCTGATGTCCAAGTTTTGTTCCATGACGTCATGTATTTTTAAAAATCAAAAATTGTTGTTATTAAATTCATACATTTTGCCACCTTTATGATGATGTTTAAAAAAATTTGAAATATATTTGTAGTACTATCATTTTCTGCTGAGAAAATAGCTAATCGAAAATAACTTCTTCACCCATATCAGAATTCCAGTCAAGTTGACCAGTACTGAGGTCGCCATATACTTTATCCTGTTGTTTAACTTCGTTCCAAAAATCATTTCCCTTTTTTAAAGCGACTGTACCATTATCTATTTGGAAGATCACCTCATCTTGATTTGATAATCCAAGTGAGTCACGAATAACCTTAGGTATTGTTAATTGATTTTTTGAAGATAGTTTAGCTTTAATCCTAGTGGAATTTTGCATATTGTCATCTCCCGATTTTTTCTTAATTAGTTTAACAAGATGATTTTGCGTATTCAATTTAAGACTTCTATACAAGAAGTCTTATTTTTTTGCTATAGTAACGTTAAACAACCAAAGGAGCACAAACCAATGGACTGGGAAAATCTATTTCAACCACAAATATTGGAACGTGGATATGATTACTTTGATCAAGGCTTAGTTGAAGATTTTAAACAAACCAAGACCAAAATAACTGCCAAAGTTTTCGGATCAGAAGTTTATGATGTCAAAATAAAGCTTAGGAATGGTGAGATTGCTGATGCCAGTTGTGATTGTCCATATGCTCAGGATGGTAAATATTGTAAGCATATGGTAGCAGTCTTAGTTTTTACTGATAATTCCAGTGAAGCCCAGGGTAGTGCAGCTGATGTGTTAGTCGAAAAAGCTTCCAACAAACAAGTGCGTGACTTTCTATCTGCGGTTTTAAATAATGATGCTCATTTGAGAGATTTATTTCAGTCCTTGATTACTCCTCAATTTGACGATGATCTTACTCGTTACAAGAAACAAATTAACGGTCTGATTGCCCAAAATGCTGATCGTGATGGATTTATTGATTATCGTGCAGCTGATTATTTTGAAAGGGATATGTCTGATTTTATCGTGGACAATGCACTAAATCTTGCTAATCACCAAGAATTTGACTTGGCGTTTGACGTACTGGGATATGTCGCTGTCAAATTGAATAGCCTAGATATAGACGATTCCAGCGGTGGGTTGATGCGCTTGGCAGAATGTTGTGATGATATGTGGTTCCATCTTCTTGAAGAAGCTAGTCCAGATTTGGAAAAAAGAATGTTCACGTGGTTTCTCAATCAGTATGATAAATTGCCTATCTTTGAAGATATTTTTGACGGTTTGTTATTGTCTGAATTTAACGAAAAGGTATTTTTGAAAAAGAAGTTAGTTTGGTCAGAGAAGAAGTTCTATGACAGTAAAACCAGTTCATCTAGTTATGAAATTTCTAAGTGGGCCGTTTATCACGTGCAAATTATGAAGAAGTTAAATTTACCAATCACAGAAATTAATCAGTTTTGCCTGGAGAATGATAATTATTCTGACGTGCGAATGTTGTACATCAACACCTGTATTCAACAAAAGAATTATCAAGAGGCCATTAAATCTTTAATTGATGGTAAAGAACATTTTAAAAAATGGCCTGGTATTGTTGCTACATTTAGTAACAAGTTAAAAGATGTTTATCAAGTAGCCGGGCAAACGGATAACTATCTGAATGAGATGTGGCTTATTTTAACCGAATATTCACCAGCAGACATTGGTGTTTATCGTGAGTATAAGCAACAATTTACAGTTGCTGAATGGAAACCGCAATGTGGTAAATTGTTTGCCGTCCTAACAAAACAAAAGACTAATATGAACCGTCTATATGTTGAAGAAAAACTATGGAACCAATTATTAGCAGCTGTTTTGAAGTCAAATGGACTATATGAGATGGAACGATATGAAGGTATCTTAAAGGAAAAATACCCTAAAGAAGTACTCCAAAAATATGAAGCTGAAGTTCAACATTTAGCTTCTAGATCAGGTAGCAGAGGTCATTACCGAAATATTGTAAGAATTTTAAATCACATGGCTACTTTGAACGGAGGTTATGATTTGGCAGTCAAAATAATTTCAGACTGGCAATCGAAGTACGAGAAACGTCCAGCAATGTTAGATGAACTAAGAGGTTTTAATCAAAGAATTTATTAAGACATTTTCGGCAATTAATATGATTTTGATAAAAAATGAACAATCTAAACAAAAGCAAACATCAAAATGAGACATCTTGTATAAAACGTATTTTTTAGACAAAAAAAGTAGTCGATAATTGAATGATACAACTTGTTAATTAAGAATATATTCTATAAAACTATCAGCTAATCAAATTAGTTATAAGTGCTGATATAGCGCCAATCATATAAAAATAGTGACTAAGAAATTTTCTACAAAATAGAAATCTTAGTCACTATTTTTTTGCCCAAATTATTTCATTTTATTGATTAAAAATATCGTAAATAAAAATCAAATCTTTATTGCACTTTATACATGGCAGGAATACAATAAAGTTGTATTTAGATAAAGATTTCACAATCAGTTTTTGTTTCCACAAGAGGAGGTAATTTCATGATTAATCGCGATACAGCAAACGTTTTATGGTTCAATGAATTGCATCGGGAAGATGTTAATTTAGTTGGAGGTAAATCTTCATCATTAGGCGAAATGACTTCGTCGATGGATTTGCCTGTACCTTATGGATTTGCCACGACTGCCAAAGCATATCGTTACTTTATGGATGAGACTGGCTTGAATGACAAGGTAACCGCATTGCTGAATAGCATTAAGGATTACGAAGATTCAGATGAGCTTGGTGCAACGTGCCAGCAAATTCGTGATCTGATTGTTGGTGCTAAGTTCCCTGACGACTTGGCAGCAGATATTAGAAAAGCTTATGCAGATTTGGCTGATAAGATGGGTCAAAAGGATCCATTCGTAGCCATTCGTTCATCTGCTACAGCTGAAGATCTTCCGGATGCTTCATTTGCCGGTCAACAAGAATCATATCTAAATGTTAAAGGTGGGGATGACGTAGTTTTAAGTGTTAAGAAATGCTACGCTTCATTGTTCACTGCTCGTGCAACCTATTATCGTAACAAGCAACAATTCCCATATGATAAAGTTGCTTTATCAGCTGCTGTTCAAATGATGGTCTTCTCAAAGGCATCAGGAATCATGTTCTCTGTTGACGTTTCTAATGGTGATGATTCAAAGATTGTCATTGATGCTATCCGTGGCTTAGGTGAATATATTGTTTTAGGTAAAGTAACACCAAACCACTTTGTAATTGATAAGAAGACTCAAAAGATTATTGATAAGACTGTTGTTAAACAAACCGTTCAACTTTCAAGAATTGCTGGCGGTGGTACTAAAGAAGAACCAGTTCCTGAAGAATTACAAGATAAACAAGTCATAACAGATGATCAAGTGCTTGAATTAGCTGGATATGCTAAGAAGATTGAAGAACACTATGGCTGTTATATGGACATGGAATATGCTTTGGACGTAAATACTAATCGTTTATGGATTGTTCAAGCTCGTCCAGAGACATTCTGGTCACAAAAGAATAAGAACAAAGATACTGATAGTGGAGATGATAACGTGGTTGAGGAATCAGATGCTAAAGTTGTTGTTCGTGGATTACCTGCAAGTCCCGGATTAGCAAGTGGTGTAGTTCATGTTATTGATGATCCTAAGAACATTGACCAATTCAAGCAAGGTGAAGTTTTGGTAACCTTGATGACATCTCCAGATTGGGTTCCAGCTATGAAGAAAGCCGCTGCTATTATAACTAATAATGGTGGTATGACTTGTCACGCTGCTATCGTATCTCGTGAAATGCAAATTCCATGTATCGTCGGGACAAAGAGTCAATCAATTGCCGCAACTGAAGCTTTGCACGATGGCGATGTCGTTACTGTTGATGCTAAAAACGGTGTCGTTTACCAAGGCAAAGTTGCTAGTCTATTGAAGAAACCAACTACAACTAATCAAGCTGCCGGACAAGTAGTTGCTGCTGAAACATTTGCTCCAACTGCAACAGGTGTCATGATGAATTTAGGTGATCCCGAATTAGCTGATAAATATTCATCACTTCCTGCAGACGGAATCGGTTTGATGCGTGAAGAATTCATTTGGACATCATATATTCACGAACACCCACTATATTTGATTAAAGAAGGCCGTCCAGACAAAGTTGTCGATATGCTTTCTGACGGTATTTCCAAAGTTGCTCGTGCTATGGCTCCGAGACCAGTTGTACTACGTCTTTCTGATTTCAAATCGAGTGAATATCGTAACCTTAAAGGTGGGGATGAGTTTGAACCACATGAACCATCTGATTTGTTAGGCTGGCGTGGTGCTTCACGTTACTACGATCCTAAGTATATTGAAGCCTTTAAACTTGAATTGGCAGCCGTTAAGAAAGTACGTAATGTTTATGGATTGAAGAATTTGAACATCATGATTCCATTTGTTCGTACACTTGACGAAGCTCAAAAAGTTACTGATATTATTAAGAGCCAAGGCTTAATTAGAGGCGCTGACTTCAAGATTTACATGATGGCTGAAATTCCTTCAAACATTATTTTGGCAGATAAATTCAACGAGTATGTCGATGGATATTCCATTGGATCAAACGATTTGGCCATGTTGATTCTTGGCTGTGATCGTAACAATGATACAGTTGCGCCATTGTTTGACGAGCGTAATTTAGCTGTTAAACGTGCTATCCGTCATTTGATCAAGGCTGCACACAAAGATGGCAGAACTGTTTCAATTTGTGGACAAGCACCTTCAGAGTATCCAGAATTTACTAACTTCTTGATTCAAAGCGGTATTGACTATGTATCTGTTAACCCAGATATGGTTAAGGAAACAAAGCGTAATGTAGCTCACTTTGAACAAAGAATTATGTTGGATAAAGCTACTGGACGTGGTTTGCAAGATCCTACAGATTATGAATGGTAATTAGATGAAGATAAGACTGCACAGATTGTGTGGTCTTATTTTTTTTGCTAAAAATTGTCGTTAAGTTCCGCCTCTAGGAGAGATTATTATTTGTAAGAAAGTTGACAAAATCGGTTGCTGTAATTTAACAAAACATTGTATTATCCCCCTGAAAACAACTATACAAATCAGGAGGAAACTAACGTGCTATCTTTAAAAGATCAGGAACAATTTCCATCCGAAAGTGAAGTTATTGAATATAAGGCAGAATTTAATGAAAAGTGTAAACGAGAAATTGCAGCTCTGTTAAATGGAGGACAAACTGCTTATATTTATTTTGGCATAGATGACAATCGACGGCTTAATCGACTTTTCTTTAATATGGAGAGACATAAAGTTGAGGAACAATTGAGTCATTGGCTATCCAGTGGAATTTATTATCCAAGTCCAATTGGTTTAGTTAAAGCTAAGTTGGAGAATGATATTTTTTGTATTGAAGTTAATCCAGGACCTTCAAAGCCGTATTTCTTAGATGGCAGAGCTTATGTTAGAAATGGTTCAGAATCAGTGAAGGCATCTTCTGAAAAATTAACTAAAATGATTTTTAGTCAAAAATTGGATACATTCGATATTTCGGAATCACCTGTTCAAGAGTTGAATTTTGATACTATCAAAGATATTTTTAAGAAACAAAAATTAGACTACAAACCTAAGGCACTGGGATTTTTTTCCAAAGATAATAAATATACTAATGCTGCTTTTTTGTTTAGTGATCAAAATACCTTTTCAGTTAAAGTGGCTATTTTTGATGGGAAAACAGTTGATAGATTTAAGGATAGACGTGAATTTGTTGGGAGTTTACCAAAGCAAATAGATGAAGTTTTGACGTATGTTAATTTGAACAATGCTCTTTCGGCTGAAATAACAGGAAAGGGACAAAGGGATGAAAAACGTAGTTATCCTAAGGTGGCGATAAGAGAGGCTTTTGTAAACGCAATTGTTCATCGGTCGTATTTTAGTAGATCACCAATTCAAATCGAGATATTCGATGATAGGTTAACCATCATGTCTCCAGGACCTTTACCGGGTGGAATGATGTTGAAGTCGGTTTTGAATGGACAAACTTTTCCCAGAAATCCACAAATAGTTAAGACGTTACATAAGCTTAAATATATTGAGGATTATGGAACCGGGATTCGCCGAATCCTTAGTAGTTATGAAGAAGAAGAGGTGCATCCTAATTTCGATGCACAAGAGGATTTTGTTAAAGTTGCTTTTCCTAATTTGAATTATAAAGAAAAGACAAGTGAGGTGGAGGTTATTAAACCGGATATATCTGGGTTAGGAGAAGATAGTTTGGGAATTCCAGATAATTGGCGTCAAGTAATAGCTTATTTGGGTACGCATCCTTATATCACAAGACCAGTTGTTGAATTATTGCTTGATACAAAGGACAGTCAAGCTAATAAAAACTTGAAGGATATGGTAGATTCTAAAATCTTGAAGAAGATAGGTTCTGGTCCAGCAACTCGTTATGTTCTTATTAATAACTTATCAAGTTAATATAATATGAAACCGGGAGATAACCGGGAGATAACCGGGAGATAACCGGGAGATAACCGGGAGATAATTTATGAAAAATGAGAACCACTTAAAACTGTTGGTTAGATCCAGCACTTTAAGTGGTTTTTCATTTTCCCATGACAGCAAAATATTATAACAAATCGCCAAATTCAACATGTACACACTGTCTACATAGGTATATATTATTAACTGCAAGTAGATTAGTAGTAACTATACTAACGTCAAACTATGACCATACGAGGAGATTGTAAATATATGGAAGTGCCAAAGACTATTAAATCAATGCTATCAACTGAGGATACTCAATCGTTGATTTTTTCATTCGTATATTTACGATTGACTTCAAAAATTGACCGTAATTGGATCTTAAAGGGCAAGAGTCTCAAGTCAGAACTTGATGCCGTTGATGTGCCAGATTATCGAAACGAATTTAATGCTTTATTTGAAAGTGCCGTTACTGCCGACGAACGGTTAACTACTGAGCAACGTAACGAGTTATTCAACGAGATGATTAACATTCCTATCTTACATTTGATGGGCATTGGCAGTCGGGTGCGAAATCAGTTCCGGACTAACTTGTTGAATTCGAAGTTCAGCTTTGAAAAATTGTTAGTTTCTTTAGCTGATGTCAAAAGCTGTGACAAAGTTTTGGACCCAACATTTGGTTTCAGTGAGCTGATTTTCAAATTGATTATGAACAATCCTGAACAAGATATCACAGCTGAATTTATCGATGAACGCTTTGTTGCGATGGGTTACATTGCTGCACTTGGTCTGGGCGCCGTTCATACGAAAATTTATACTGGCGAGGTTTTGGACGAACCGAGATATGTCAAAGATGGCAAGCTTGAGAGGTTTGACAAGGTTATTACGGTTCCTCCAATTGGTCAAAAGATGGAATATACGGAGAATCTTTTCGATGATAAATACAATCGTTTTCCATTTGGTGTGCCTTCACGAAGATCAGGGGATTGGGCATTTGTTAGTAATGCGCTCAGTTCGTTGAATGAAAAGCCAGGCAGTAAAGCTGTCATTATTGTTCAAGATGGAGCGTTATTCCATGGTGGAATGGACAGCATTATTCGTAATAAGATGATTGATTATGATGTAATTGAAACAGTTGTCTCATTGCCAGCCGGATCTATTGGGACAAGCTCAGCCCCGGTTTCAGCGTTAGTTTTATCATTGAATAAACCTGAGAAAATGCGTGGCAAAATTCAATTTATTAACGTTGATAAAGAACAATTGCAGTCACAAAATACGCGGACTGTTGAATTTAATGATGACGAAATTGCTCAAATCACGAAATGGTATCACGATAAAAAGGATATCGAAGGAATCTCTAAGATTGTTTCAACTGACCATATTCAAAAATCGACCTTATTGGTTGGACGTTATGTTCATTCCACACTTTATAAAGTTGATGGTAATGATGTTCAATTCCACAGTGATAACTTGAAGAAGATGGCCAAGGTTCCATTGAATGAAGTGGTTGATATTACCCGTGGCTTTAATTTGACTGGTCGGGAAGAGTCGACTGATGGGATGTACCAAATTATCAAAATTTCTGATATTAAGCCAAAGATTAATTATCATTCGTTGACGTATTTCAACTTGAGCGGCAATGCGGATATTAATCGCTATTTAATAAGAAGAAACGACATCATTATGGCAATCCGTGGCAACATAAATAAAATTAAACTTATCGATGAAGCAGTTTATAATGTGGCAATCAATTCTAATTTGGTTCGTTTACGATTAAAGACGAAGAAATATGATCCAATGTGGTTGCGTTTGTATTTGGGCAGTCCTTTAGTTCAAATTTTGTTGGGCAATTCATCAGTAGGTAGCACGATCACACAAATACCAATCCGTGACTTGGAACAATTACCAGTACCTGTTATTAGTCTTGATGAGCAAATAAAAATGGCAGATGACTTTATTGAACAAAATCAAAAAGTCGAAGCTGCCATGCAAAAATTAGAACTGGAAAAACGGGCTATTAAGAAGAAATTATATGATGAAATGAATATTACTGGAGCAGTTGAGTTGTTGTAGACGACTGTGTTCAGGAAAAGATAGGTTGTTTTAATTCAATAGGCCATGTAATATAATACATGTAATTTTCTGATATAAATAAAATATTACCGGCCACGAATATTGAACTTATTTTTGGAAAAATAAAATGTAATCATAATTTATAAAATTTTGTTCGAGTTATGACCATTATTCGGCGAAAATGCCGTCTAGTGACATATTTCACAGCCATATTTTATAAATGCGTCTGACAGTAGAATTTTTTTATTTACATTTTAATAACATCACATATTCTGTAAGTATATTGTGATAAGATTTAATTAATTCACATTAGTTTTTAATTATATTAGTTTAGTTATATCGGAGGATTTCATTGGGGTCAGAACAAACGATAAGTATGATGCAGATTATTGCCATACTCCGTAAACATATAAAAATGATTTTGGGGACTACATTTGTCGTTACTTTAGCCGTAGCGTTCGTGACATTTTTCGTCATGGCACCTAAGTATGAGTCAACGACACAGTTATTAGTTAATAGGAAGCTTTCCGCTGATATGCAGGCTGCACAGTTGCAACAAACACAAGCGGACGTGCAGATGATCAACACTTATAAAGATATTATTACGAGTCCCACAGTTTTGAAGACAGTTGACCGTCAAGTTAGCAATTATCCTGGTTATCCTGGTTCAATGGGTGCTTTGAAGAAGGATATTTCGGTCAGTAGTCAACAAAACTCACAAGTCTTTTCTGTCACAGTTAAGACAACCGATCCATATACTTCAGCAGCCGTGGCTAATTTAACTGCCAAGACTTTCAAGAAAAAAGTTGGGAAAATCATGAGCATTAATAATGTCTCGATTGTTTCACCAGCTTCGATTGAAAAGAGTCCTGTTAGTCCAAGAAAGACGTTGAACTTGTTAGCAGGAATTGTCGTCGGATTATTACTTGGAATTGGTTTTGCCTTCATTCGTGAAATTACCGATACAACGGTAACTTCAGAAGACTTCTTAACTGATACATTGGGACTGAACAGTCTAGGTATCGTTAACGAAATTGATCAAGATGAAGTTAAGAAACGCATTTATAACAAACAAGAGATTTATGGATCAACAAACCCTGGGGTGGCACCACAACCTAGTCAAAGGAGAGTGTAGGCGATGGCTTTTAATTTATTTAGTCGTAGAAAACATAAGATTGATAATACCAGCTTGAAGTACGGTATTGGACTTGTTACTTACACCGATCCTAAAGGGATGATTTCAGAACAATTCAAGACAGTTCGGACGAATATCCAATTTTCTTCAGTTGATAAGAAATTGAAATCATTGTTGTTCACTTCATCTGATCCATCTGAAGGTAAGTCAACGATTAGTAATAACGTAGCAGTAACGTGGGCCGATCAAGGTTCAAAAGTTATTTTGATTGATGCGGACTTACGACGTCCAACTGTTCACAAAACGTTTGGTGTCAGCAATCGTCGGGGATTATCAAACTATTTATTGGGTAACGCAACACTTGAAGAAATTGTTCAACCAACAGTTGTTAATGGTTTATACGTGATTACTAGTGGTCCAGTACCACCTAATCCAGCTGAATTGTTGGGAAGCTTACGAGCAAAGGATTTGTTAGTTCGTTTGACTGATAAGTTTGATTTGTTAGTTCTCGATGCACCGCCTGTTAATACCGTGACTGATGCACAAGTTTTAGCAGCTCGAGTTGACGGAACAATTTTGGTTGTCCCACAAGGTATCGCTGATAAGGCTGGTGTTATGCATGCTAAAGAAGCACTAGAAACTGTTAATGCCAACATTTTGGGAGCAATTATGAACCGTGTAACTGAACAAAAATCTGGTGGCTACTATGGTGGTAGTTATTATGGCGGTTACTACGGCGGTTATTATGGAACGGATGATAAGAAGAAATGAAACTAATTGACTTACATTGCCATATTTTGCCAGGAGTCGACGATGGTGCTAAAGATGAAACAATGGCATTGAAGATGGCACAAGCAGCTGTGGATCAAGGTATTAGTCATATTTTATTAACACCGCACCATATGGATAGCCATTACGTTAATCATAGGCTAGCAGTTATCGAAAAAACGGCAGCGTTTCAACAAAGTTTAGTTGATAAAGAGATACCGCTGAAAGTATTTCCTAGTCAGGAAGTTCATTTGACTGGGGACTTGATGGACGCCGTTTGGGGTGACGATGTGCTATTTATGGATGCAGGTAATCGTTATTTGTTATTAGAATTACCGCACAATGAAGTACCTGAGTACACTGAGAATATGATTTTTGAGTTAACGTCACGAGGGATTACACCGGTGTTAGCTCATCCGGAACGTAATTTGGGATTTCAAAAAGATCCCGATAAGTTGTATGACTTTGTGGAAATGGGGTGTTTAACTCAATTAACAAGTAGCAGTTACTTAGGTGTGTTTGGTAAAAAAGTTCAAGAATTAACAGAGAAAATCATTAAGGCCAACTTAGGATTTGTCTTTGCATCAGATGCGCATAATTTTGAGGGACGTCGATTCATGATGCGAGAGGCATTTGCTAAGTTAACAGAACAAGAAGGTTCTGAAAGGGCTGAGAAATTTAATCAAAACGCAAAGAATATTCTGAATGGAATTGATGTTGAAGTTGATGAAATCAGTCGAATTTCAGATGTTAAAAAGAAAAGGTTCTTTGGATTATTTTAGTTATTTTGTGGAAGCGGAGTCACTTTTTAAGTGTTTAAATCGACGCTTTTTTTAATGGGTATTTTATAAAAGTACATGTTTTCTGAGGGGGAAGCTACAAATATGGAAATGGAAGGTAAAAGATCACACATAGTATCAAATGAAACGGGATCGTTTTCTAATCATTATATATATAGGATAAGTAAACGTAGTGCGGACATATTAATCTCATTGTGTGCGCTTGTTTTCCTTAGTCCTATTTTTTTGTTAGTTTGGATTCTGGATACTTTTAGTATTTCAAATCGTGGACCTGTTTTTTATAGACAAATTCGTGTTGGTTATCATGGTAAAAAATTTGGTATGTATAAATTTCGATCAATGGTTGTTGGGGCTGAGCAAAAGCTTTATAAAAATGAAAAGATGTATAAAGAGTATGTTGCAAATAATTACAAATTAGAACCAGATAATGATCCAAGGATTACTAAACTGGGACAATTTTTAAGAAAGTCGTCAATAGATGAAATTCCACAGTTTATAAATATTTTGTTTGGGGATATGAGTATAGTTGGACCTCGTCCAGTTATTGAACCAGAGTTGTCGGAATATTCTGATGTTAATAAGTTATTGTCAATAAAACCTGGAGCAATGGGATTATGGCAAGCATCTGGTAGAAGTAATATAGGTTATCCAGAAAGAGCTAGTATTGAAATGACATATGTTGATGACTGTAGTTTCTTTTTGGATATAAAAATTATATTTATGAATGTTTTTAATATTTTTAGAGGGAAAGGAGCGTACTAAATTAATTCTATGAGTAATAAATTTCAAGTTTTAGAGGTCTGCGAATCATACAATGGCGGAGTTAAGCGACAGGTTGATTACTTGAATGAATATATAGATAATTCGAAGTTTGAATTGACAACTTTAGTAAGTTCAAAACGTGGGGGAAATATTTCTGGTTCATTTATTGTAGATGACAATATGTCATATTTCCCTAATAATATTTTTAAATTCATTAAATCATTTAAAACTATACATAATATTGTAGTGGATAAAAATATTAGTTTAATTCATGCACATAGCACTATAGCTGGAATAGTAGTTATTATGTATAAGATATTATATTTTTCGAAAATTCCAATAGTGTATACACCTCATGCATATTACTCTGAGATAAGTCGAGGATGGGTTAAAGATTTTTTGCTTATTACTGTAGAAAAATTTATGAGTAATTTCTTTTCTATGAATATACATGTTTCTGAAGAAGAAGAAAACTATGCATTTGATAGCGGTATTGTTTCAAAAAAGGAATCGACCGTAGTTAACAATGGTGTCCCTGATAGTGAATATGAAGTAAAAATGGATAATGTTAAGGAATTAAGGTTTGTTAATGTTGCAAGATGCGACTATCAAAAGAATCCTGAATTATTTATTAAAATTGCTAAAACAATTTGTGAAATTATTCCTAATGTTAACTTCACTTGGGTAGGAGATGGACCATTATTTGATCAATGTATTAAGCAAGTGAAAAATATTAATTTAGAAGATAAAATTAAGTTTGTGGGTTACTCTAGTAATCCGTTTAAGTATTTGAATTCTTCGGATATTTTCTTGTCTACTTCAAGGTATGAAGGGCAACCATTTTCGGTTATTGAAGCGTTATCGGTCGGATTGCCTCTTATTTTAACTGATATAGTCGGGCATAGGGAATTGGTCAGCAACAATGGAAGGTTAATAACTAACAAGGAAATATTAAATAAGAATAACCTATGTTCTCTCTTTGAGTTTGTTATTGAAAACAAAAATGATGAATCCATAATTAGTCGTAAGTTATTTGAAAAAAAATATAATGTAAAAGAAATGGTTAAAGGGATTGAATCCGTATATAAAAAGGTAGTGTGAAAATTTATATATTTAAAAGATTAAATGGAGATTAGTATAAGTGGATAAGTTAATCAGTGTTATTGTACCGTGCTATAACTCAGAAAAGTATATTGATAGGTGTATCAACTCCTTAATACATCAAAGTTATAAAAATTTTGAGTTGATTATTATAGATGATGGTTCAACTGATAATAGTTTGGGTAAGATAAGGCACTGGTCACTCTTTGATAATAGGATAAATGTAATAACTCAGAAAAATTTAGGGAGAAGTACTGCTAGAAATAAAGGGATTGAAAATTCTAGAGGAGATTATATAACCTTTGTTGATAGTGATGATTTTGTTACTTCAGATTATTTGTTTCATTTAGTGAAGGGAGTATCACAAGGCCAAGATATTTCAATGGTAGGTTCCATATCTATAGATAATGATAGTAATGTTCTTAGTAAAGAATATGATTGGAAACAAAAAGTTGAAAATCTTACTGGAAAACAAGGCTTGAGTAGAGTGTTGAGTCAGAATCCCGATTGCGAAGTTTGGGGGAAAATGTTTTCTAGACAATTGTTTAATGATATAAAGTTTCCTGATGGTATGATTTATGAAGATTTTTTGGTTTGTATTAAAGTATTAGGTATTGCACAAAGTGTCTCCAATGTTGCTTGCATAGATTATTTTTATTATCAAAGACGTAATAGTACTATGAATAGTCCATTTAATTCAAAAAAAATGGATATAATTGAAATTTGTGAAAAAGTGAAAGTTATTGTTTTGAATAAGTACCCCAGTTTAAAGTATCAATTATTAGGAAGGCTCTTTGCCGCTTATGCAAATGTTTGGGTTCAAATTGAAAATAGTGATAATAAAAATGATGCAGATAAATTATGGAATAAAATGATGCAATGTAGGAAAACTATCTTATTCAAAAAACTAGACAATTTTAAAGTTTATGCAGGAGTTTATGTAAGCCTATTTGGAAAACGAGTATTTAGAGCTGTGTATAATTTTGTATCGAAAAGATAAGTGGTTTTAGTGAAAACGAATAAGGTTATTGTCGGAGGGAACCATGGCTTTTTATTTATGTAATATTTTAATATTTTTTTTATACAGTGCTTTTTTCTCAACAATAAAAATATTTAATAAAAACGTCTATTATTGGGTATCCGTGTTGCACTTTTCCATAATTATGGGATTACGTTCGTATACTGTTGGTACCGATACCTTTCAGTATGTTAATTATTATTTGAATCAGGTATCGGATCCGAACAGTAATAATTCGGTTTTATATTCATTATTCAGTAATGTTATGTGGAATATTTTTAATAGTAATTATCATTACTTTATATTTTTTCTTTCTTTTTTAACTGTATATTCAATTTATAAGTCTATCGTTTTGTTTGGGAACGATAGCAAATATTTTTTTATGAGTTTCTCAATTTATTTAACTTTTTATTATTACTTTGAAAGTTTCAATATGCAAAGGCAAATGTTGGCTGTAGCGTTGACCATGTTGTCAATGGCATTATTGCATAACAAAAGAATTTTATTTTCAATAGTAATCATGTTAATGGGGATTGGAATACATAGTACGGCTTTGATAGCTTTGATTGGATTTTTTATATGGAAAGTACCTAAGAGTGGAAAAGGGTTATTGCTTACAAGTCTTGTAACTGTTTTTTGTACAACATTATTTGGAAAAATGTTTAGCGTTTTTTCACAATTTTTTTCTCATTATTCTATATATAGTAATTATTTAAGTAATAGTAAGTATGAAGCTGGTGGAGGAAGTATTTTATTAGGCCTGTTTTTGATATGTATAATTGTGGTTGGTTCCACAACAACCAATATTCTTGATAATGATAAATGGGGTTTTGTATTGTTTATGACACAAATTGGAGGAATTCTTTATGTGATGGGTGGACATTCTCAATTATTAGTAAGAATGGCAGAATATTTTGCTGTATATTCAATTGTTGCATTACCTATTTTAATAGAGGAAATATCAAAAAAATTTATTGAATATAAAGTAATCAGGTTTGCTTTATCATCGACCACTATATTCATCGGAATTATACTACTAATATATAAGTTATTTAATAATTTTGGAGAAATTGTTCCGTATGTATTTATTAGATAATATTTAGAGGAAAATAAAAATGAAAATAGGAATTAACACTGTTAATGATTATTCCAATTATGGCAATAGACTACAAAACTATGCATTGCAGGTGGTATTGGAGGACATGGGAAATGAAGTTACAACCATAAGAAATTATACGGATAATCCAATTAGTAAGTTACAAAAAGTTAGAAATAGTGTTGAAAATGGCACATTTCTAACTCAAATTGTTAACACCCTTAAGAAAAGGAAAATACCAAAAATAAGTACGAAAAGTGATGATATCAGAAAAAGTAAATTTTTAAAGTTTACACGTGATTATATAAAGGAAAGCAAGTTTATATTGAATGAAAATACTGTTGATTTTTCATTTGATGATAATTTTGATTGTTACGTGATAGGTAGCGATCAGGTTTGGAATTATAACTTTAGTAATCGTTTTTCGAAGTATGACTTTATTGAATATTCTAAGAAACCCAAGATTAGTTATGCTGCATCTTTTGGAATCGACAGCATACCCCGTAGTTATATGTCACTCTATAAAGGGGGGTTGCAGAATATAAACCATATTTCTGTTAGAGAACAAGAAGGGCAGAAAATAGTTCATGACCTCATTGGTAAAAGTGCCATGTTGGTTTTAGATCCTACACTATTAATAGAAAAAGAAGAGTGGTTAAAGTTATTGAATAATAGACCGATTTATCATGAAAAGTATCTTTTAATTTACTTTTTAGGTGAGTTGTCAAATGTTGATAGAGATTACATAATAGATTTTGCTAAAAAAAGAAATCTTATTATAAAAGAATTAGGTAATCGTGAAAATAGAAATCTATGGGAAACAGATCCCATAGATTTCATTAATTTGATTTTTCAGGCAGATGAGGTATTCACGGATTCTTTTCATGGGACTGTTTTTTCTATTATTTTTAATAAGAAGTTTGAAGTTTTTTCCAGAAAAGAATTTGGTCAACCGATGAACTCACGGATAAGTACGTTACTGAATGTTTTTAATTTAACGGACTGTTGGCATGGGAAATCAAATGATTATCAAATAGATTATGACGCGGTAAATGAATTATTAAAAATGAAAAGGTTAAGTTCTTTAAATTACTTAAAAAAATCATTGGATGATTCAATTTCCCTATAGATTTATTTCTCATAAAAACATAAAAAGGAAATTTATATTTTGAATCAAAGAAAATCAGGTGCAATATTATCGTATGTAAATATTATTGCAAAGAATTTGGTTTATTTCTTGTATACGCCGTTTTTACTTAAGTATGTTGGACAGTCAGATTACGGACTATTTCAGATGACTAATTCGGTAATGATGAGTTTAAGCTTGTTATCCATGGGATTTTCAAGTGCATATGTTAGATTTTACACTATTTATTTAGTTAAAGATGATACAAGTAGTATACGGAAATTGAACGGATTATACATGATTATATTTAGTTTTATCAGTGTTATTGCTCTAATATTAGGATCTTTACTGGTTGTAAATAGTAACGTAGTATTTGGAGCCAAGTTGGATAATAGGGAACTTAATTTAATAAAGTCTTTGATGCTAATTATGGTTTTTGATATAGCATTGACATTTATTTCTTCTGTGTTTGACTCCAATATAACTGTGAATGAAAAATTTGTTTTCCAACAAAGTAGACAATTGCTTCAAACTTTTTTGGTTCCAATCATCTGTGTACCCTTGATATTTATGGGAGTTGGTGTTCTATCAATAGAAATAACACAGGTATTAGTGACAATGTTGTTTCTTGCATTGAATATTCGTTACTGTATAAATAAATTGGGCATGAGGTTTGATTTTAAACATATTCAGTTTAGATTGTTAAAAGACCTCTTATTGTTCTCTTTTTTTATTTTTTTAAACCAGATTGTTGATCTTATTAATAATAATGCCCCCAACTTTTTACTTGGAATTACACAAGGTGCAAAGATGGTCGCTACTTTCTCAATTGCTATTCAAATAAAAAGTATGTTCTTTATGTTATCAACTTCAATGTCTAGTATTTTTGTTCCTAAAGTAAATGTTTTAGTTAGTAAGGGAGAAAGTAAGTCAGCATTGACGAATATTATGATTAGAGTTGGCAGAATACAGATGTCCTTGCTATTTTTTGTATTAGGTGGATTTATAGTTATTGGAAAATTTTTTATTCTTAAGTGGGCTGGTAGGGAGAATTATATGGCATATTATCTTGTTATATTTATGGTTCTACCATCTATTATTCCGTTATCTCAAAATCTAGGTATTGAAATTCAACGTGCAATGAATAAGCATATGTTCAGATCAATAGTTTATTTGGCTTTTTCAATTGTTAATATGGTGATAACGTATTGGGGTTCTATTTATTGGGGGCTTTTAGGTGCCTCACTTGGGTATGTTATTAGTGTAGTATTAGCAAATGTTCTCTTTATGAATTGGTATTATTATAAAAAAATAAATCTTAATATGAAAAAATATTGGATTGAAACCATAAAAATTATTGTTCCGTTTGTAGTGGCAACTCTTTTACTATTAGTGACACAAAATTTTATTAAAGTGGATAATATTTTTAAATTTATTGTTTTTGGAGTTATATATACAGTCATCTATACGCTTATTTTTATTAGGTTCATAGCGAATAGGTATGAAAAAGATATATTATTAAATATAATTAGAAAATAAAAAATGGGAGAAGTATACATGAATTTTCATTATACTGATGAACGTAATGTTCAGATGTTGATTTATCTTATGAAAAAAAAAGGTATTAGAAAGGTTGTGGCAAGTCCAGGGACTACAAATATTTCGTTTTTAGCAAGTATACAGAGTGATCCTTTTTTTGAAATTATATCATCTGTTGATGAACGTTCTGCAGCGTATATTGCCTGTGGTATGGCTGCAGAAAGCGGAGAAACGGTGGCTTTGACTTGTACTGGAGCAACGGCCTCGAGAAATTATTTACCAGGCCTTACAGAAGCTTTTTATAGAAAATTGCCAATATTGGCAATAACTTCTACACAACCTACTGGTAGAGTTGGTCAAAACATCCCTCAAGTTATTGATCGTAGTATAGTTCCAATTGATGCTGTAAAAATGACCGTTCAAATTCCAATGATACGTGATGACGAAGACTATAAGGCTTGTAATATATTGATTAATAAAGCACTTCTGGAAATACGCCATAATGGTATTGGACCAGTTCATGTTAATTTAACAACGATGTATAGTAAGAATTTCTCAGTTAAGAATCTTCCTAAGACACGTAACATTGAACGTTTTACTCAAAACGATACTTTACCTGAACTGAAGAGTGACCATGTTGGCATTTACGTTGGAGCGCATGTCAAATGGAGTAAACAATTAAGTGATGCTGTCGATTTATTTTGTAAGGGGTATAATGCGGTAGTTTTTTGTGATCAGACAAGTAATTATAAAGGTCAATTTGCTGTTCCAATAAGTTTAGTATGTAATCAAGATATGTATAGGTCCTCCTTAAGAACAATGGATGTAATGATTCATATCGGCGAAGTTTCAGGTGCATATTCTACTATGAATCCTAAGGCGGTTTGGAGAGTTAGTGACGATGGAGAATTGAAAGATACATTTGGAAAATTAAAAAATATATTCCAGATGTCTGAACTGAATTTTTTTGAATTATATTCAAAGAATGTAAAAAATAATCAAAATGATGACTCTTATTTGAGAGCCTGGAAATTGGAAAATGAAGAGCTTTATAATAATATTCCAAAACTACCATTTTCAAATATTTGGATTGCTGAAAAAATGTCGTCTAAATTACCAGAAAAATCAGTTCTTCATTTAGGGATTTTGAATTCACTTAGAAGTTGGAATTTTTTTGAAGTTCCTAAAAGTGTATTAGGTTATTCTAACACTGGAGGGTTTGGAATTGATGGAGGAGTTTCATCTCTTGTGGGTGCTTCAATAGCTGATCCAAGTAAACTGTTTTTTGGTGTATTTGGCGATTTAGCTTTTTTCTATGATTTAAATGTTAATGGTAATAGATTCATTGGAAATAATATCAGAATATTATTGATTAATAATGGAGGTGGTATGGAATTTAAAAATTATAATAATGAAGGTTCCATGTTTGGTAAAAGTGTTAATGATTATATTGCTGCATCAGGACATTTTGGAAATAAGTCTAGGGAATTGGTTAAAGATTTCGTTGAAAATCTAGGCTTTCAATATATAAGTGCCGATTCTAAAGATGAATTTATGAACAAAATAGATTTATTTACAACGGGTAATCAAACATCAAAACCGCTGGTATTTGAGGTCTTTACAAATAGTGAGGACGAGAGTCGTGCACTTTGGTTAATGAGAAATATAAAACATACTCATTTAGGACGTTTTGAGCATCTCGGGAAAAAAGTTCTTGGAGATAAAGGAATACGTTTAGTGAAACATATTTTAAATAAATAGATTGGAAAAAATATTGAAAATACTTATATTAGGTGGCACTGGCGCAATGGGGAGGCCTTTAACTAGTATATTGAGTCTTTCTAAAATGAATGTCTATGTAACATCCAGATATCATCATGAAGATGAAGACAATATTCATTATATAAAAGGAAATGCTCATGAAATTAACTTTCTCAAAGAAATTTTGAAAAATAAATATGATGTAATTATTGATTTCATGATTTATCAAGTATCGGAGTTTCAAGAAAGAGTTAATTTATTTTTAAATTCAACGAACCAGTATATTTTTCTTAGTTCTAGCAGGGTATATGCAAATTGTGACGGTCGGATAACTGAGAGTTCACCAAGGTTATTAGATATTTCAAAGGATAAGGAGTACTTGTCTACAGATGACTATTCTTTAACAAAAGCGCGTGAGGAAAATTTATTATTTGATTCAGGCAAAAAGAATTGGACCATAATACGGCCATATATTACTTATGAAAGTAACAGATTACAATTAGGAATATATGAAAAGGATCTGTGGCTTACCAGAGTGCTTCAAAACAAAACGATTGTAGTTCCTAGAAGTTTATTGAATTGTAAGACAACGCTAACCTTTGGAAAAGATGTTTCTTCTAGAATTTCCATGGTAGTGGGGAATAATAAATTTTTAGGAGAGACCATTAATATAACTTCTAATCAGTTTGCCACTTGGCAACAGATTATAGATATGTATTCAAAAGAAATTATTAAACTAACTGGTAAAAAGCCTAAAATCATTTATAGTGATAATTCTGAATTTATAGCTACGATAATGAAATCATATTATCAATTAAAATATGATCGACTATTTAATAGAACATTTGATAATTCTAAAATTGAAAAAATGACTAATAATAATAATTCGTACGTTTCTTTGGATAAGGGATTACGGGACTCCATTAAAGAATGTTTGAATAAAAAAGAATTTTCTTTAAATGGTTCATGGGTTATGAGAGCTTATATGGACAAGGTTTCAGGTGAACGTGAAAACATTAGAGATATTCATTCTTTATATGGAAAAATCAAATATCTTATTGTAAGATATACGCCATATTTAGAATTTATGTATGGTCAGATGCGGAATATCAAAGGAGGCGGATAAAAAATATATTAATTTCTTCATGCACGGTATAAAAACCGTAATAAAATCGTATAATGGAGATATGAATTTATTTCATCATCAAAAGTTGTATTTTAAATGAGGAATATGATTTTTGAATCATATTAGGGGGAAAACATATGCAAAATAGACATAAGAGCCACAAAAGTCGCAAGTTAAGAACATTCTTAATTGCCTTTGTTCTTTTATTCGTTTTTGGTGGCGCTGCTTTAGGTATGTCAAAATACCGCAGTGTTAAGGGATCAGTTGATAGTTCATTCCAATCAGCTGGTGTTAACAATACTGATGTAGCCGCAAAATTAAAGGCTAAGAAGCCTATCTCAATCTTAATCATGGGTACTAACTCAGGTTCAGATAAATTGAGTAGAGATTATTCAGGTCATACTAACAGTATGATGGTTGTTACTATCAACCCTGAAACAAACAAAACAACTGTTGATAGTGTTTCTGGGGAAACGGCTTTAAAGAGTGTTTCTGGGGAAAAGAGTTCATCACCTGTTGCTCTTAACCAAGCTTATGCATTAGGTCAAGCCGGAGCTAGTGTTAAAACTGTTCAAGACTTACTAAATGTACCAGTTGATTTCTATGTACTACTAAACGTTAGTGGCTTGAACAAGGTTGTTAACGAAGTTGGTGGTATTGATGTTACACCTAAGTGGACATTCAACTATCAAGGTTACAGCTTTACAAAGGGTGTTAAGACTCACATGAACGGTTCCCAAGCATTGGCATACGCTGGTATGAGTGGTAAATTTGGTGACTACAGTCGTCAAATTCGTCAACGCCAAGTCGTTACAGGTATTGTTGTTCAATCAGGTTCAATTTCAACATTGTTGAACCAAGATTTCATCAACTCATTGACTAACCAAGTTCTAACTGATCTAACATTTGATAATTTGAAGACTATCGGTACTGATTACCGTGCTGCAACTAAGAATGTTAACCAAGATCACTTAGATGGTACAGAAACAACAATCAATGGTGAAAGCATGGAAGTTGTATCTAAGAGTGAATTGCAACGTGAAACTAATGTTCTACGTAACAGTTTAGGATTAGGTAAAGCTAATACTGGTAACATTCAATATGTTCCAAGTACTACAGCTACAACTACTACAGCTAAATACTAAGATATAAAATAGCGTCTTCGTAATATACGAAGCGCTATTTTTGTAATTTTAAAAGGAAATATTATATGAGACATGCAATCATGGTAATTGGATATGGTGATTCCAAAATACTTCAAGAAACAATTAATATTTTAGATGATACCGATATAGATTTTTATATACATTGGGATAAAAAATATAAACTTCCTAAGTTAAATTCAGTACATTCAAAATTGTTTTTTATTAATAGATCAAAAGTATACTGGGGGACAGATACACAAGTTATTGCTGAACATAGGCTATTTGAAAGCGTATATAATAGTAAATTTAATTACGATTATGTTCATCTTATTTCGTCTTCTGATATTCCACTAATGACAAGAGATTATTTTAAAAACTTTTTTAAGGATGACGCATATATATCTTTTCAAAATCCTGTAACTGAATTAATGCGTACTAGGGTAAAGTATTACTATCCATTTAGAAATGTTAATATTAGAAATAAAATATGTCATGTTATATTTGTGTCGACAGCCAAATTATTCAACAAATTACTTGGAATTAATAGACTTAAACAGGGTAATGAGGTACGTAAGGGGACTAATTGGATAAGCCTTAGAAGTAATCTACTAAAGGAGATTCTTGAATATCCAAATTATGATATGTTTCTACATAGTTTTTTGGCGGATGAAATTTATGTACAAACAATTTTAAGTAGATTTAATAAAAATGAGAATAAAACCTATTCCGCCAGATATATTGACTGGAATAGGGGACAGCCTTATACATTTAATTTGAGTAATGTAAGGGAACTTAAAAATCTTATTAATACAAAATATGCCTTTGCAAGAAAGGTTACTGACGTGAGAGTTCCTCTTCAAATATTTAAGTAGTTATATTATTTATTGTATTGATAATTTATCAATGTATTTTTTGTTTTGGATTTAAATATCAGGTTAAATGGTGTTAGATATATTGTGAGTTTATTTAAGAATATAGATAATATAGTCTGGAATTGATATTAATTCAAAGGAGCCAATAAATATGAAAGATTTAATATATCCAGTGATTGTTTCTGAGTTTAATGATGATGGTCATTATTTTGTTGCTACTTCCCCAAATATTTCTGGTATGGTTACACAAGGTGATTCTTTGGCGGATGTTCAATTGCATGCAAGGGATGCTATTGAAACTATGCTTGAAGATGAATCTGAATATCCTGAAGTTGCGGATACTAGGGATTGGAATTTAAAGGATAATGAGCAAATAGTTTATATTACAGTTGATTTGGATCAGAAATGACTAATTTCATTTGTACAACTTATTGAAAATTACATGGTGTAAAGATATCAATACTTGTGACAAATACATGTAGAATCATAAAAAATAACTAATTCCATTAAAGGGATTAGTTATTTTTAGTTAGTCATTATCTTTTTTACGTCTGAATCCAAAGACACCAGCAATCGTGAGTAAGAACAAACCTATTTGAGTAATCCAAGTAGTTGATTGCTCACTAGTTTGAGGAAGTTTTCCACTGTTATTTGTATTAGTTTGTGGATTACTATTTTCATTTTCATTAGTGGTGTTGGAAACCAAATTAATGTTAGAAATATTAGCTGAATTAGTTCTGGCTCCGGCAATTAAATTATCATCATTGTTAACTTTGGAAATTGTAGTTGAATTGTTTTCTGGTTCAGCAGTTGTACTTTCTGATCCTGCAGTATGATTGTTATTTGCAGTATTATCAGGCTCTGTTACAAGGTTACTCTTAGGGTCAGTAGTATTGTTTCCAGTGTTTGAATTACTGTGGTTATCGGTACTGTTATTAGGGTTAGTGTTGCTGTTAGCGTCTGAATTGCCGTTACCCTCTGTGCTGTTATTAGGGTCAGTGTTGTTGCCAGTAGTTGAATTGCCGTTGTTATCTGTATTGCTATTAGCATCAGAATTATTGTCGGTACTTGAGTTATTGTTTGAGTCAGCATTATCATCAGTTCCAGAATTGCCGTCAACATTTGAACCTGCTGTACCCGAGCCATTGTTATTACCAGAACCAGTATTGGTAAAACTACCAGCATTATTTGTTCCAGTGCCCGCGTTAGTACCAGATTCATTTCCGGAACCAGTGCTTGATCCGCTTCCTGATGTTGTTGGTTTGATGGTTAAAGTAGATTTAGAAACATGTACATTACCAACAGCATCGGTATATGTATAAGTGATTGTGTAAGTGCCAGCCTTTGATAAATCAATTGTATCTGCATTAACTGGTTTGCCATCAGTGCCAGGAGTTGTGGCAGTTAATGAACCATTTTTAAATGCAGTAGGAATATTGATAGGGGTGTTATTATCATCAGTTAACGTGGTTACATTATCGGCAGGGGTCCAACTTGAGTCTGCAGTTAGTGGCTCTGTTTTTATTGCGGCTGCAGAATTTTCAACATTAACACTTGAAACATTAGGTAAAGCAACGCCCTTATAGTAGTAATTAACAGTATATTTACCAGCCGGAGTGTTATCATCAATCGTATTTTCAGCAACAGCGTTATTAGTTGAATCGGTTACTTTATAAGTTAAATCTCCGTTTTGAAGAGCAGTTGCTGCTGAAATCGATGGATCGTTAGTATCGGTTAAAGTGATGCCGGTAATTGGATTCCACGTTGGCATGGTTGGTCCTAAAATAACAGTGTCGCCAGTTGAAGAAACTGTTGGTGCGGCAGTAACGTTAAGTGTCGTCGATGCCGTTAACTTTCCATAAGTATAATTGATTGTGTATGTACCTGGTTTCGAAGTATCAATCGAAGTGGCATTAGTTCCGTCAGAGTTTTTCAAAATATTTCCAGCAGCATCGGTGATAGTGACTGTTAGTGGATTAGTAGTATCAGATAAAGCATCAGCGGGTGTGATGGTTGTACCAGATTTGTCCTTTATTTCAGAAATACCTTTATCATACGTCCAAGTACTACCATCAGCAGCTACAGAACTTTCGAATTTTGCAGGAGTCAAAACACTATCGTCTATTACTGAATCAACGGTGACTGTATTAACTGGCGAGTCTGTTTTGTTGCCTTGATTATCCGTGTAAGAATATTTAACTGAGTAAGTTCCAGGAGTGTTGGCATCAACATTTGAAGTGACCGTCATAGTACCGTCGCTATCTGTATAGGTATTTGTAGTTGAACCATCAGCATTTTTAACGGTCGATTCTGGTGTCATATCACTGATTTTTTCATAACTAATTGTTGCAGATTCACCGGCACTAGGCATTGTGAAAGTAATATTATCGTCAGGAGTCCAAGCAGTACCTGCATCAATAGTTGAATTTTTGGTATCTAACTTGGTGGCAATCTTAGCAACTAGAAAAGCATAAGTGTTACCTGTAGCAGTGGTACTAGTTAAATCCAAGGACCTTGGTTCGGCTGTAACGCTGCTTGGAAACGTTTGTGTTGTTGCGTCATGACTAAGTTTTGTGATATCTGGAATTGTTCCAACATAACGGAATGAGGGGAGCCACCAAGAGTTTTTATTTGCGTTTAAAGTTTTTGAAAAGGCTTGTTCATAAGTTGTTGGATCATAAGTTGTTCCGGGATCCATCGCATCAGTTGCTTTATATAGAACACCTGCTAAAGTCGTTGAACCGGCAGTGGTTGATCGTACATAGTATTTATCGGTGACGGATACAGAGATAAATTTTAGTTGTTTAGCTCCGTTGTTGGACGCAATACCAACAATGTTAGCATCAGGCCAATTATCTCCAAAGGTGGTTGAAGGCATAGCTTCATACAATGGTCCGTGGGGATAAACTGCCGTATCACCAATGCCGGCGAATAAAATATCATTAGTTGGTAATTGCTTAGTTCCATATGTGTCTACGTTATTATCATCCTTGGCATTAATAGTTACTGTTTTAACATTAGTATCAGCAGTTGTATGGATAAGAACGGACATTTTTAGCTGACTGGAGAAACCAGTTTGTGAATCTGAAGCATTAACTTTGGCATCACTATCTGGTTGGAAATAAAAGACTTGTCTACCTGTAGAAGTTGTTGTTAGTTGGGAAACTGTCAAGCTTTTGATACTGACGTATCCTTGGTCATTAAGGGCCTTGGCATAGTTAGTGGCACCTGTTTGCATCCAGGCCAAAGTGGAGTCAACAGAAGATGGTAGAACTATGTAAAAGCTGAAAAGCTTTTGACCAACGAAGTTTTTCCATAGTTCAGAACTATAAGGTAGGACGTTGACGGATGCTATTGAGTTATATGGAACATAATCACCATGGACGTCTACGTAAAAGTTGGATAGATTGGGTATCTCGTCAGCAGATTTAGTAGTAGGGGTAGTCGTAGTTACAGGTGTTGTAGCACTTGTAGATTCAGCAACTGCCTGAATTGAAGGAGCTTGGTAATTGGTACTATCAGTATTTACACCAGTAGTGGATTGTGCAGCAGAATTATCTTGTTTACTGGAGCCTCCTTTATCTAAGGTATTGTTATTCGTTTGTAAAGCATTGTTCACTGGTTGATTGACGACTGCTTGTGTATTAGTGGCTACAGTCTTATTTATAGCAGTAGGTTGCGTGGTTGAATCGTTGCCAGTTGTTGAATTGGTATTTCCAGAAGCTTCCGTTACAGCAGTGTCAGGTGTTGCAGCGGTTGTATTGTTATCTTTTGGATCACCAGTTATATCTTGTTCAGCGGTAGTTGGTTGCACATCTGAAGTTGAATTAGTTGTTGCAGCGTTAACTGGTGTAGTGACGGCTAATCCTGTAATGATTGAGGCAGTCGCCAGAGGAACAGCTAACCATAATTTTTCTGTTTTGAAGGGCTTTTGATTATTCTTTGGGTAATTTACGCTCTTATTTTCTTTCCTCATAAATCTTACTTCCCATCCCTCAGACGTATGATTTATTATGTGGAAACAATCACACGTCATATAATGACTTGATAATAGCACTAATTTTTTTGAGTGAATTCACTAAATTAACAAAATATTTTTTCTTCATATGAATGTTTTTATTGATTTTTTGACATAATGATTTTATTTTGAAAACAGGCTGGAAATGCTGAGCCAGTAGGATTAGCAGATTTAAATATCATGGTATTTAAATTAATGAATATAAATCAGCTAACACAACACGCAAAGTATATTTATAATGCCGGTTACCTTACCAAATACATTTTGGTGGGGTATTTTTTTTGCGATAAATTGTGCCGATTCAAATATGGTGACAAATTGTCTTACCATAGAAAAACTTCTGTTTTTAAAATATTTATTCACAATATCCCCAAGATAACGGCAAAGTTAAACCTACTTACAATATGTAATCAAGCATGCCTGGCATGTGTTCAAAGCATTATGCTAGTACGTTTAAGAACGCGGGCGATAGAATTATTAGGGATATATTATAGAGCTTAATTAACGCTAAAAAGGCGAAATAAAAAAACTGTTTTCATCAGGGAAAATAGTATTAAACACATGTATTACTAGGAAGTCATTCAAGTTACGTGATCGTATTGATATTAGGTTAAACGGGTCACTTGGATTTGAGTTGTATCAATCATCGTACTACCGAGTTTCAGACGATTGGTTTGCTTTTATATTTCTAACAAGACCTGTTAAAAGGGAATATAAAATGAAGAAAAAAATTGTTCACATTGTTGAATCGTTTGGCAGTGGTGTGCTGTCCTATCTTTCGGATTTGGTGTCTGGTTTAGCAGATGATTACGACATAACAATTTTATATGGTGAAAGACAACAGACACCTAAGAACATTAATGACTACTTTCCATCAAATGTTAAATTAATAAAAATAAATAATTTTACTAGAAATATAAATCCAGTTAAAGATATTAGGGCAACGTTAGAAATACGTGGTCTATTGAGAAAAATTGATCCAGATATCATTCATTTGCACTCCTCGAAGGCTGGTGTTTTGGGTAGACTGATCCACTATAAAAAGCATCAAAAAGTTTTCTATACCCCGCATGGTTATGCTTTTTTGAATGAAGCCGATAGCAAAATAAAACATTTAATTTATTATGATGCCGAAAAAATATTGGGTTTTAGAAACATTGAGACTATTGCCTGTAGTAAAAGTGAATATTTGTCTAGTTTGAAGGTAACTAAGCATTCAAAATATATAAATAATTCGATTAACACTCATAAATTGGATACGTTCTTTTCCGATGATAGTAATACCCAGGATGTAGTGTTTACCGTCGGCAGAATTGACGAACAAAAAAATCCGTTGCTTTTTAACGAGATTGCTGAATTAATGCCGAACATGAAATTCATTTGGTTTGGTGATGGTAATCAGCGGTCATTGCTGACAGCTAACAATATAAAAGTCACCGGTTGGTTACCACGAGAAGAATTGCTTCAAAAAACTCAGAAATACAAATACTTTATCTTAACCTCGAAATGGGAAGGATTGCCTATTTCCTTACTAGAGGCCATGTATTTCAAGAAAATTTGTTTTGTGACGAATGTTGCCGGAAATAAAGACACGATTATTGATAAGGTAGATGGCTATTGCTTTGATACTACAAAACAATTTCTAGAAGATTTTGAATCAAGAGATGTCGGTTTAGGATTAGCTGCTCATAAAAAGATTCAAAAGGAATTCTCTAGAGAAAGGATGCTTGGTGAATATATTGAAACTTACGAAAGACATAACAATGACTAAAAAAAACTTATTTGATGTTGCCTTCGTTGTCCTTTTTCTGGCGTTTTCTTTAATATATTTCATGTTTTGTCGGAACCTATTTCCGAGCTACTTTTTTAATGATAATGCGACGATTAGAAATTATATGAATAATATTAGTATCAATAGCGATAAGAATTATGTCAGTACCGCTAAGTTCTTTTTGATGTTCAAGTTTAATGCCAATACTCCGTATGATACAGAAGCTTTCTTTGCTTGGGTGTTTTTTGCAATTCTGATGATAGTACTGATTTTAAAGTTTAAAATTGCTTTTTTAAAAATCAGAAATTTATCACTTTTAGTATTGTTTACATTATTTTACGGAGCTTATTCAGCACAGTGTTCTAAGGAATTAGTTATTTTCATCATGCTGGATGTTGTTTTGTTAATTTCACCACTTAAATTTTTGAATAAGACTTTTGCAATTTTCGTCATCTTGTACGGAACCTACTTTAGAACATACTGGTTGTTGATATATGTCTGTTCAATCGTCTTTTTCTATATCTTTAATTCTTCAAAGTTAAACAAACTATTCAAATCGCTGTTATATTTCGGAACGGTTATTGGCATGGAAGTAGTCTATAATCTGCTGACTGGTAATTTTCTTTCGGATGCAAGATATACAGTTAATAGTTTTAGAATCGAGGATCTGTATACAAATACCATCATTAATAATCCATTGATAAATAATTCTATTGTTACAGATTTTTTGAATTTCTTATATGGATTAATTAATGTTTTTATACCAATTGATGGAATCCATTCCGTTAATGAAATTATTTATTATGTTTGGATTTGGGTCATTGCGATTCTGTGCTTTAAATATATTAAAAATAGTGAGGGACATAAGGATTATAAATTGTACTTTGTGTTAGCAATGATAACCATTCAAGCGTTTTTTGAACCTGATGTCGGGTCAATGTTACGGCACCAAATTATTTTAATTCCAATTCTTCTGCTCATGTTAAATGAGAATACGGTCGGTCGGGAGGATAAAAAGGACAGGCTCATTTATGAATAAAAATATTTTTTTCGTTGCCAGTAACCCTTTTAATCCGGATCCAAGAGCTGAAAAACAGATGCTGACACTATTGAAGGGAAACTATAACGTCTATGGTATTGGCTGGGATAGGGATAGAAAAGCTAGCTATACGTATAATATGCTGGATAGAATCGAAATCCAGGAAATAGGTATCAAAAGTTCATTTGGTAGCGGCTTAAAAAATTTATTTCCAATTATCAAATTTAATATAAAATTATTTTCTCAATTAATTAAGAACAATAAAAAAATCGATGTTGTTCATGCAGTGAATTTTGATACAGGCTTAACTTCATTGATCTTTACCAAAATTTTTCATAAAAAATTAGTCTATGATATTTACGATTACTATGTCGATTCATTTCCTGTGCCTAGCAGTTTAAAGTGGATTGTCAGAAAATTGGAAAACATGGTTATTAATAAAAGTGATTTTACAATTATCCCGATTGATTATCGAAAGCAACAAATCAAGGGTGCTCATCCCCAAAAACTGGAGATTGTTTATAACACGCCTAGTTATGTCCCCGATAGAGATTTGAACAAATATTTGTCCAATTATGTACCGGGTAAATTGAATATTTCCTTTGTAGGTGCAATTGTTCCAGATAGATTCATTGAT
The DNA here is from genome assembly GCF_001435815.1 of Companilactobacillus nantensis DSM 16982. Taxonomy (GTDB): domain Bacteria; phylum Bacillota; class Bacilli; order Lactobacillales; family Lactobacillaceae; genus Companilactobacillus; species Companilactobacillus nantensis. Next base: position 12,460 of record NZ_AZFV01000024.1, on the reverse strand, counting down.
GAATTGATTTTGATTGCTAAAAAAAGGGATGATATTTTTTTCCATATTGCAGGGTATGGGTCAGAAGAATTGGTGGATAAAATTAAAGCTAATTCTAAAAATATGAAGTTTTATGGGAAGGTATCATATGACGATGGTTTAGCAATTTCCAATATTAGTGATCTTATGATAGCTATGTATGATCCTAAAGTTGAAAATCATAAATATTCTGCACCTAATAAGTTTTATGAAGCTTTATTTTTAGGAAAACCAATCATTGTGGCGAATGGAACTGGAGTAGATACCCTAGTGAGAGAATATGAAGTTGGTTTTACAGTAGATTACTCGATAAGTGCATTTGAAAAATTACTGGATACTTTGGATAAAAATAGTCTTAATAAATTCAAAAAGAATAATCAAATGCTTTATGAGACTAAATTCAGTTGGAAAAAAATCGAAAAGGAGATACTAGATTCTTATAATCGGCTTTTTTGAAATAGAGGGGGATAAGTATGAAAGTAATTAAAAATTATTTGTATAATGCGACTTATCAAATATTTATTTTATTGGTTCCTTTTGTAACCATTCCCTATCTCTCAAGGGTTCTGGGGCCAACAGGAATCGGGATAAATTCGTATACCAATTCAATTATTCAACTATTTATTTTGCTAGGTGGGCTTGGTACCAACCTATATGGCAGCAGACAAGTAGCTTTTGCTCGAGATAAAAAGTCAGAATTAACGCAGGTATTTTATGAAGTAACTATTTTTAGACTGATTAGTTTTTTGATTATCTTTTTTCTTTTTGGAGTTTTTCTACTATTTTCAGGTGAATATAAAATATTTTATTTAGCGCAATCAATTTCAATCTTAGCGGCATTGCTTGATGTTGCCTGGTTTTTTATGGGGTTGGAAAATTTTGCGATTACTGTCTTAAGAAATATTATTGTTAAGGTAACTACGCTAATATTCATTTTCATATTTGTGAGAAAACCATCAGACTTGATGATCTATATTCTAATCGTTTCTTTTTCACTTGTTTTGGGTAATTTAACTTTATTACCAAGTCTAAAGAGATATATTGGTTATCCAGACTGGAAAAATTTACATATCAGAAAATACTTTTGGCCAGCAATATTATTATTTGTCCCGCAAGTTTCAACGCAAGTTTACGTTCTGTTAAATAAGACCTTGCTGGGTCTCATGATTAATGTGCGTGTATCGGGATACTTTGACCAGTCAGACAAAATTATTAAGATGATTTTAGCCATTGTTACAGCGACGGGAACGGTAATGATGCCGCATGTGGCCAATGCTTTTGCCAAAGGAAAACATGACGATACAAAAAGATATTTATATGAAAGCTTTTCATTTGTATCAGCGTTGTCAGTGCCAATGATGTTTGGATTGATTGCCGTAGCCAATAAATTTGTCCCACTATTTTTTACGAATAAATTTATTGATGTGGTACCAATTATGATGCTTGAATCGTTCGTTATATTAATGATTGCTTGGAACAACGTCCTAGGTACGCAATATTTACTACCAACCGATCAAACAAAATATTTTATCCAATCGGTTATTTTAGGTACGTTATTTAATTGTTTGGTTGATATACCTTTTATCATTTTTTGGAACGCTGAAGGAGCTGCTGTTGCAACGGTACTTTCTGAGTTATTGGTTTTTGGTTATCAATTATGGGCTGTACGATATCAGATAAGTTTTAGATATCTATTTGAGGATAGTTATAAATACTTCGCTGCAGGATTAATTATGTTTGTGTTGGTCTTTGCGTTAGATAGAAAATTGAATAATTCCTGGATTAGTATTGTCTTGGAAATATTGCTGGGGATTTTGATTTATTTAATTTTGCTTATATTGTTTAAAGCTAAGATTATTGACCGTGCAAAAAAAATGATACGTAAATGAGGATAGGCCGCCTTCAGAAATAAGAAATTTATGTCGCTATGGGGACCTAATTTCTCGTTTCTTCCGGATAGTTTATTCATTGCTTTTTTTCAAAAATGTTATGGTACCGAGACCTTAAGACTATTTGCAGTCATAAACAAAATTGAAATTAGCAAATACAAATCAACTAGCACAACGTGTTATATATAGTAAAAAACATCTATGAAAAGTCAAAACTAACCGACTTTTTCATAGATGTTTTTTGATATTGATAGATGATTTTCGTCATTCAGAAGTATTTTTAAATGGATGGAAAAGTAAATGGTTAACGATAATTGCAATCAGAATGATGATTAAAAGTGTTAGGAAAACCGCTTGACCAAGCACTGGTTGGAAATTATTAGCAAGTAAGTTCACAGGGATTGTCATTAAAACAGCCCCCAATGTGGAACCGACTGATCCGGCTAATTGTTGCCCCGTACTGAACAAAGCGTTGATATCAGCTTGGGCGGTTGTGGCAGTGTGCTTGAGTGTGTCCGTTAAAATATTACTAAAGGCCATCGTTCGTCCAATGCTGAAAATTATATAGACGATAATCAATTCACCAAAGATTCCCAGTTGATTAACTATCAACAGGCCAATCATGCCAAGCAACATGAGAAATAGTCCGCCACCAATTGGTTTTGCACCGCCATAACGGTCGTAAAGTTTTCCAAAAAGTGGATTGATAAGTGCCACTAATAAACTTCCTGGCAGCAGGATCAGTCCGCTTTTAAAAGCTGATAAATGTTGTGCCATTTGGACAAGATTAGGAATAACCAAGTTAACTCCAAGATTAACCAGCTGGATAGAAGCATAGATGAAAAAAGCTCGGCGGACATTTTTCTGTTTAAAAAGTGACAAGTTCAAGAGATCGGTTTCCGTATGATTTCGAATTTTATTGTAAAACCACAGCAGTAAACAACTAACAATAATTAATCCAATTAGAATTAAAAAAATTATCCACCCGCCATTGAATTGACTGAATGACCAATTAAAGACGAGAAAGGCGATAGCTAATAAAGTGAATTGATGGCTTGGAAATTTTAATTTACGACCTTTGTGTGAGAAAGGCAGCAAGGTTTTACGTCCAAGTAACCATGTGAGAATAACGATGGGCAAGGTGACCAGAAAAATAAATTTCCAACTGGCAATTGAAACCATTAAACCACCGAAAGTTGGACCAAGTGCTGGTGCCAAATTAACGATCATTCCTGCGGTACTCATGTAGAATCCAACCTGTTGGATTGGGATGATGGTTAAAGTTAGATTAATCATCGAAGGAATAGCAATCCCAGCACAACCGGCTTGAATCAGACGTCCTATTAATAGTAGGAAAAACGATTTTTGCGCGCATAACGATAAGAGGGCTCCAATGACAAACGCAGCCGTTGCGTAGTCGAAGAGGTTGATCAAGGAGTAGCGTCGTTGTAAGAAAGCTGAGCACATCATGGTTAATGCCATAATCATTAAATATCCTGAAGTAATCCATTGCACGGTTCCCAAATTAACATGAAATGTTTGGCTCAAAGTGGGAAACGTAACGTTCATGGAAGTTTCAATTAAGGTACCAATGAATGCTAGAATAGCGACACTTGTTAGTGCAGGCATTGGTTTAGTGGTGGAATTATTCATTGGTGATCGGTAATGTCACGGTACTGGAATTGTTAGGGTCAATGATAATTTGTTGGTGAGCCACACGGACAGTTGCCTGTTCCGATTGATTGCCTTTAAAATTACTGTGAATTTGGTATTGGGGGAAATCTGATGAAGTAATATCAACACGAATACGACTACCACTGTTTAATTGCCAATCAATTGGCAGCGTTTGAAGTTGGAGTCTCATCGTTTCGCCAGCTTGATAGTTGGGATTCTTAGCGCTTAAAGTGGAGATAGTTGTGCGAATGTTGAAAGTTCTGCCATCAGCTAAGATTTCAGAGATTTTAATAACAAAAGCTGTGTCGTCGACATCGGTGGCAACATTGATGTTAAAACCGATATTGCCCCAAAGATGTTTCGATTCATTTAATGGTTCACTGATAAAACTAACAACATCATTACGATAATTAGGTTTTGGTTGAAGACGACTACCGATTTGATCTGCGGTCTTCAGCAATACTTCACCACCAATGGATGGAACCGGATTGTCGGGATCAAAAGTGTAAGCTAGATTATCGTTGCCAATTTTGTCTTTATCGGAAATTAAAGTGCCAGGTTGACCAGATTCATGATTGAGATAGAAAGTTAAATTGGGGGACGAAGTTACTGGCAAGACTTTTTCTTCATGCCATTTGTCGGCTCCAATTTCATAACTTTGAATTTTACCAGTGGGAAGTTTTTGGTCAATTAATATATCGGTTAACCATGATAACAGAGTGCGAAATTCATTTTTTAACATGTTGGGAGTAGGACGGTCAAAAACAGCTGCTTGTCCAAAGTGATTCCAGCCACCAATTTGGAGAATCGAATGGGATTTAACATCGTCGCTTAATTCCGCATATGTCATCAAGGCATTTTCCAAATGGTGATCGTACCAACCTTCAGAAATGAACATGGGAATCTTAATTTTAGCGGCAACTTTTTTGAAAGTTTGACGGCTTTCACTCGACCAATAATGTGAATCTTCAGTGGTACTTTGCAAAACATCACGATACCAGGGGAGTTTGCCACCCCAGAGATCGACATCGGCAGTTAAGGCAGGTCGATACTTGGCAGAAGTTAAGTAGTCGGCGTCAACTTTCCAACCTGCATTATCCATAGCCCAGGAGGTAGTGATGTCAGGCTTCAAAATTCCGTCATGATAATTAGCCAAATAATCATGAACACCATAGTTGCTGAGAAACATCGTTTTCATTTTATCGGGAACAATATCTGCAATAGCCCAACCGGTCATGGCCAAATATGAACTACCATAATATCCCATGCTTTCAACCCAAGTTTGATCTTGGAGCCAATCAACTAAATCCTTGCCATCAAGACGTTCATGGACTTTAGGTACCCATTCGCCTTCTGAACGCCCGATACCACGACAAAATTGAAAGACGTAGGCAAAACCACGTTTGGCAAATTCTTTACCAATCAATTTGTTCAGTGGATCTTGTGCTGCATAACATCCCCGTTGAACAATCGTAGGAAAACTGCCGTTTTGAGCTGGTAGAAAGATGTCGGTTGCTAATTTAACACCATCACGTGTTGCTAACATTTTTTCTTCAAAAATTGGTTCGGGATACTTAATCTCGATGCCACTATCATTGATACTATTTAAAATTGTTGCTACATAATCCTCAAAGTCCATGTTGATAACCTCATTTCGTAATTTTGAAATAACTGTCCTTGTTTCCGATAACGCCAGTGACTTTTTCTTCGGGATGATCTTTAACAGAGCCAAAGTCGAGTGTGACTGTGCCGTCGTTGTTTTGCTGATAACCTTGGTAAGTTTCGCTAATGAATCGACCAATATAATTACTTTGATCTCTAATATTTTTTGCTGCTTCAACTGCGCCGGATAAGCTTAAACCACTATCTAAACCTTGTTTAATGGCCATGACTTTAATAACTGTTGCAAGATTGTATTGACGCGTATTGCTAACCATCTCAGGCAAAGATTTGATATAGCCTTGAGTTTCCCAATAACGCAATTGACGGCTTGTAACACCGGCAGCGTGGGCAACTTGGGTACTTCCGAGTGCGACATTTTTAAGAATTGAAAAAGGATTGATATTTGTCATAATTTAGTCCTCCATTTAGAAAAGTTTATACCTAAAAAAATCATTGTCAATCTCGTTGACAATGATTAAGCGGTTACAAGCATTAAAATGAGTACTATATTTTTTTATCAATTACTTGTTATTTTTTGTAGCTAGGATTTGTAGGTTGGTGTTATATTTTCTTCGTATGTAACGCATAGCGTTATTAAATTATTTCATTTCAAAATCAAGTAGCCTTACGTTAAAGGAGAAAAACTTGAAACGAAAAATAATAATTTTGTTTTTGATTAATCTAACCTTGATTATTATGACCTTATTTTTTAATTGGCCTGGAATTGAAAATAGATTTTCAACGACAGTTATTTCCCAGGTAGTCCCTAAACAAACGATGCTAAAGGAAAAGGTAATTCCCAAATTTAAGCCAACGTCCGATCCGATTATTTTGCTATTTTTTTGGCTGACGTCAGGTTACAACTTGCAACCGGATAATCAATATACATTTGTGAATAATTCCAAAACACTTTATACAGATTCAGGCAGATCCGTTCTCGAAACACTGGTAACTGGAAAGCCGCATTACACGTGGTATCAATCAACTGATGGTTTGAATTGGACCGATATGAAAGTTGATGATATTAATTTAACTGTTACGCCATCTTCTGAGGGGACAGTTTATTATCAGCAAAAAACGAAGTGGCCTAATTTAATTTCTCCCCTTATTGGAGGAACGACGGTTTATTCCAAAGTTGCCTTTGTTACAACTTTTCCTAAGGCAATTGATGCAAAAACACTGACTGTATCGGCTGCCAGTGACTATTTATATAGCAATCAAAGTACAGTCAATACAACTTTTGTTAAAGGAATTCCTGATCCGGTTAACGCTACGGGTAATATTATCTGGAAAAGTAGTGATACTAGTTTGGCAACGGTTAATAGTCATACGGGGGTAGTGTCCGCAAATAATAGTGGTAAAGCAGGAAAAGTTATAATAACAGGAACAATGGTCAACAGTAATGGTACGGCAATTAGTGGTGACGTCAGAATTAAGATTGGCGGTGGTTTGGATGATGTGAAAGTGGATTCTGGCAAGACTGCAGAATTTAAAATACAGGGACATTTTGATCAAAAACCAACATCGGTCGTTTGGTATAAGGTTTCTACTGACGGGGGAGAAAAGGTGATTGATAACTCTGGCAGTAATATGTCCTATACTATTTCCCAAGCAGCGTATGTTGATAATGGCTCTAAATACTATGCGGTTATGACAATTGATAATGGTAACGGTACTACTTCCGAAATTAAAACTAATCAAGCGACGTTGACAGTGATAAGAAATACAACTCCAGATGTTAAGATAACGAATATGGTTTTTAATCACAGCCACGATGATCATAATGAAACTAATACGGTTTTAAACGGTGTCTCTAAGGATAATAAATTGACTTATCAGCTAAATATTAGTGATGAGAATGCTGATTCAGCAGTGGTTAGCGGTGTTGTTGGTTTAAAAATACCTAAAACTGTAGAAATAACTGCAAATGATGTTCAACTTGATGGTCAGAGTACTGTTAATGTTAGTGAAATCTCTGATCCTGATAATGACCAAGGAGCTATTTTAATTATTAATAAACTGGATTTTTCGAAGGTTAAAAGCCATTTATTAATGATTAATGGAACAGTTGGTACGTCTGATAACGTACTGTCCCATACTTCGACAGTCGAATTTCTAGGACTCGACAGTAAGAATAATTACATTCTTCAGATGAATGGACAAACAACTATGACTCTGAACTTTGCAAATAAATTGCTAACCTTAAAAGCGCACGACTGGCAGTATCCAACGATTAATACGAATGGAAGGGGACAATTATTAAGCAGGATAAAAATGACTGACAATGCGTTGGATGTTTCAGATAATCGAGTTGAAAAGAAGGCAGCTAAGTTATATATAATCCAAAAAGAGCCACTTAAATCGAGTAGTACTACTTTAAATTCGGAAATAAGATACTATCAAACTGATGGTAATTATATGATTTTGGATGATAAAGGTACTTTAGTTGAAGAAACTAACAACGGCGAATCGCTTAAATCAATTTCCTGGATTCCTAAGGAAGGCCCATTGTTGCATATTGATGAGGGTCCGATCGTTCCGGGTAATTATTCGACTAAGTTAGAGTGGTCAGTTGTGCAGTCGGTTTAGTAACAAGTTAGAAAATAATTTTAATTATTATTTTTGTGCAATAGCTTCACTCAGTTTATTGAATAAAAGGTATGGGGAAATGTGAAGCTTGTTTTAGAAATTCTTTAGGGTAAATGGCGCTCGAAAATCATTTGGAAACTAGTTTAAGGTAATAAGGTTCGTTTCAATACTGTTTAACTAACGGAATTTAATACAGTGCCGATACATGTTGAGTACAGCTTAATTAAAATATGATGCCAGGTTGTGATTTTGCGTTTATAGATTTAAACTGCAAAATTCCCCTTTGAATCAAGAACAGGTACAATAGAATATACGAGAGGGGGAAGGAAAAATGGCAATGAAACCGCAAAAGATTGTTAAGATATTGCGCCAAAATGGTTTTGTCAAAAAGTCACAAAACGGATCACATCTTAAAATGTATAATCCGGAAACCAATGTGACGCTTCCAGTCCCCATTCACCACGATAAGGAACTTGAACATGGGATTGAAAGTAAGATATTAAAACAAGCTGGCATAAAAATAAACTAAACTTATTTTTCGATTAAGACTGCAAATATTGTGGTCTTATTTTTTTACTCATAGAATACCCTAGTCCAACAGATTTGGAAGATATTAAAGTACATGCTGATGATCTTAAAACAGTTGTTTACATTGATATGGAAGAATATCGTCGTAATAATCCCAAAACTGTCCGCAAAAATGTGACTGTTCCTGAGTATTTGGTAGTTCTAGGTAAACAACAAAATATTAATTTCTCAGCTGTTTTAACTGAGGCATTGAAAAATAAATTGGACATATAAAAAAGACTACACAATTAAGTTCAGCCTTATTCGTCGCAAAGTGACCGTTCAATCAAATCATGATTAATATGAGTATCACCCCAAGTACAAATGGCATCCAATATCGGAATTAATGATTTACCATTGTCGGTTAACTGATATTCTACGTGTGGTTCAGCGGTTTGAAAGTCATGACGAGTAACTAAACCATCATCTTCTAATTCACGCAATTGATTCGTTAAAGTTTTGTGAGAGACATCTTTGATATGTCGTTGCAATTCTCCAAAGCGACGTTCACCAGTTTCTGCTAGTTCATACATAATCATGATTTTCCATTTGCCTTGAATCATGTGCATCGTTGCATCAAATTCATTTAAATATTTAGCCAAAATCCTTGCTCCTTAGTTTTCCACAGGCAGTAGTAACCTGAAGGTGCGTACTTGTTGTCAATAATATATGCCATTATACTGTAAAACGTTGAAAAAATCTTTATAAGTACGAGGAATATATAATATGAAAAAATTAGTTGTAATTACAGGTGCAAGTTCAGGTTTTGGTGCTGAAATTGCCAAAATCTTTAATGCTGACGGTTTTCCGCTATTGCTATTGGGCCGTCGGACTGAAAAATTGACTGAAGTTGCCAAGGGTATGGATAACGTGATGATTGATTCTGTCGATGTGACTGACTATGATCAATTTGAAAAAGCTATCCGTAAAGCTGAAGCTAAGTATGGCAAAACTGATTTGTTAGTTAACAATGCCGGTGTGATGTTACTTGGTAATGTCCAAAATCAAAATCCACAAGAATGGCAAACAATGCTTGATACAAATGTCATGGGTGTCTTGAATGGTACACAAATTGTTTTGAATGATATGCGTGAACGTGAACATGGTACAATTTTGAACATGTCATCAATCGCCGGTCGTAAAACTTTTGTTAACCATGCTGCTTATGTTGCTTCAAAATTTGGTGTTCATGGTTTGTCAGAAACAATCCGTGAAGAAAATTCTGCTAAGAATGTTCGTATCATGATGGTTGCCCCTGGTGCGGCTGAAACGGAACTTTTGACACATGTTACAAGCAAGTCAGCTTTGAAAGATTACGCTGCATGGGAAGAAAGTATGGGTGGCGTTGTGCTTGATCCAAAACACGTTGCTGAAACAGTGAAGTTCATGTATGACATGCCACAAGAAGTTAATATCCGTGAAGTTGATATTGCTGCTACCCGTCAAGATTCATAGATTAATAACTGTTTAATTTATAAAATCGGATAACAAAATTAAACAATGAAAAGAAGACTAATTATAGTCTTCTTTTTTACTATAAATTGCTTTTAAATATAGATTTATTAATTATATTAAATGAATCATTTATATAACAATCTTTAATGTCAAAATATTTTTTTAAAAGTTAAATATTAGTTCACTTTTTTGATAAAAATCGATTTAATATATAATTATTTTATAATAAATGTCAAAAACGATAAATGAAATTTACAACATATGGAACATATAAAATCCCTCAAATACTATAATTTGTAAATATTAAAAGGATATCTTGAGAGGGAGAATACATATGAGATTTCGACAATCGAAACATAACCCAAATACTGTTGTGAGAAAAAGGTTGGTTAAATCCAAAAAGAACTGGGTCGTTGCCACAGGAATTTCTTTTGCTGGAGGTTTATTAATGCTGGCCGTTCCTGAATATGTCATTAAGGCTGACACAATTTCAACTACGACCTCAGCAACATCTACCACTGTTTCTAGCGCTGCCGAACCACACAATGTAACTGCTTCATCAAACAATGCAAGTATTTCTCCAACCTCAAGTTTAACGACGGATAATGGGAGGGTCGAAACTAGTTCAACCGATGCTACTCCCCAAAATAGTAGTGAAAATATACCAGCAAAAAACACAAAATCCGAATCAGATAATACTATTAGTAAAGAAAATGGTGTTACTAAACCAGTAAATGAAGAGAATGGCACGGTATTGACTACTTCAAAGGATGTTCAATCTATTAGTGATACAAAAATTTCAAATGTTAAAACTGGATCGACGTCAAGCCAATCTAAGTCAGAAATACAAAATCCTCAATTAAGAACTGAAAGTAATTTGGAAACTAAAGTAGGAAAAGATAAAGTGACCCCTGGAACTGTTGATTCAGATGATAAAAATATCAGTGGATCAGAGCATGAAACGGGGGATGCTGTGGTTATTAATTCCTCCTCAAGTGATAAAGGGATTGTTAAGAAAGCTAATTCTGGAAATGGATGGGTAGTAGTTGATGATGGTAAAACTCTGAAACTTACCGGTTCTATAGATAAAGGAACCGAAGTTTATCACGAACGTTGGGGAGGGCATACTCAAACAATTACAAAAATTAATGTTGCTGTGCCAATTGAAGTTCCCGAGAATTCGTCATATTTATTTGCAAATATGACTAATCTAACTCAGATTGATAATATTAGTAATCTGAAGACTGAGAATATTACTAATGCTGAAGGTATGTTTAAGAATGATAAAAGTCTAAAAAATTTAGATTTATCAGCACATACAATGCAATCCGCCCATAATATAAGCCATATGTTTGAAAACGATACTAAACTTAAGCAAATAACATTTCATCTAAGCCATTTTATCCGAATTGTTGATGGAAGTTACGCATTTGCTAATAATACGTCATTACAAAAATTAAGTTTACCTGTTTCAAATTCTAAAAAGGATAAGGAAATATCAGCCACTCAATCATGGAAAGCTAGGAGTGCAACTGATTTGAGAGCAATGTTTAAAAATGATGATAACCTTAACGAGCTGGATATCGTTAATTGGCAATTTAGTAATGCTGACACTGGTGATTCATACAAAGGTGAAGGAATGTTTGACGGAACTAATTTGAAAAGCATTACTTTAATAGGGTGGCTCAAGTTTGGAAAGAATACAGCTTTAACATCTAAACGAGGTGCTTTATGGACAAATAAAAAGGATGAAAATGGGAACCCAACTGAAGGAGCGTATATATTTTCGGGTATTCCCAATTATGTTGGTGAGAAGAAAGTTAATAGTTTAGGGGAACTGTACAATGGAAAATATTCTAGTCTTGATATATTAGAATATACTGCATCAAATAAGATTAACGTGGGTGAACTAAATAATAATTTAGTAACAATTCCAACAGATCAAGGAAATATTATTATTAATGTTGAGGGTACAGTGGGGCAGCAAACCGAAGTAGGTGTTCCTGATGAGTGGACTTTTAATGGCGTAAATTATAAGAAAGAGACGTCAGCCCCGTCAGTTGTTACAACTGAATTGAATCAGACTACTGCAAAAGTAAATGAAGTGATTCATTTTGTTAAGAAGAATTCTGAAATAGACAAGCCAGTGATACCAGAAGAACCAAGTATCACGGGTCAACCAGAAATCCCAGAACAACCAAATATCCCAGATCAATCAGAAACACCAAAACAACCAAATATCACGGGTCAACTAGGAACATCAGAAGNAACCAAGTATCACGGGTCAACCAGAAATCCCAGAACAACCAAATATCCCAGATCAATCAGAAACACCAAAACAACCAAATATCACGGGTCAACTAGGAACATCAGAAGGGCCAAATGTTACAGGCCAAGCAGAAACATCAGAAAAACCAAATATCCCTGGTTCATCAGAAACTTCAGAACAACCAGGTATCACGGGTCAGCCAGGAACATCAAAAAGGCCAAATGTTACAGGCCAAGCAGAAACACCAGAACAACCAAATGTCTCAGGCCCGTCAGTAGAACCAAATATCCCAGATTCATCAGAAACCCCGGAAAAACCAAGTATCACGGGTCAACCA
>NZ_AZFV01000023.1 GCF_001435815.1 Companilactobacillus nantensis DSM 16982 | reverse complement strand
AACGCCACTTTCACTGCCAGTTACCATTTCTCGTTTCTTACGACTAGTTTTTTTAATTAGATTTTTTAGATACTAAAAATATAATACATATGACACAGTTATTTAAAAAAACGTGACCAATAAAACCCTGCCAGTGTTGAATCTTCCCATATAGGATTAGATTTACATCAATTTGGTGAACAAAACAAACCAATACCCTAGCCTACGGGAGTGAGAATTTAGGCAGCCGTGAAGGTACTGTTAGGCTTTAGCCTTACAGTACGGGACGAGTTTTGAGACTTGCGGTTTATGCAAGGCTCAAAATCGAGGTTCGAGACCGTACTTTGGCTCGAACCGGTCCCCACAGCAGCCTAAAATTCTCACTCCCATAGGCGGCATCCTCAATTACACAAAAAGAGGACTGATCCTTTCGAATCGGTCCTCTTTTGTATGGAACGGAAATTAATAAATTGTTTTTTTATTAAAAGATATTCAAATGCATATCTTTCACTTTAGCTTTTAATTTTTCAAAAACTGGTTTGTTCTCACTGATACTTGAAATCACATAGGCCTTGATGTAGTCCTCGTCAGTCTTTTGACCTTCACGAGTACCGGCGTCTGCTAAGTAACAGTACATTTCATCAAGCTTGAAAAGTGTTTGTTCTTTTCTAGCAATGAAAATACCTTCGTTAGCATACTCAATTGCCTTTTGATTATCATCAAGTTTCAATGACAAATCAGCCATGTTAGCGTAAATCAAAATACTATCATGATAATTTTCGTCACCGATTTTATCGAGACTAGATTTAATCAAGTCTTTAGCTTGATTGTAATAAACTCTAGCTTCGTCGACTGACTTTTTATTGATGTAAGCTTTGGCTGTAAAGACGTCAATCAAAATGTCATACATATCAACGTTAGCGATGTTAACGTTCATAGCACGGTTGAAGTCGAAAATAGCCTTGTCATAGTTCTTACTTGTGACATATTCAATTAAACCATTGAAAAAGTGGATCAATTTGATTTCTTGTTTGTTATTAACATTGATGTTTTTAAGCTTACCCAGTTTGTCGTTAATACCATCAAAATCATCTTGATAGAATGACTTCTTAATGTCACTGATGATTGAATAAATCTGACTATCGTCATTGACGATTACGAGGTTCATTGTGATACCCAGTCTTTCACAAATACGAACCAATATTTCCATGCTTGGAATCTTGTCTTTTTTTTCAATCAGGCTGACAGTTGCCTGTGTACAAATGCCATCAGCCAACTCAGATTGAGAAATACCTCTGAGTTTTCTGTAATGGCGAATCTTTTCACCTAAAATTTTCATTCTAAACTATCCCCATTCATTTATTAATTCCAAGGATAATTTAAACAGTTATTAAAAAATGTTGCAAGAAATAAGCAGCGATAAAAAGATAAATTTTAAAAATTTAATTATTTACTTCAAAGAACCATGCATCTTTTTCGGTACCATTTAATAATTCAGGATTATCATTTAATTTATCGTTTACCTTGACGATTTTCCCGGTAACAGGTGATTCTAGCTCAACCACAGCCTTTTGAGCTTCGATCTCTCCACTAGATTCACCTTTTTTGATGTCAGAATCTACATCAGGTAATTCAACATATTTGACATTGCCTAAAGCGTCTTGACCCTCTTTTGTTAGGCCTATACGAGTTGTATGCTGGCCCTTCTTAACCCAATAATAATTTTCATCTGTCATAGTAATTCCTACCTTTGTTTAAACGTACCATTTTCAAACATGTAACTCTTATGATGGAAACGCATCGACATAATTAAGCCAATTCCAATCATGTTACCCAACAATGCTGAACCACCTTGTGAAATAAACGGTAACGGAATACCGGTCAATGGTAATAGACCAACACTCATACCAATGTTTTCAAACACGTGGAACAAGATCATCATGATAACACCAGTTGATACATAAGCATAGAATTCATTCTTTGTATCAAAAGTTACTTGAATCATTTGATAAATTAACAAGAAATACAACAAAATCAAAACACAAGAACCGATAAAACCAAAGTTCTCGCCGATAACTGAGAAAATCATATCGGATTCACGAACCGGAACATACACATTTGAGACATTAAAGCCTTTCCCAAATAGTTTCCCTGAACCGATAGCTTTCATATTCTGCCAAATCTGATAACCATTTTCAGAAGTATCAGCGGATGGATTTAACCAACTGTCAATTCTGGAGAATTGATATGCTCTAAATCCAAAATGACCTAGGATCTGACGACCCCAGTCAGTTGTTGCAAATAATAGTGCTGTCCCACCAATAACTGCTACGACCAAGAAACCAGTCAATAAGATACGCCAGTCGATACCAGAAACTAAAATCATTCCACCTAAAATGGCTACGAAAACCAAGATAGTACCGAAATCATTTTGAAGCTTCAATAGCACCATTACTGGTAATGTCCACAATAATAGTTTTCCTAATAGTAGAAAATCAGATTTAATTTTATGAACCTGATACTGACTATTATGATTGGTGATAACTTTTCCCAGCATCAAAATAAACGCTGGTTTCATTACTTCAGATGGCTGAAAGGTAAACGAACCAATCGCAAACCAACTCTTTGCACCAGTACTAGCCGCATAAGAACGACTGTAAAATATTAAAACCAGGAACAATAACGCTATACCGGCATAGTAAGCATAATTAGCCACCTGCCAAAGTTGTTCCGCATCAAATTGCATAATAACGGCAATTATCACTGCTCCGATAACATACCAAGCTACTTGCGAAACAACGTTCTTTAACGGATTCTGGGAATCTTGAATCGTCGCAACATAAATAGACATTAAGCCTATTATTGCCAACATCATTACAGAAAAAATGATTCCGTAATCAATTCTCGAATCCACATCATTTTTTCTTCTATTTTCTCTTATTTGCATGTTTTACACCTGCTAATGATTATGTAAATTATATTGCATTAGCAATTCGTTGATTGCATCGTCCAACTTTACTGATTTAAATGGTGTGTCGTTGCTTTCAACATACGAAAGGTAACGTTCACCATCTTTTTTAATTGTTCCCACATACTTCTTACCATCCCAAAGCTCGTAAGTCTCAGGATCACTACTAATATCTTTTAATTTAATTTCAACTGCTCGTTTTCTGCTAGACATTGAATCTTTCCTTTATTTGTTATGAAATTTTTTTGCGATAATTTCATCTTCATAATCCTCAGGATGAGGGTTACGGAAAATTGTAAAATTATCTGGTACTGGGTCTACTCCACCACGGACAAAGGGATTACAGCGTAAAATACGTGCAATCCCCATAATGGTACCCAAAATTCCACCGTGTTTTTTGACCGCATCAATAAAATAAGTCGAACACGTTGGGTAATAGCGACAACTCGGTGGCAATACTGGAGAAATAAACTTTTGATAGAATCTAACGATTCCAATTAATATCTTCTTAAGCATACCGCTACCTTAAAAAGTCGAACATATGCATCCAAGTTCCTGGCCATAATACAGCAAGTGGATTAGACCCACCTAAGGCAGAACCTATCAACATTCCCAAAACTAAGAAGATCAGCATCAATAAGAGTACCCAACCTATCTTTTTAAAAATATCACGACGATATTCCTTACCAAAGTCTCTTTTCATTTTTCATCCTAGTATTTTTTATGTTTTTCAATATTATCTAATAATACACCTGTACCTAAAGCAACTGAGTCAAGTGGACTATCTGTTAATAAAACAGGAACTTGAAGTTTTTCAGACAATAGTTTGTCCAAATTCTTCAATAGTGCTCCACCACCTGTAAGCATGATACCACGGTCGATAATATCACCTGATAGTTCTGGAGGTGTTTGTTCCAAAACGTTTTTAGCGGCGCTGACAATTTGTTCTATGCCATCTGACAATGCTTCTTGAATCTCAACTTCGTTTGTTGTGATTTCTTTTGGCAATCCACTGACGATATCAATCCCACTAGCAGAGAAAGTCTTACTTTCATCTGCATCCATAACACAACCAATTTCCATCTTGATTTGTTCGGCAGTTCTTTCACCGATAATCAAGCTGTGATGTTGTTTGATGTAGGCTTGAATAGCACCAGTCATCTTATCACCAGCAAAACGCAATGATTGACTTGTTACAATGTCGCCCATTGAGATAACGGCGATATCACTTGTACCACCACCGATATCAATAACCATGTTACCTTGTGGTTTAAAGATATCCAAACCAGCACCAACGGCTGCAACCTTAGGTTCTAATTGAAGATAGACCTTACCGCCACCGGCTTGTTCTGCAGCTTCAATAATTGATTTTTGCTCAACAGGAGTTACGTTAGTTGGTGCACAAATCATGATTGTTGGTTTTGAGAAACGACCACCGACATTCAATTTTTCAATAAAATATTGAAGCATTTTTTCAGTAATATCGAAGTCAGCAATAACCCCATCTTTTAAGGGACGGATAGCCTTGATATTAGCTGGTGTTCTACCAACCATCAAATAAGCATCCTTACCAACAGCGACTACATCATTATTATTTGTATTAATTGCCACAACGGAAGGTTCGTTCAAGACGATACCCTCACCTTTGACATCTATAAGTACATTTGCTGTACCCAAATCAATTCCTAGATATTTCGACATACTATATCCTCCAAGACTTAAACACAAAAAGTATATCATAACCAGCTTAATCATTAAATTGCCAATAAAAAAAGAAAGTGGGAATTCCACTTTCTCAAGCTAATATTAAGCCAATTTTATTGCACTTGATACTGTATTTAACACTAAAGTTTCACGTCCAGCTTCATCAACTGAAACACGTCTAATTTTAGCACCTAAATTTCTTAACTTTTCAGTGAAATGATAATATCCACGATCCAAATATTGAAGGTTAGAAACGCGAGTTTCACCCTCAGCAACTAATCCTGCTAACACAAGTGCTGCAGCAGCACGTAAGTCAGTAGCAGCAACATTAGCACCACTTAGTTGAGCTGGACCAAACATAATAACTGAATTACCTTCGATCTTATAGTCGGCTTTCATCTTACCAAGTTCTGGGAAATGCATAAAGCGATTTTCAAAAACTGTTTCTGTCATAACGGTTGTTCCGACACTTAGTAATTGAATCAAAGTCATTTGAGCTTGCATATCCGTTGGGAATCCTGGATAAGGTAAAGTTTTTACATCGACTGGTTTCAATTGATTTGCACCAATAACACGAATACCTTCATCAGTTTCATCAACGCGAACGCCCATTTCAATCAACTTAGAAATCAAGGGACGATTATGAGCTGCAACAGCATCCTTAATGAAGATATCGCCACCAGTAACAGCAGCAGCAATCATGAATGTTCCTGCTTCGATACGGTCTTGCATAATTGAGTGTTCACAACCATGCAAACTTTCAACACCATTGATACGAACAGTGTTAGTTCCGGCACCAGTTACATCAGCACCCATTTTACTTAAAACGTTAGCAAGATCAACGATTTCAGGTTCTCTGGCAGCGTTATCAATGACAGTTTCACCATCTGCCAAAGTTGCAGCCATCATAATATTTTGTGTTGCACCAACACTTGGGAAATCCAAGTAAATGTTAGCACCGTGCAATCCTTCAGTCTTGGCATCAATAAAACCACCATTTTGGCTGAATTCAGCACCCATTGCTTCTAATCCCTTGATGTGAAGATCAATTGGTCTTGAACCAATGGCACAACCACCAGGCATTGCAACATGAGCTTCCTTGTTACGAGCCAAAAGTGGTCCTAAAACAACGATTGAAGCACGCATCTTATCAACAAGGTCTTCAGGAGCTGTTGTTGAAGTTCCTTTGCTTGTATCAACTGTAAGTACTTCATCAATTTCATCATATGAAACATCGGCGTTTAAAGCCTTTAAAACCTTAGACATGGTAATTACATCCGATAACGGAGGGATATTCGTTAACAAGGTTTTACCCTTAGATGCCAAAATGGTCGTTGCTAAAATAGGCAAGGCTGCATTTTTGGCACCTTCAACTCTAACTGTTCCCTTTAATTGCGTAGGTCCATTTACGATTATTTGTTGCACAATATTCTCCTCCAAAAAACTGGAATCATTTAAAAAGCAAGGCTATATTTTGAGATAGACTGAAAATGCTCATGAAAAAAGAGCTTACTGTATAACCAAGAGCGATTGCAATAAACGCTACAAGTAATTGTAACATTTTAGGATTGGTTTTGTTATATATCTTTTTCCAATCTACAACTTGCAATAAGTTAAAACTTAGCCAGATAAATATAACATGACTTATAAGTGTTATTATCGCATTAGTTCCGATATTTATCATTTTATAAACCTCTCTTTTTTAAATAATAACATTTTCTTAAGAAATACGCTGGGGAGTTTATGAATTCCGCCTCCAGGAACAAGAAATTTAGGTCGCTGTGGGGACCGATTCGAGCCAAAGAGCGGTCTCGAATCTCGATTTTGAACCTCGCAAAATACGCGAGTTTCAAAACTCGTCCCGTGGTGTAATGGCTAAAGCCATAACGCCACCTTCACAGCGACCTAAATTCTTGTTCCTTCCGGCTAGTTTATTCGATATTCTAAAACCTTAGAACTAGCACGACGCGTTTCATCCAGTAATATCAGGGTAATTTTAAAATACTGATTAAATACTTCCAAGCTATTAAAAATATCAACGAATACACTAGCTGGAGGGAAAGATAACGTGAACCTGCCGTGAAAGTGGTGTTAGAGCTTTAGCTCTTACTCCACGGACGTATTTTGAGATTTGCGCTTTTGACAAAGCTCAAAATCGAGGTTCGAGACCTTGGCTCGAACCGGTCCCATGGCAGGTTCACGTTCTCTTTCCCGGAGGCGGCCATAAAAAAAAGAAGCCTAGGTTTCCCTAGTCTTCTTTATTATTATAAGTTTCGATGTGAACTTACGTTAATTCTGTTTACAGCTTTACGTAAGGATACTTGAGCACGAGCCAAGTCATCAACGTTGTGTTTCTCTTCCGCAACTTTGATTGTTTGTTCAGCTCTTTGCTTAGCGTATTCCGCACGTCTTAAATCAATGTCTCTAGCTCTTTCGGCACTGTTAGCGACGATTGAAACTAGATCATTGCTAAACTCCAAGAACCCGCCATTTACAGCAATTGAGTCTTCATGGTGAGGTTTGTCCACACGACGGACACGAACTTCATCAATGACCAATGGGGCGATGATTGGAGCATGGTGAGCCATGACACCAATTTCACCATCAATGGTACTCAATACAACGAGTTTTGCATGATGATCATAAACAACACCATCGGGAGTAACAATATTGACCGTCATAATATTTTCAGTCATATTATCTCCTCCTATCCTTAATTGGCAACAGCTTGTTCAGTATTTTCATCTGCGTCATCTGCTGGTTTCCAGCCCATCTTCTTGGCTTTGTCGAGAACGTCTTGAATACCACCGACACCGTTGAAGGCATCTTCAGGAACGTCATCATACTTACCATCTAAGATAGCACGGAAATCTTTAACTGTATCTGCAACAGGTACATATGAACCTGGTACACCAGTAAATTGTTCAGCAACACTGAAGTTTTGTGACAAGAAGAATTGAATACGTCTTGCACGAGCAACAACAGTTTTTTCTTCATCAGACAATTCGTCCATACCCAAGATAGAAATAATATCTTGTAGTTCATGATATCTTTGAAGAACTTCTTGAACTTCTGTGGCAACATCATAGTGTTCTTGTCCAATAATAGCTGGATCAAGAGCTGATGATGATGATGCTAGTGGATCAACGGCTGGATAAATACCTTGTTGTGTCAACTTACGTTCCAAGTTGGTTGTAGCATCCAAATGGGCGAAAGTTGTAGCAGGAGCAGGATCAGTATAATCATCGGCAGGAACATAAACGGCTTGAATTGAAGTGATTGAACCCTTCTTTGTAGAAGTGATTCTTTCTTGCAATTGACCCATTTCTGTAGCCAATGTTGGTTGATAACCAACGGCTGAAGGCATACGTCCAAGCAAGGCAGAAACTTCTGAACCAGCTTGTGTAAATCTAAAGATGTTATCGATAAACAATAGCACATCTTGACCTTCAACATCACGGAAGTACTCAGCAATTGTCAAACCTGTTAAGGCAACACGCATACGAGCACCAGGTGATTCGTTCATTTGGCCATAAACCATGGCTGTTTTAGCAAGAACACCAGATTCCTTCATTTCATAATAAAGGTCATTACCTTCACGTGTTCTTTCACCAACACCAGTAAATACTGAAATACCACCATGCTCTTCGGCAATATTGTGGATTAATTCTTGAATTAGAACGGTTTTACCAACACCGGCACCACCGAACAAACCAACTTTACCACCACGAACGTAAGGTTCGAGAAGATCGATAACTTTGATACCTGTTTCAAGAATTTCAGTTGATGTATTTAATTGATCATAAGCAGGTGCTTGACGGTGAATACTATTTCTTGGGAAATCAGCAGGAAATGCTTTGCCCCCATCGATTGATTCACCTAAAACATTAAACACACGACCCAATGTTTCTTTACCAACTGGTACAGAGATTGGACCGGCAGTGTTAATAACTTCGGCACCTCTTTGAAGTCCATCGGTAGAACTCATGGAAATAGCACGCAAGGCGCCATCACCTAATTCTAGGGCAACTTCAAGGGTAATTTCTGATCCGTCGCTTTTCTTAACTTTAAGCGCATCATTGATTTCTGGTAATTCATCATCTAATGAAAACTCGACATCAACAACCGGACCGATTACCTGAATAACTTTACCTTT
Source organism: Companilactobacillus nantensis DSM 16982 (assembly GCF_001435815.1). GTDB lineage: Bacteria > Bacillota > Bacilli > Lactobacillales > Lactobacillaceae > Companilactobacillus > Companilactobacillus nantensis. The sequence continues at coordinate 36,843 of NZ_AZFV01000023.1, read as the reverse complement.
GCTACTCATTAATTTGGCTCCTTTCTAAACTATTCAAGTGCAGCAGCACCACCGATGATTTCAGTGATTTCTGTAGTAATTTGAGCTTGACGGGCACGGTTATAATGCAATGACAAACTTGAAATAAGATCGTCAGCATTATCGGTCGCACTCTTCATAGCTGTTACAGAAGCAGCATGCTCTGCTGTTTTTGCATCCATCATTGCTCCTAAAACTAAACACTCAATATATTGAGGCACAATTGCAGATAGAACTGCTTTAGGGTTTGGTTCTGTGATGTATTCAGTCGCAACTTGTTGTTCTTCAGCCGTAACATCGTCAGGTTCTGTCAATGGCAATAACTTATCTGTTGTAAAGTTAGAAACCAATGAATTAACGTGATGATTATGACAAATATCAATTTCATCAAACAATTCAGCTTGATACATTTGCAAAATCGTTTTCATGATTGGAGTGATATCTTTAACTGTTGGAATATCTGGTAAACCACGGTATTCGTAAGAAACGTCAAAGCCACGTGCTTTAAAGAATTCTGTTCCGGTAGCACCTAAGGAAATAATAGTAAATTTGCTCTTGTCGCCTTTGTACTTCTTTTGGAAGAGGTCCATCATAGCTTTCAAGATATTACTGTTATATCCACCAACAAGACCACGGTCTGATGTAATAACAACATAGGCAGTCTTGTGGACTTCACGAACTTTTAGAAGACTGTTTAAACTTAGCGGATCAGTAGAATCATCAGCAACTGATAATTCTTTGAACACATCGGCCGCTGTTAAATGTCTAACAATATCTTCAACCTTTTTTGCGTACAATTGATAAGCAATAGATTTCTTTTCAATACGAGAGAGTTTAGCACCAGAGACCATTTGCATGGCTCTTGTAATTTGACCGGTTTTCTTAGTAGAAGAAATTCTTCTTTTAATATCCATAAGGGACTCAGCCATTATTTAAACCTCCTGTATTAGTTTGCTTGCTTACTATCTGAATTATCAGTATCGCCTGACTTAGAAGCCAAGAAGTTCTCTGTAAATTCTTTTACAGCGGCCTTGAATTGGTCTTCATCAGGTAATGTACCTTTATCTTTGATTGTTTGTAAAAGATCTGAATGATTTGCATCGAAATATTCAGAAAGTGAAGCTTCATATTCTTTAATATCTTCAACTTTAATCTTATCTAAGAATCCTCTTGTCAAAGCAAACAAAATCAAAACTTGCTTTTGAACAGCAACGGGTGAGTGTACAGGTTGTTTTAGAACTTCTTCTGTACGACGACCACGATCTAGTTTTGCCTTTGTAGCTTCATCAAGGTCAGATCCAAATTGAGCGAATGATTCCAATTCATGATATGAAGAAAGATCTAGACGTAAAGTACCAGCAACCTTCTTCATAGCCTTAATTTGGGCATCCCCACCAACACGAGAAACAGATGTACCAGCATCAATAGCTGGACGTGTACCTGAGTGGAACATATCACTACTCAAGAAAATCTGTCCATCAGTGATAGAAATAACGTTAGTTGGAATATAGGCTGACACATCACCGGCTTGTGTTTCAACGATAGGTAGAGCGGTCATTGAACCACCACCTAAATCGTCACTCAACTTAGCAGCACGTTCTAGCAAACGTGAGTGCAAGTAGAAAACATCACCAGGATATGCTTCACGCCCAGGTGGTCTACGAAGCAATAGCGAAATTTCACGATAGGCATTGGCTTGCTTGCTTAAATCATCATAAACGATTAAAACATGCTTACCGTTGTACATGAAATATTCACCCATTGCAGCACCAGCATATGGTGCAAAGTAAAGCATTGGGGCTGGTTGACTAGGACCAGCTTCGACAACGATTGTGTAATCCATGGCACCATGTTTTCTCAAAGTTTCAACTTGCGCTCTGATAGTTGATTCCTTTTGTCCAATGGCAACATAGATACAAATCATGTCTTCATCTTTTTGATTTAGAATTGTATCAATAGCGATTGATGTCTTACCAGTTTTACGGTCACCAATGATCAACTCACGTTGACCACGACCAATAGGAACAAGAGAGTCAACTGATTTCAAACCTGTTTGTAAAGGTTCGAAAACTGACTTACGTTGCATAACACCGGGTGCAGGTGATTCAATAGGTCGTGTTTTGTCAGTCTTGATTTCTCCAAGACCATCAACTGGTTGACCCAAAGAATTTACGACACGTCCAATCATTGCATCTCCGACTGGAACTTCCATGATACGACCTGTTCTCTTAACAGTATCGCCTTCACGGATTTGATCGTAATTACCTAAAATGATGATACCAACATCATCACTTTCAAGGTTTTGAGCCACACCAAAAGTACCGTCTTGGAATTCAAGCAATTCACTTGCCATAGCATTTTCAAGGCCATTAGCACGAGCAATACCATCACCGACGTATGTAACTGTACCTACTTCATCAACTGAGAGTTCATTTTTATAGTTCTTTAACTGTTCTTTGATCAGCGAACTAATCTCTTCAGTTTTGATGCTCATTCTTTTCACCTCGACTTAATTATTAACCAATAGTGTCTTCTTAATGTCATTAAATCTCTTAACAACACTACCGTCGACAACTTGATCGCCTACTCGGATTATAACGCCTCCGATGATAGATGGATCAACTATTTTCGTTAAATTTACTTTATTTACTGAAAATCTCTTTTGAATCACGGATTCAAGATTCTTTGCTTGAGCCTCGTCTAATTCAATCGTAGTAGTAACTGTAGCTTCAACAATTGCATTTTTTTCATCGTATTTAGCAATGAAAGCATCTGCAATTTCCACTAAACAATCCATTCGATTGTTATCGAAAACTAAACCTAAGAAATCTTGCATCAATTCACCAAATTGGCTCTTCAATGTATCCAAGATTTTAAGTTTTTCAGTGCGAGAAATAGAACGTCCTGCAAGAGCAAAGCTCAAGCTAGGATTTTCTTCATAGACTTTTTTCAAAGATTTTAAATCTTCAAGCATTTCTTCTATAGAGTTTTGTTCTGTGGCAACTTCATAAAGTGCCTTACTGTAACGCTTTCCCACTTGAATGTTACTTAGTTTCATTTACCGTCAACTCCTTAATGTAAGAGTCGATTAGTGACTTTTGATCGTCTGCATTAAGCTCCTTAGAAATAACTTTTGAAGCAATTTCCAAAGATAAGTTTGCAATGTCATTTTGAGCTCCTGACATAGCATCTTCTCTAGCTTTAGCTGCATCAGATTTTGCTCTTTGTCTTAATTCTTCAGCTTCGCTATGAGCATCGGATACGATAGACTTCTTTTGAGTCTCACCGCTTTCCTTAGCTTTATTAACAATTTCCACTGCTTCAGCACGTGAATTCTTAAGAGCATCTTCACGTTCTTTTGCCAACTTTTCAGCACGTGTGCGTTCTTGATCCGCATAATCAAGATCACCAGTAATCTTTTCAGATCTGGCATCCATCATCTTGGTTACAGGACCCCAAGCAAAATGCTTAACTAACAGTGCTAAAACGATGAAAGAAACAAGAATGAAAAGCATGTCACCCAAAGCTACTTGATTAGCTCCGAGAACTAATAAACCTGCCAATATTCTTCACTCCTTCCTTTCTAATAAGTACATAAAACATAAAAAGGCGACTATTTTATATCGCCAAATTTTTGGTTGTATGTATTAAACGAAAAGAATAACGAACGCAATAGCAATGGCAATGATAGGAACAGCTTCGATAAGACCAACACCAATGAACATTGTTCCTCTTAACTTGTCGGCTACTTCTGGTTGACGGGCCATTCCTTCAAGAGTTTTAGAAATAACAAGTCCGTTACCGATTGATGCTCCAAGAGCAGCGATACCAGCTGCAAGAGCTGCCGCAATATCCTTCATAATTTAAAATCCTCCAATAAATGTTATTCTTGTTCCAGTTTACGTGAAATATATACCATAGATAACGTGGTAAATACGTACGCTTGGATGGCTCCAATAAATACAGAAAAGCCTTGCCATACCATAGCTAATGGCATAGCTGCAACAAATGTCACAGCGCCAAGACTCTTGGCAACAGTTCCAATAAGTGCAAGAAGTACTTCACCGGCAAAAATATTACCGTAAAGACGTAGTGACAATGTTAGGAAGTTGGTAAATTCTTCCAGAAGGTTAATTGGTAGTAAAAACTTTACAGGTCTCGCATAATTGGATAAATAACCACCGAATCCAAATTTCTTCACTGCATAATAGTGAGAAATCAACAATGAAATTGTCGCAAGTCCCATTGTGATTAAGGGATTAGACGTTGGTGACTTAACATATGTGAAACCGCCAACCTTTAATTGGAAGAATAATCCTAATTGGTTAGAGACAAAGATAAATAGGAATAATACAAACGCATAAAGATTGAACTGTTTACCTGAACCATCTGGCATTGCCGATTTTACAATACCGTTTGTAAAATCAATCATCCATTCGAGTACATTCTGTGCTTTGCCTGGTCTCATTGTGACTTTACGAGATAATGCAAACACCAAAATGAAAACAAGGACTGCAGAGACTAGAACTGACAAGTCATTTGCAACATTGAATCTTAAGCCTAAGAATTCAATAAACTTATACTTATCATCCAATAATAACCCTCCTTTCTTCGCTTATTGAAAACAATTGATACCACAAAATAATAACACTAAATATTATATATTCAAACAATGAAATTGTTATTTTGTCCCAAACAATCTATCGCCGGCATCACCTAAACCAGGGAAAATATAACCACTGTCTGTAATCTTCTCATCAAGTGAAGCTGCGTAGATATCAACATCAGGGTGAGCCTCTTGAACAGCCTTAACACCTTCTGGTGCAGCAACTAGGACAACTAGACGCATGTGTTTAGCACCACGCTTCTTCAATGCTTCGATAGCCATGTTAGCGGAACCACCAGTAGCAAGCATTGGATCAACGATAAATAATTCACGTTGGTCGATATCGCTAGGAAGCTTTACAAAATATTCGTGTGGTTTCAATGTTTTTTCATCACGGTACATACCGATGTGACCAACTTTAGCAGCAGGAATCAATTCAAGAACACCATCAACCATACCTAGACCGGCACGGAGGATAGGAATAACAGCTAGTTTTTTACCAGCAAGAATCTTTTGAGTTGATTTACCCATTGGTGTTTCAACAACAACATCTTTCAATGGCAAGTCACGAGTGATTTCATAAACCATTAGTTCACCAATTTCATTGGCAACTTCACGGAATACCTTTGTACCAGTGTGCTTGTTACGGATAATTGTAAGTTTGTGTTGGATCAAGGGGTGATTTAATACTGTAAATTTAGACATATTAGTCTCCTTAGTTTTTATAGTGTGTGTTGCCGGCTGATTTATTCAAACGATTACTGTATGCTGCACCGTGACCTTCGTCAGAAAAGCCTTGAGCTAAGATATATTGAACGTGGTCATTATCTAACTGACGCAAACCAGCAAATAATTCCCGTGAAGCACTCAACACATCGTTTCCTAGTGAAAATGTTTCGATGTTAGCTGGTACTTCCTTCAAAATTTCATCCGTCGCCATAACTCCCATTGGAACATCTTTAGCGATGTATTCAGTGACTGCTTGCTTAAAATCTTTTACATCATCGACAATGATGACTTGTGCGCTTGGTGCATAGTGCTTGTACTTCATACCTGGTGCTTTAGGAACTTCGTTTGCTGTAACCTTGTGGTGATCAGAATTGACGTTATCGATAACTTTCAATAAATCATCTGAGTCAATCATTCCAGGACGTAAAACCGTTGGTATTTCAACTGATAAGTCAATGACCGTCGATTCAACACCTAGTTTCGTTGGGCCATCATCCAAAATAGCCGCAATTTTACCATGCAAATCATGATAAACATGCTTAGCTAACGTTGGACTTGGTTTACCACTCGTATTAGCGGATGGCCCCACAATTGGTTTGCCAAAAGTCTTGATAAGATTCAAAGTAGCCTTATTATTGGGCATTCTAAAGGCAGCAGTCGTTAGTCCCCCAGTAACTGCTTTGGAAAGTTTGCCAGGTTGAATTGGCATAATGATCGTCAATGGGCCTGGCCAAAATGCCTTCATTAGCTTCTCTGCTAATGGTTTGTAGCTAGTATCGGCGTATTCCCAAACCATCTCTGGACTAGAAACATGCACAATCAAAGGGTTGTCACTGGGACGACCTTTAGCTGCATAGACATCCTTGACTACATCAGGTCTTGTTGCGTCAGCTCCTAGTCCATAAACGGTCTCAGTTGGAAAAGCAACCAATTGGCCTTTAGCTAGAAAATCTGCCGCTTCTTGAATCTGTGTACTCTCTAGTATCTCAGTATCCAATACTACATCTCCTTTTTAGCTTTTAGATATCGGTAATTCCCACTTATATCTTTATGAAATTCTACAACATAATTGGGTAAATTATCACAAAAAATCTGTTTTATTGCATTTTTTTGTCGAAATCCGAATTCCATATACAAAATACCGTCATCAGAAAGATAATTTTGAACTTTCTGCGTGATATTCTCATAAAATTCTAACCCATTATCTTGACCATATAAAGCTAAATCCGGTTCATACTTAATAACACTAGCATCCATATCTGGTTTTTCAGCCTCAGCAATGTATGGCGGATTAGAAACAACGATATCGAATTTTTGTGGTTCAATGCTATCAAACAAATCGCTCTGCTTAAAAAAGACATTATTTGTTTGATAGTTATCAGAATTAAGTTCAGCTACTTTTAAGGCATCAGCAGAAATATCTGTTGCCAACACGTCGTCTTCAGGAAACTCCAAAGCAAGTGTCACGGCAATGATTCCTGAACCGGTCCCAATATCACAAATACTCTTTTGCTTTGAACCGTGCTCATCAATAATTTGCTGAACCATTTCTTCAGTATCTTGACGTGGAATAAGTACGTTTTGATTAACTGAAAAGTTACGATTCATAAAATATGCGTAACCCAAAATATATTGAACAGGTTCATCCATCATCAACCGAGCCAATCCATCACGAAATTTTCGCCAAATATCATTGGGAACATAATCATTTCGATGAAGTTGTAATTGTGTGTAATTGAATCCGCTTAATTCTTCCATTAAGTACTGTGCATCTTCGGGAAATTTATCTTTCTCCCTTAACATAGAAAAAGCCCTTTTCAGGGCGTTAGAATAACTTAGCTTCTCCACTTTGAATTTGCTCCAACTTCTTGGTTTGATCATCAACGATTAATGCATCAATGATTTCTTCCAATTCACCATTCATAATCCGATCAAGTTTATTCAAAGATAAACCAATACGGTGATCTGTCACACGGTTTTGAGGATAGTTATAAGTTCTAATACGTTCGGAACGATCCCCTGTACCAACAGCTGACTTACGTTGTTCATCATATTCACTTTGATTTTGTGATTCGTAGTAATCATAAACACGTGACTTCAAAATTTGCATAGCTTTTTGACGGTTTTGTTGTTGTGAACGTTGATCTTGCATAGCAACAACGATACCTGTTGGTAAATGGGTCATACGAACAGCTGATGAGGTCTTATTAATATGTTGACCACCGGCACCAGATGAACGATAAACATCGGTTCTGATATCCTTTGGATCAAGATCAATATCAACTTCATCATATTCAGGCATAACAGCAACTGTGGCTGTTGATGTGTGAACACGACCTTGCGATTCTGTTGATGGGATACGTTGAACACGGTGTGCCCCATTTTCATATTTCAGTTTGGAATAAACACTTGTACCAGTAATCATAACGGCAACGTCTTTATAACCACCGACTTCAGTATCTGTTTCATCGATGATATCAAACGTCCAGCCTTGTTTTTCAGCATATTTACTATACATACTCAACAAATCAGCCGCAAATAAACTAGCTTCGTCACCACCAGCGGCACCACGAATTTCCATGATAATATTTTTATCATCATTAGGGTCCTTAGGTAGCATCAAAAGTGTGATGTTATGTTCAACTTCTTCAAGTTCTTTCTTAGAAGTCTCCATTTCATCCTTAGCCATAGCTTGCATTTCAGCGTCATCAGTTTCACGCAAAATCTCGTCACTATCACTAATACTTTGTTTTAATTCTTTATAGTGCTTGAAAGCAGCTACAACGTCACGCATATCAGCTTCTTCTTTTGAGTAAGCCATATAACGCTTTGTATCGTTGATAACTTCAGGATCACTCATAAGTTCTTGAAGTTCTTGATATCTTTCAAGCAATGTTTCTAGTTGTTCAAATATTTTATCCAACTTAACTATCCTTTCTTCTATTTATTAATCTTCATTGAGCATTGGAGGATGGTTATAGTGTCGACGACAAACTGGGTAGTACATTTCGTTGCCACCAATTGCAATCTGATCACCCTCATAAACTGGTTTACCATTAGCCATACGCATATTCATTGTAGCTTTCTTTGTACAGAACCAGCAAATTGTCTTCATTTCTTCCAATTTATCAGCGTACAACAACAAATATTTAGTTCCTTCGAACAATTCATTTCTGAAATCATTCTTCAAACCAAATGCCATAACAGGAATTCCTAAGTCATCAACTACTTTAGTTGCTTGCAAAACTTGATCTTTAGTCATGAATTCACATTCATCGATCAATACACAAGCAGTATTAGGATCCTTTGCTTTAACAATGTCAAAAACATTTGAATCATCGTTCAAAACAATCGCATCACGAGTCAAACCCATCCGGCTCCTTATTTTTCCAGTACCGGAACGAGTATCTAAAATGCTAGTCATCAAAATAACAGACTTGCCTTGTTCTTCATAATTATGTGCCACTTTCAAAATCTCGATAGATTTTCCGCTATTCATAGCACCATACTTAAAAAATAATTGAGCCAAATTTACGCCTCCAAAAATATGTCCTACAAGATTATAACGAAAAAACGTCTGCTTGAACATATCAAACATATTAAAGGTTGAAAGTTATTTAAAGATGCCCGCCTCCAGGAACAAGAAATTTAGGTCGCTATGGGGACCGCTTGGAGCCAAAGAGCGGTCTCCAAGCTCGATTTTGAACTTCGCAAAGTACGCGAATTTCAAAACTCGTCCCGTGGTGTAAGCTTAAAGCACTAACGCCACCTGCACAGCGACCTAAATTCTTGTTCCTTCCGGCTATTTTATTCATTGCTTCTTTATTTTCACTAGTAAAAATATTTCCAAAATGAACGACAGATTTTTAAATTTATGGTATATAACATTAAATAATAGACAAATCATGACATTAACGTAAAACAAGGCTTACATTATCCATCCAGATACATTAGTCGGAAGAGCTGAGAAATATTCACTGGCAGTGAAAGTGGCGTTAGAGCTTTAGCTCTTACACCACCGGGCGTGTTTGGAGACTCGCCGAATTTGCGAGGCTTCAAACCGAGATTCGAGACCTTGGCCCGAATCGGTCCGCACAGCCAGTGAATATTTCTCAGCTCTGGAGACGGCAAATTTAATTAAACATTTCCCAATTTCAGTCAAAATCAACTAAAATAGGGGTTAGGTGTGATAATATTAATTTTAATCTATTTAAATTTGGGGTTTTAGTAATGACATTTAAATCAGGAATTGCAACATTTACAGGCAAAACATCTTACTTTATCTTGAGTAAATTTTTCAACGGTGGTTCTTCATACCCCGGTAAAATTGCTTACAAGATTGATCCAGATATTTTAAAAAGTCTTGGCAAAGATTACGACTTAATCGTTGTTACTGGTACTAATGGTAAAACTTTGACGACATCTTTAATCAACAAGATGCTTGTTCAAAAGTTTGATGACGTTTTAACTAATCCAACTGGCTCGAACATGATTCAAGGAATTGTTACGAGTTTCGTTACTCATCACAAAAAGAGTAAGCGTCCTATCGCTGTTTTGGAAGTTGATGAAGCTAATGTTCCAATCATTTGTAGCTACATCAAGCCAAAGTATTTCGTGCTAACAAATATTTTCCGTGACCAAATGGACCGTTATGGGGAAATTTATACAACTTATCAAAAAATTCTTGACGGTATCAAGATGGCTCCTGATGCTACAATCATCGCTAACGGTGATGCTGCTATCTTTGCTTCAAAAGATTTACCTAATAAAGTTGTTTATTACGGTTTTTCTGACAAAGGTCATGAAACTGAGGATTTCAAGGCTCCAACTAATACTGATGGTGTCCTTTGTCCTAAGTGCAATCACATTATGCATTACCATATGATTTCTTACGCTAACTTGGGTAGCTACTTCTGCCCTAACTGTGGTTTCAAGCGTCATGAGTTGAAGTATCAAGTGACTGACATTTCAACATTATTACCTAACAAAACAGAATTTGAAATTGACGGCAACAAGTTCAATATGAATATCGGTGGTAAATATAATGTTTATAATGCCTTAGCCGCCTACGCAATTGCCTCTGAAATGGGTATCAATGTTGAACAAATGCAAAAAGCTTTCGCCTATGATGAAAAAGTCTTTGGTCGTCAAGAAACAATCAACGTTGATGGCAAGGATGTCAATATCATCTTAGTTAAGAACCCAGTTGGTTTGAACCAAGTTATCGAAACTGTTTTGAGTGACAAAGATCCATATTCACTTGCTTTCTTATTAAATGCTAATTATGCAGATGGTCTTGATACAAGTTGGATCTGGGACGCTAATTTCGAAGACTTCGATTACGACAAATTGCCATTAGTTATCACTGGTGGTAAACGTGTTAAGGATGTTACATATCGTTTCAAGATTGCTGGTCTTGATATGAATAAAAATATTGAAACAGTTGAAATTGACGATTTCGTCAAAGAAATTCCTAATATTCCAACTGAAAAAATTTACGTCTTAGCAACTTATACGGCAATGCTTGGCTTACGCAAGGCATTGATGGACAAGGGTTATATTAAACAAAAGTAATAAAATAAGCCTCTCAATTGGAAACCAATCCAACTGAGGGGCTTTTTTTGTTTTAATTTAATATTATTTACTTTCATTCAAAAAAGCATCTAAAATTGTTTCCCGACGCTCCAAGAACAATTGGTTATTTTGAATTGGATGAACTCGATTTGTCATTACGACCATGGCTGTTTGATGTTGATAATCTAAAGCCAAAAATTCTCCAGTGTAACCAGTATGGAATAATACATGACCTGAGCCATCAGGCTTCACGTCCCATCCTAATGAGCGACCAGGATCAAGCGTTGTGAAATTATGATACAAAAATTTCTTGTCAGTTTTCAACATATCTTGTGCAAATTTCATCACATCATCTAACGTTGCAAACATACCTGCAGAACCACAGTGCTTACCTAATTGACGAGCTTTAGGGTCATTGGCAACACCTTGTAGCATCTGACCATTGACCTCATATGTTGGCACACAACGTTTAGGATCTGGATCAAAAGTCGCATCTTTCAAACCTTCTGGCTCAATGATATATTTCATAATCGCATCTTGAACTGGCATATGATAAAACTTTTCAATTACTAGACCTAAGAAAATCAATCCAGTATCCGTGTAGACGACTTTTTTATTGAAAGTGTCAGTAACAGGCAATTTTAAGAGTGCTTGAATCAATTCATCACTGTCCAAAGCATCACGATTAGGAATATAACCGTGAATTCCAGAAGTATGTGTAATCAAGTGGAACAGTTCGACCCGGTCATCAGCAAATTCAGGTAAATATTTTTTAATGGGATCGTGTAAATTAATTAACTTTTCATCTAACATTTTTAAAATCAAGGGAACAGTCCCCATGACCTTCGTTAATGAGGCTAAATCGTGTAATTCATCACCTTTGAGCGGAGTTATCTCAGGAACCCACTCCTTATTACCATAAATGAATTTCTGCGTCTGAGCCGAATTTATGAAGCCAAAACTAGCTCCTGGGACAATTCGTTTATTAACTAAATCAATAATTTGTGCTTTGGTCTCTTCAAAATTTGCCATATTTTTTTACCCTTCAGAACTTTTTATATATGCCGCCTGCGGTTGTAAGGGACAAAGTCTGCTGTGGGACCGCCTGGAGCCAAGGTCTCCAGGCTCGATTTTGAGCTTCGCATAACCCGCGAATCTCAAAACTCGTCCTGTGGTGTAAGTGCTAAAGCACTAACACCACTATCACTGCTGACTTTGTCCCTTACAACCTCCGGCTAGATTTATTATTGATTAAATACATACACTTATCATCGCTAAATAATAAATTGATTCTAAATAAACTAATTTGTATCCACTAATTTGTATCCATAAGTAATCAAAAATATTTATCTAACCATTATTAACAATTAAAAAAAAATTAAACGACCACAAATGATTCTTTTACAGATTAACTAGTCGGAAGAGCTGAGCAATATTCACTGGCTGTGAAAGTGGCGTTAGAGCTTTAGCTCTTACACCACCGGGCGTGTTTGGAGACTTAACGAACTCTGGTAAGGCTTCAAACCGAGGGCTGAGACCTTGGCTCAGACCGATCCGNCCACCGGGCGTGTTTGGAGACTTAACGAACTCTGGTAAGGCTTCAAACCGAGGGCTGAGACCTTGGCTCAGACCGATCCGCACAGCCAGTGAATATTGCTCAGCTCTGGAGACGGCATATTTATAATCAAACAAAAAAAGAAACGTGCCAACTGACACGTTCCAATTATATATCTATCTATTTTACAAAGCGACATTTCCAGCGAATTGTGAATTGTAAAGATCAGCATAGAAGCCATTCTTTGCCATCAACTCCTCGTGATTACCTGTTTCAACAATTGAACCATGATTCATAACAATAATCTTGTCAGCATCTTGGATTGTTGAAAGTCTGTGGGCAACAACGAAACTTGTCCGATTCTTCAAAAGTCGTTCCATCGCATGTTGAATATGTAATTCAGTTCTTGTATCAACAGATGATGTGGCTTCATCAAGAATCAAAATTTCTGGGTCAGCAACGAAGGCCCGGGCAATTGTAATCAATTGTCTTTGACCTTGAGAAATATTGGAAGCTTCTTCGTTTAAGACAGTGTCGTAACCCTTAGGCAATTGACGAACAAAGTTATCAACGTGGGCTGCCTTAGCTGCTGTGATAATTTCTTCTTTCGTCGCATCCTCACGACTGTACTTCAAGTTATCGTAAATTGAACCGGTAAAGAGCCATGTATCTTGAAGCACCATTGCATAGTGGCTTCTGACTTCTTCACGTGTCATGTTACGAACATCTTTTCCACCTAACTTGATAGAACCACCGTTAACGTCATAAAAACGTTCGAGCAAGTTGATGATGGTTGTCTTACCAGCACCAGTTGGCCCAACAATAGCCACCATCTCACCTGGTTTAACGTTCAAGTTGTAATCTTCAAGCAAGGTTGGACGACCTTCATAACCAAACTTAACGTGGTCCAAAGTAACTTTGTCATCAATATCAACATCAGGTACATCAACTTTGTCATTGTTCATTTCAGGTTCATCCAAAATTTCAAAGACACGTTCCGCTGAAGCAACAGTTGCTTGAATTGTATTCGTCAAGTTAGCTAGTTGAGCGATTGGTTGTGAAAATTGATTCATGTATTGCAAGAAAGCCTGGATATTACCTAAAGAAATATTACCATTGGCAACTTGAATACCACCATACATGGCAACGAAAACATAACCTAAGTTATTAACAAAAATCATCAAAGGCATAACGATACCTGAGATCAATTGTGCTTTCCATGAAGCCTTGTATAACTTAGCGTTTTCCTTTTCAAACTCGTCAATTGATTCACCTTCGTGGTTAAAACTCTTAACAACGACGTGACCAGAATAGTTTTCTTCAACTTGGTTATTCAAAAGACCTAATGAAGCTTGTTGACGTTTGAAAAACTTTTGTGATTGTGGAGCAATGATACCAACAACAATTAAGCTCAATGGCACAGTTGCTAAAGCAATCAATGTCATCTTCCAACTAATCGTGAACATCATCCAAATAACACCGACGAAAGTTACCGTACTAGTTACGAATTGAGTCAAACTTTGTTGCAAAGTTCCGGCAATATTATCCATATCATTGATAGCACGTGACATGATATCACCGTTTGAATGTGAATCATAATAACTGATTGGTAGTCTTTGCATCTTTGACTTCAAATCGCGTCTTAGTTTGTAAACTGTTCTTTGTGAGATTCTCGTCATCGCAAATTGTTGAATAAAACTAAAGATAGCAGAAGCTAGATACATCAAGATAACAATCATAATGATATGTTCAATCTTAGTGAAGTTGATTGGTAAGCCGTTGATCTTCAAACCAGCTTTTTGTTGAGCAATACCAGTCATTAATCCTTTATAAATCTCAGTTGTAGCTTCACCCAAGATCTTAGGAGTCTTAATTTGGAAAATAGCGGAAGCAATCGCTAAGGCTAAAACAACAATCAAGCCCACAATGTAACTTGACATATATTTAGCTAGACGACCTGTTGTCTTCCAGAAGTTCTTTGGCTTCACAACAACCGCTGGACCATGATTACCAGGACCATGTCCAACTGAAGGTGAAGATTGAGGTTTTTTCTCAGCCATTACTTAACCTCCTTTAATTGCGACTCAATAATTTCTTGATAAGTCTTATTATTTTCTTTTAGTTCTTGGTGAGTTCCAAGTCCAACCATCTTACCGTCATCAAGGACGACAATCTGGTCAGCATCAGCAACGGTTGAAATACGTTGACCAACAATGACAACGACCGCTTGACTAATTTTGGCATCATTTTTCAAGGCTGTTCTTAAATTGAGATCAGTCTTGAAATCAAGTGCTGAGAAGGAATCATCAAAGACGTAAATTGAAGAATCCTTAACTAATGCACGGGCAATTGCCAAACGTTGCTTTTGACCACCAGAGAAGTTGTCACCAGCTTGTTCAACTTCACCATCAAGTTGACCATCCAACTCTTTAACGAAATCAGCCGCTTGCGCAATCTCCAATGCGTGCCAAATTTCATCGTCAGTCGCATCTTCCTTACCATAAGCCATATTCTCACGAATTGTTCCCTTAAAGAGAAAGGCCTTTTGTGGCACCATCGAAACAATACTGTTAATATCTTCAGTACTCAATGCCTTAACATCAGTTCCGTTAACACTTACAACACCAGTTTCAGCATCATAAAATCTTGGAATCAAGTTAATCAATGAACTCTTACCAGAACCAGTACCACCGATAATGGCTAAAGTTTGGCCTTTGGTTACCTTGAAATTCAAGTTAGCTAAAGCCAAATTTTCGGCACCGTTATATCTAAAGTTAACATCATTGAAACTAAGTGATGCTTCATCCCCGACCTTGGCAGGTTTAGCAACAACATCAAGCTTGCTTTCTGTTTCAAAAACTTCTTGAATACGAGCAGCTGAAGCTGAAGCACGAGGAACAAACACGAATACCATCGAAAGAATCATGAAACTCATCAAAATTTGCATTGCATAAGTCATGAAAGCAATCATGTTACCAATTTCCATTGATTGATTAGCAATGTAGTGTGCACCTAACCATGTAATACCAACGTTAGTACCACTCATAACTAAAGTAACGACAGGAAACATAACCGCAACAATAGTAAATACCTTAACCGCATTGTTAGTGTAGTCAGCATTAGCATCTTTGAAACGATCTTGTTCGAATTTATCTTGTCTGAAGGCACGGATAACACGAACACCTGTTAATCCTTCACGGAAAACCAAGTTCAAACGATCAGTTTTCTTTTGCATAGCCTTAAATAATGGCACAGCAAAATACATGACTAGTCCAACGACAACAATCAAAACAGGAATTGAAATCAAGAAAATCTTGGTCATTTCTGCATTCTTTTGATAAGCCATAAAACTAGCACCAATCAACATAATTGGAGCCATAATCATCATACGTAACATCATGATCATAACGTTTTGAATTTGAACAACATCATTGGTTGTTCTAGTTGTAAGTGATGAAGTTTCGAATTTATCGAATTCATCGTGTGTAAAGTTTAATATCTTTTTGAACAAATCAGATCTTAATTTCTGACCTAACCCTTGTGATGCTTGTGAAGCCATCAAAACATTCCCAAAAGCGGCGACAACTGTAATAAGTGATACAATAACCATCTTTATTCCGGCTTGTACGATATAATTAGTATCACCAGTGATAACACCCTTGTTAACAATGTCAGATGTAATATTAGGTATATATAGCGTTGCAACAACTTGGAAAATCATGAAGATGACCGCACCAAGAACTTGCCAGCTATTGATTCTACCTCGAGCAATCTTAAACATTTATTCACTCCCTTTAAAACTCTCTGTAGCATTATAGTATTAAAGCACTAATTATCAAAAAATTCTAATAATTATCTCAAATAAGGTGGTATTTTCATGAAGAATACAAAAAATACTTATCATCCCATTAGAGTCATATTTCATATTATAGTCTTTTTAGGACTATTTATACTGGAACAATTACCATTAAGCATTCTAACGTTAACAAAGAAACAGTTAGGAACAAAATATTCCGCTTATCAAAATTACGCACCAATTGCCACTATTGTATTATTAATTATTGCTGCGTCCATAATTATTTTTGTTTTTAAACGAGCCCAAAAGTTTTCCACTCAGAAATTTACTAAAAGTACTTGGATGATTGTTGGTCTAGGAACTATTTTGACATTATTAATCAACGTCGCGACTGTTCCATTTATGCGCAGTACGAATGATAACGTTGAGGCTTTGAAATTAATTGCCAATAATAGTATGGTCATCTTAATTATCTTCACTATTTTTGTTGCACCCATTTTAGAAGAGATTCTCTTCCGTGGAATTTTCATGAACTGGTTTTTCGTCGATCGACCATTTTTATCCATTCTCATCAGTGGTCTGCTCTTTGGATATGTTCACGCACCATTTGCAGCTGATACAGACTGGATCTATGCTTTATCCAAAATTCTCTTAGGAATTGTTCTAGCTGGCGTTTATTATAGAACAAAAAATATCAAGGCTGATATTACAGTTCACTTTTTAAATAACCTACTAGCAATTCTAGGTGGTGCAATTATGTCAGGAGTTATTTTATTTTGAGAAATAATCAAAAAAAGTTCAATGAAGTTTACCAAGATTTATTACGTCGTATCGTCATGTTTGGTGTTTTATCAATGTTGCTGATTGCTAGTGCTCGGGTCACTGGTTGGATCATTATGGAATACGCTGGCTTCGCTAGTGCTATTTATACAATTGTTTTGATTGGGATGTTGATTTACGTGCTTATAATCAAAACTAAGGATGCTAAAAAATAATTAATAATAATCACAACATTCATATTGACAGGATGGCCTGTTTACAGTTAAAATTATGAGTGTTGTTTTAATTGCCCGTTGGTCAAATGGTTTAAGACGCCACCCTCTCAAGGTGGAGTTATGGGTTCGATTCCCATACGGGTGATTTTTTTGTGTCTAAATCATTTTATACGAGCTCTAAGGCTTGCTAAATCAATGTTTTAAGAGATTGAAATTTCATTAAGTTTTATTGATATGTTAGTCAAGCTTAGTCAAAAGCTTAGTCAAAAATATTACTATTGGGGCGGTTAGATCGTTAGTCAAATGACTAACGGTCTTTTTTTATCCTTCAATAGAACAATGTTACTTAAAATTAGGCATACGATTACTATGCAAATTACATTTCTTTTATAGTCTGCAAAATCTGCAATATTATTATTAATATCTTAATTACATCGAATTCCCTTTTTATAAGCCTGCCCTATCTGCCCTTTATCTAAAAAAAGATACCTAACATTGATTAGGTATCTTAGTAAAATATTCACTATTTATAAACTTTATATCCACTGGAACTGAATACAGCACTACGTGCTATTGGTGTTCCGTCTTGTGTTTCAACTAGGATAGTAGGAACGGTCTTCATGTCTTCATTACTTGAGAAAGTAATCATACGATCATAAAGTGGAGCTACATATACCTTTTTTTCTTGTTTATTTAAAGCAGATACTTCATTAGGAACAGTGAATGAAGCCATTCCTTTGGAGTAACTAAACGAAACATCAGGATATTTGTTATTTAAATATGCTTTCATATCAGCAACAAATGTTTGCTCATCCAGTTTCTGATCATCTGACTTAGATTGTTTATCTGAATTAGATTGTTTATCTGAATTAGAGTCATCAGCAGACCCTGCGTTTTCATTACTATTTTTAGTAACAGGTGCTTTTTTAGCTGGAGCAGTGTAGTTAGGATTTACAACTGTAATATCATCTGTATAGCTTTCTTGCAGACCCTTACGTTTTGCAAGAATACTATATTCAACTTGTTTCTTTGTGTTAGATCCATTCAAAGTGAGCGACCATTTCTTATCGTCTCCAACATGAATTGATTTAATCTTTTCATAGTCGTTGTTGTCCACTTCAATATTTGAGTTTTTTGTTGCTGTTCCAGTGATTGTAGCTTTCTGGTTATCGTCCTGCTTAATCTTAATATTGTCATCATCATCAGAATGATCAATAGACAATTGGGTATAAGCAGAATCAGGAATATCACCGATTGAAACATGAACAACGTTAGATTTATTTGGACCATTAACCGCACGTAACTTAAAGTCAGAATCAGATTCCAAATTTTTAAATTGAAATTTACCATTTGAATCAGAAATAACTGATTTTTTAACGTGATCTATTCCGTCAGATTCTTTTAAATTCACTTTTACGTTTGGTCTAGTAGTACCCTTCAATGTACCCTTGGTATTAGTACCAGTAATTTTAACGTTTTTATTATCAACGGCTAATGTGGGCGTAGGATGAAACAAGCTATTTAATGATCCGCCTATAAAACCAACCGCCATTGGAACAACTACTAGAGCAATGACAATCGAAAGTACAAACATAACATTTGAATGATCTAATTTTTGTTTACGACCTTGCCATGTCTTCCTTATGAAATATACAATACCTGCAATGATTAGTATACCTACTATCATTGAACCAAAATCACCAATCATTACGTTAATCCCCCCTAAAATATCTTGATACTTTTAATAAAACGACAAACCAATTTTACTCGTTAAGAATTAATTTGTTAAATCTGTCTGTCTATATTAGCCATTACAACTAAATTAGTAATATATGCATAACACCATTTACTAAATTGATTATTTAACCATTAACTCCCACTTACAAGTGCTACAATTTATAGGTTAGGAATCAGTTATATTAGTTTTAGTCATTTACTTAGTGAATGACTTTTTTTTGCATTTTTATATCATACATGCACCTCATGCATACTTTCCAAAACACTGGTATATCAATGATACAAAAGGAAACTATACACTATGCACGTACTTTAAAACGAGGTAAATCATAGTCCTTATCATTTAATGTTCCTTCATTAATGCATTACTGTATAAAGAATATTTAATAAAGTGAATACCTGCATACTTAGTTTAATAAATGTTAGTTTAATAGCATTTAGCAAATATACACCACTAGATTAACGTGCTTATATTAGTTGCATACTGAATTACACCAATACTGATCTAACGGTATTTAAATAAGTATGCACGTTATTTTATTAATCTTTTTTGATAGTCTCTAAGTCGCTGGTTCAATTTATCATATTCAGGACTATTCTTATTAGGCAAGTTATCATATAACGTCAATGTATCAATTAATAACTCTCTTAAGGGAAACTTGAATACACGTCTTTGTTTACTTGACATATAGCTAAATCCTTTATCGTCCACATAACTAGCATACTTACCAATTGGAACCACAAAAGTATAACTAAAATCACATTTTATTAACGGCAAATTTTTATTAATTAGATCATTACGTCTATTCTTACTCTTAGCAATATCTGCAAAAGCTTGCATAGATATAGAATCAATCTTTTTTTGCCGTTCATTTAAAATTCCCTTGATCTGTTTAATAAACGTTTGCTTTGCAAGTGGATTTCTATAACCACTATCAATACACCAACTTTGATAGCGCTGATACAATGGGTGACTATCAATACGGGCAATGGGTAACTGGGACATAATTTCATTAAAAAATTGTCTTACAGTATCATTGTCTATTTTAAATTCACTCATTAACTCTTTGGATGCACTTGGTTGCGTGTATTCAGTAAAAAAAGGCATCTCTAAGGCTTTCTTTAAGATCCACTCACGTGTTTCTTTAGTTTTAATGTAACTACCTTTAATCTTTTTACCGTCTTTACTGGGCTTGAAATGAGCATTAAAAGGAATAATAATCATACGTCTATACGTGCCACCAGTTTTATTTTTAAAACTAGGCATCTCGTTAGTTGACTGGATAACAGTTCCTTTAAACCTGAAAGATACTGGACTTTTATTTTTACGATCGGTAAATATTACATCTCCTGTAACTGCACTATTGAAATTTGATGAATTATCAATGTAAACGTTAGATTGCAAGTCATCCCCGATATTTACAGTCTTGCCAATTAGCTCATTTATCATAAAATGTTTATCCATGTCATCAGCTTTAAGATGTGATGTATTTTTATCTCCAACAATACCTTGTATTAAATCTTGAAATGTTCCTTTACCGTTAGAGCCATTATTACTTAACCCACCGTTTTGATTACCTAACAAGAATATTGCTTGTTCACGGGAAAAATTACCATTAATGGAATCAGCAATAACCTCGTACAATACATTTTCAATTTCAGCATCATGACATGATAGATCCTTTATAAGACTGCTAGGCGTCCAGTATGAACCGTCTGATAAGCTGTATTTAGGTTCCTTAGCGTTCTTATTATAGTTTGTAGCATCCTTGGATAAAAACCTGTAACTAGGATCAAAGGGAATGAGTGCATTGTTTTCTTGATCGTAAATGCCATTATTAACTGGGACTAACATAGAACTTTGTTCCAATTCATTAATTGATGCTCTTAACATCAGCTTATATCTAACTGCATCTATTTGTTTCTCTGTATAGTTTTCTTCTAGGCTATCTACCATTTCAGCTAAATAAAATTCATTAGTTTCATAGATACCATTATCAAAATTATAGATGCACAATAATGCATCATCTCCATTGGTGGTTTTAAACATTGGAATATACATCTTTATTAATTTAGCAATAGTGGACGGTGAAAGTGATTTACGTGTACGTGCATTAGAGTTTTCATTTTTTAGTTGTTCGTTAATCTCACTTAACCACTCGTTTCTAGTGTCTTTCATCCTATTAATAAGTGTTCTAGCAGTCATTTTTACAGGTTTAAACCTATCTACTGTACCTGATGAAAAAAACTCTCTAAACGACTTGCTAGGAATATTAGCAGAATAATTAAAATGCGCCTTTAATTTTCTAATGTTGTCAGTAGCCCAATTGCTATTATCCATAGCTAGAATGGTCATAGATTGCGTTAATACATTTTGTGTAATATCTCCACTTTGGTAATAACCAACTAAGCCAATTAAAATATTTGAAAAATTACTTTCAGTCATTAAATATTTTTGGTGCCTATTAGTCCATTGTTTCAGTAAATTAATAGCGTAGTCATCATTAATCGTGGCAGTATGCAACGTAGGTTTACTAGAAACGTTAACTTTGGCAATCTTAATCATATAATCATCAACTTTTAACGGTTGTCCCACGTTATTTCTAATAAATTTGTTCATGTCTTTAGTATGGATATTTTTAACAGGTAGTCCCATGACTTGAGACCATTGTTCAGCATTGGAATCATCTTTTACGCCCAATCTTTTACATACATTGGCGATCAATGATTTACGTTCATCTTCCTTAAATGGTCGATCAACGCTAAAAATCACCCTATAACCGTAACCTTTATTTTCATGCACTCCTGTATTACGGTTTACCCACATAAGATTAGAGTTAATACTAGGATATGCTACCCACTCAATACTCTTAAAGCTACTTGATAAATTGTTGAACATCACTGTTTCATCATGTCTTGTCAGGTGATCAATATCTAATATTAATGCATCCCTTGTTAAAAGATTTTCATTAGTTCTAGTAGTAGCCCCATTTTTTAACTCTCCAGATATTACATATTTAGCTTTTAGGTGTTTAAATTTACTATTTCCGTTTTCATCTTTGCCATTAGAATATTGCGGTTTGTAATCTAAAATAAATTGAACAAGGGATTCATTGGATACTTTGGTCAAATTGTTGTTATTCATACCAGTTTGCTCATAGATCAAATAAACACCCCCTTAGTTCAACTTAATAAGTCCTAGGTTTGATAATTCAATTAATGATTTCTTTGTATTTTTTTGAGTTGGTATATCCCCATTAATAGGGATGCTTACTGTGGCTGTGACGTTAATATTATTGCTATTAAGCAACACAAGAGTATTCAAAGCATTATCTGATAGCGAACTTAACACTTTTAAATTAGTAATTTCTGATGATTTTAAATTCAATTTGATTTCCATTTTTATTTATCCTCTTTTATTGAATCATGATAAAATGTAAGGGTATTTGATTAGCAAAATACACGATAGATATTACTTACTTGGTCGGTTAGTAATGTCTATTTTTTTTACATTTTTCAGGTTGTACGTTCTTTTTTAACAGCTCAAGCTTAATTTGCTCATATGTATTACCATTATTAAGCATTTTAATAACTTTGGATTCTAAGACATGATACATAGCCATTTCTTTAGATGTATATATGTCAGTACCAACCACATCAGTACCACATCCACGATCTAATTTTAAAATTTTGGTTGTTTTACCAGTTATCGCTTTACATATTAGATCGGTAATAGCCTTGTAACTCCATTTGTTAAAGTATTGCCATTTACTAATGGTATCAGTAAGGGTACGGCGCACAGGCTTGTCTATTTCCTTATAGATCCTACGTTTAATAATCTCTTGCCTCATGTCGTAGAACTGTCTTACTAAGTTTTCTTTGAAGTCAGCAACAACTTTAGTATTTTTAAAAAATGTAATAAGTAAAGTAGCTTGTTGTTCATTTAATTGAGCAAATTTTTTAGGTCTACCTGCACCCGAATTTCGTTCGATAATCGACTTAAATTCAATCTTGCCAAAATGTTCTAATCTATCTCTATATTGATTAATTCTATGTATTACTGTGCTTTCTTTGAGATGCATTTGTTTAGCAATAATTTCACTTGTTGTAAATGGTTTAGAACTAATCAAAGCATCATTAACAAATACAAGTTCATCCATTCCACGCACTCCCTTTAGTATTCAATTAAGCTTATTTATAACCGCCCCGATAGCTGATTAATTTATTTTAGTGTTCTAATATGTATTGCTTAATTTCTTCTTTGCTGTAAAGCGTTATACCTCTAACAATATGATAAGTAAGACCGTCCT
Organism: Companilactobacillus nantensis DSM 16982; assembly: GCF_001435815.1. GTDB lineage: Bacteria > Bacillota > Bacilli > Lactobacillales > Lactobacillaceae > Companilactobacillus > Companilactobacillus nantensis. Next base: position 13,523 of record NZ_AZFV01000023.1, on the reverse strand, counting down.
CAATAAAATGATCAAACGTATTATTTGAAACACCTAAATACTTACATGCTTCTTTCTTGCGAAAAAAATCTTTACTATCTAAACTTGCATCCTTACGAGCTTTATCAACAGAGTTAATAACCACCTTGTAAATATCCTCTCCTAGGGATGCTTTTTGATCTTTTGATAATGTTATTTCCATGTCTATACCTCCCTATCTTTTACATATTCTATTAGTCTTGTGTATGTAACGTTACTAACATTTCTTTTTCGCCCATTCAAAACATCTGATAACGTCCACCGATTAACCTTAGTAAGTTTCGCCAATTCCTTAACTGATGTCATCCCTTTGATTCTGACAACATCACTAATGAAATCATCTGTTAATTTTTTCATTTCTTCTCCCTCCGTCCACTTTAAGTGGTCATTAATAATATAACTCCATTTTTTATCTTTGTCCACTTTAAGTGGTTGTATTTTTTGTAATGTAGTAAAATAAACAAAAAGAGGTGATAATACAGAATGAATAATATAAAAAAAGCTAGATTAAGTAAGGGTATTAGCCAAACTAAGCTTGCTAATATATTGAATATTTCAAAACAATCTGTTAGTGCCTACGAAAACGATAGTCGTGAACCTAAATTATCGACTTGGAAAAAAATGTCTACTGCACTTGATGTTTCAATAGGTTACTTACAAGGTGTTAGCGACATTAAAGATCCAGAAATACTTGAAAGTTTCGATAAATTTATAAATACCCAAAAATATGACCCTAAATCAGATTCATTTTTGATAAACAGAAAAGAATCTTTAAATGTACTTAACGAAATATCTACAAACACATTTCTTAAAACTGCTCAAGCCATTCTGTCTCCAGAAACAACAGATCAAAAATATGTGGATATTGCTAACAACTTATCTAATAGAGTAAGTATTAACGAAATCAATACCATACTAAAAGACGTTTTCTGCTTATTATTAGATTCAGCTAGCGGTGACAAAAAGGCTAAAAAATACGAAGACAAAATTGTTGAACTAACTGAACGTTATGATGGTTCTTATGAATTTATAAAACAGGATATGGAGATTGATAAGGAAATAGAAAAAAACAAGAAAAATAATTCAGATATCTAATTACTAGCCTAAACCGCCCCGATAGCATTTAGGAGTAAAACAATGGACAAAAGAATTAAAAAGTACACAAAAAAAGACGGTTCTACCGCCTATAAATTTCAAATATATGCTGGAATTAATGAGCAAACTGGAAAACAACGCACAACTACTCGTAGGGGGTTTAAAACTGTCAAAGAAGCAACCATGGCATTAAAACGTTTGGAATATCTATCTACTCAAGGGATGATTGAGCAAAAAAAGCCTAATGAGAATATCACTTTTAAACAGGTTTACAATGACTGGTTTTCTAGTTATATAAATACGGTACGTGAATCAACTTGGTATAAACGTCAAAAGATGTTTGAAAACCATATTCTACCTACATTTGGTAAATATCGTATTAGGACTATTAAAACTGCTCAAATACAACGCGCCGTTAATGGTTGGTTTAAAATAACAACTTATAACTATAAACCATGGTTCAATTACACCAATGCAATATTTAAATATGCTATCAAACAAGGTTATATAAAAGATAATCCTGCTACCCGTGTTATCATCCCTAAAAATAAAGAATACGAGGACAAAAGCCCTAATTTTTGGACAAAAGAACAATTAAAAATGTTTTTTTGTTTCATTGATCCTAAGAAAAACCTAGAAAAGTACACTCTCTTTCGTGTACTAGCATTCAGTGGTATTAGACGTGGAGAGTGTTTGGCACTGACATGGAATGATATTGATATGCAAAAAAATACCCTAAGCATTAATAAAACTCTTGCCCAAGGTATTAAAGGTAAACTACAAATTAATAATACTAAAACTAAAAAAGGTACTAGAATTATCCCTTTAGATAGCACTACGATCAAATATTTAAAGCTTTGGCATATACAGCAGAGACGAGAATATCTGATGTTAGGTGTTAATACTAGTGGTAATAATCAATTACTATTTGCTACCAATAAGAATACATTTAGATCGCTTAATACACCTCGTAAATGGTTATATGCAATTTTAAATAGAGATGATTGTAAGTTACCTAAAATAACTATACACGGGTTTAGACATACTTATGCCAGTGCATTATTTTCAGCAGGTGCGACTATCAAAGAAGCACAGGAACTATTAGGTCACGAAGATGCACAAACAACTTTAAATATTTACACACATGTTACTCAATCACAAAATAAAGAAGCATCTCAAAAACTCGTAAACTACCTAAATTTTTAGTCAATCTTAGTCAAAAGCTTAGTCAATTAAAAAATAGGTCTTTCAAAGGCACTACAATCGCTGTTTTAACAGCTTTCTTATAAAATGGGGTCTGATTCCCATACGGGTGATAATTAGTATCCTAGTTGCCACCATATCAGTTTTTTCAACCGATATGGTGGCTTTTTTTGTTTCCATTTTTATTATGTTTTTTACCATTTCATAATTTTGGTAGCCGTGAAATAAAAAGGATGCAAACCTATGCATCCTCCGAAACAATGTCACTTATCTTTTTAATGTAAAGACACTGATTATTAGGTGTCCTATACCCTTCAACTTCTCTGAATCCATTTTTGTTATAAAATTTACGCAAATGATTATCATCATCTACTTCCAAGTAAACAATTCTACCACCAATTAATTGATAAATTTGATTTATAGTAATATAAGATAATTTAAGAATATCTGTTCCTGATATCAACTCCTTGTGATTGAAATTCTTGCCAATCTGACCAACCAATATTGATTTAATCTCATAATTTTCACGTTCAGTTTTTTGGCCCATACCTAGCAATTTTTTTCTCAAGCTACTTGATAGTTTAGAGAAATTTCTTTTAGAAATTATTAAGGGTTTGTTAGTAATTGAATAATAACCAGCTAACACACTTTTACCCTTATACGATGTGAACACTAAGTAAGTACGTGATAAATCCAACTTTTCGAACTGAACTGCTTTATTCAACAAAAAATTCTCCACATCCCCATTAATAGATGAGAACGTAGAGAACACTTTATTCAAATCATAATCCTGATTCATTAATTCTTTTAATTGAATAACACTATAACTCATTAATCAAAATCCTTAATAATATCATTTATCTTTTTTTTATCATTTTTATTGGTCAAAAACTCAACAGGTTTAGAAAGATTTATATCGGTTTTTCTAGATCCATCAAGAGCAATCGCCAATTTTCTACCTGTTTTCTGATTAAATGTGAATTCGGTTTGGAAGCTTTTAGTTGCCATACCTATCACTCTCCTAAATTATTTCATGCTTTAATCTGCATCATCATGATATCATCGAAAGAAAGCTTATTCAATTCATTAAAGCGTATTATTTATAAACGAGCAATAATTTCATTCTTTTAACTTGGGACACAAATTTATCACAAAAGCATAAGCGATTGGCGAGGTCATACTGACGGATTAATTACTTTTACTGTCAACAATTGATATAATTATTTTAATAAATATCATTTCTTGGGAGAATACCATGGAGATAGAGCGAACAATAATTACTTACGATGATTTTCCATCATTGATTTCCAAATTTGTACAATTTATAAAAAAGAATAATGCCGATTCACTATTTAATGGTATGTCAGATCAGGATATTAAGGAATTAACTTTCGGCGAAAACGTCTATCAATTAGAACAAGCAAATTATGCCAGTCATGACTTTTTAGTAAAAATAATTGATAACAAACTACTATTTCAAGTTCAACATGATAACACCACTCTTGAAGTCGGCTATGTGCCCGCAGATGAGCAAATCAAATCTATTTTAAAACAAAAATATAAACTATCAATTAGTTTTATCGGTGGTAAATTCAAAAAGATTGTAACTGATTCCAATGGTCAAGAATCCGTCCAGCAATTCTTCGAACCGATAACTCTAAAACTTGTATTTTCATACAAAGAACCTACACCTCAAAAATCAAAAGAAACCACTACTTCAAAAACAAAAAGTACTGAATATCATCAAACAATCGGGATGTGGACTAAACGATTTCTCACTGTTTTAGTAATATCTGCAGGTATTATAGCTCTTTTTTTAATTCTTCTAGGATTATTTGTTGATTTATAATAACAATCAAAAAGGTCAAACAAAAAGCTACTAGTAAACGAATTAATAAATTCATTTTCCAGTAGTTTTTTTACACTTTAATTTCAATATGATGAATTTTTCATATCTTTAAATCTTATTTTACAGACCTTAGAATAATCAGTTCTAAATTTAGAATCGGAATAGATTTGATGATGAGCATCAATGAATAGCGGGTAAAAATAGTAGTTATCATCATTACTATAAAGCCCAAAAATCACACGAACACCACCACTATTACTTACAGCAATTTCCCATAAACCAATTTGAGGATCTAAATCAAAGTTATTAATAAGTTAATTAATTTTTATTATTAAACCATGTTTATCATTGGAAATCGTATGACAATGTTTATATTGATTTGAAATAATCTCTTTTGAATGGGTTTTGATAAAGGGAATCATTTTGTTCAATATTTGATACACCACAAAACAAGCTTCTTCTGAATCGTGATAGAAATTATTGAATCCCCTTAAATCAATCGAATTCATCCAATTAGGATAATTAGACAATTCTATACTAACGTTTTCATGCTTGTTAAAGTTAACAAACGGATTAATTACGTTGCTCTTTGGTTCAATCGTATTAAACCTTCTTCTTGATGATTTAGAAATATTAAGCAACCCTTTCTATATAGCACTCAAATATATCCTTATCAGTTATCACTTTGTTACTAGATGCCAATGGAGAGAGACCTTCTCTAGCATTAATCCATGGTGTTTCTTGATGAGTAATACTTTCAAGTTGATCAGAAGTAAAGGAACCATATTCATCCCAAACCTGACTTAATATATCACTAATGTCGTCGGGCAACTTTACAATGTTCCCTTCATATTTAGGAATGTCATTATACCCATACAATTTATACTCTTCATAAATACTATAAATAACAGGACCATGTGCCCATGCTTCAAAATTATTATCAAATAATTTATTATCCAAATGATTTATATCATCATTAGTCAATGTCAAAACCCAAGCGTAAGCATAATAAAGAATCTTTTGTAATTTCTTAGGTGACATATTTGATTTGCTCAAGTACCAATCAGCTATCTGATCAGCCGTATAACCCGTTTTCTTTTGGTTAATCATTTTAAAACCTCCGATAAAAAAATTACATACTTAAATATGTTACTTTGGCAAAGATATTGTATCATCTTTAATAATTATAAAGCACCATGAAATTTACCTATTAAAATCCCCCTTCTGTACTTAATTACGTTTAAATCCAATAATTTTTATCGCAAAAAAAACTGCTACTAGCAAACGAACTAAATAATTCGTTTACTAGTAACAGTTTTTTCTATAAACTCTTGTTACTAATATCCTTAACGACAACGACCGTCTGACCATCTTTATAACCTGTAAAACTAATCTGATCACCGCTTTGGATAAACATATTCCGTGGATAGTCTTTAATCGAAGCATAGAAAACATTCTCATTATCATCCAACAAGAAGGCAATCTCACTATTATTAACTTTGACCACTCGTTTCACGGTTCCATTGAACTGTTGTTTCTTTCCCGAATGAGAGGAACTAGCTGTTCCTAAATCAGCATTGAATAAATTACGATATTTCTGCAATGTCGATTTAGCATCAGTGCCGACTGCAACAGTATCCTGTGTCCCATTACCATTAGCTAACAAGTAGACATAAGACATAAATGCTCCATTATCATCAATCATCGAAACGACCCAAGTTGGCTTACCATCAATCCGATAAAGTAGTGGCATATTAGCTTTCCATTGCGTTTGTTTCATTCGATTTTCAGCCAAACTGTCAGCCCGATTAGGCGTCATAGCGTCAGCTTCTTCACGATAATAATAAGTTTTACCAGTTTTAGCGTTCACATACATGTAACCTAAAACAGACGTTTGTTTCCGATTGTTACTTGTCATAGAAGTGAAGTAATAAATATTATTTTTATAAGCAATTGGTGTGAAAACATCATCATGTCCCTCAGTCCCAACTCCTTCAACTGACTTCATAACGCCGAGACGAGAACCACCAAATCCATGAGCATTCCACCAACCATTACGTTCAGCAGCATAGGAATAAATCTTATCACTGGCAATATTTGGATCAAACGTCACATCTATCCACTTGGTCTCATCGCCTTGTTTGTACACTTTAACTTTACCAGAAACAGAATCTAGTACGGCAACATAGATTTTACGGTAATTCTTTCGATTAGATAGCCCATATTGTTTATACAAAGTCTGCACATAATATGGATGCCCAGATTCATTTATTTCCAATTGTGGTGCACTACCAGAAATAACTAATCCCCGACCAACGATTGAAGCGTAAATTTTTCTGGAAGCATCATGTCCAAAATACGCTGACGGTGTATAACGCATGCTTTTCCTAACGAACTGTGGTTTAGCATTCTTCGATGTCGCGTCGACAATGAAATAACCTGGAACTTTCTTATAGTGGTTATAACGGAAAAATGAACCATCAAAATCTAATGGTGAAATATAAACTAACTTGCCATGATAAAACTGAACTCGTGCATGATTCAATGAATAAACGTTTGAATCAGGAACATTCGATAATGAATTTTGCATTTGATTACGTACAGTTTTATATGAATTAACTACTGGTACCTCTTTACTTTGCGAGTTAATGACTGGCATTGGTGCATTCTTAGTTGTTGAGTTTTCGGTAACATCAGTAATTCTAGCAACTGCTTTAGTTGTCGCATAACCAGAAATCATTATCACTAAAATCAAGGCTACTAACGCCAACATTGAACCAACTGTCGTACCCAAAAATTTTCCAGCTAATTTAAATCCCGGTTGATTAACCTCCCGTCTATCATTTCCACGTTGATGGATAATGTGATTAGAGAATGTTAAAACAATTCCATGTAACGCTGCCGCAACGGCTAACCAAAGTAAGTTAACCGCGATAACAACCTTCCATGTCTGATCAGGATTCATGAAGTAAATGAAGAACAGTGCAACTAGAAATAATATAACTTGCACTGCAATATGAAACTGCACTCGTAGACGAGTACTGTGATTTTTAACTAAAGCATAGCCAAATGGTACAAACGATAACACTGTAAATTCAAATGTTAATAATAAAAATAATAAAAGCATATTCCATTCCCCCCCATATAATTATTTAGCTTGATAAACCATCCATTGATAATTATCAGTATCTTTTAGTAACATATATTGCAAACCTTCATATGGTTCTTTAGTAATGGGAATTGTCAATTCAAAGCCAGCCATAACGGCAGCATCCCGTGTTTTTTCAATATTATCAGCAATTACATTAACCCAAATTGATTCTGGCGTAACGGTCGGAATCTTAAAACCAATATCTTTATTTTGGCTGAGAAAGTGAATTTGCATTCCTTCCATATCAACTAAAACCGTATCATCCTTGGCAACGGTACTATGAACTTCCAAAACCTTCACATTAAAAACTTTACCAAACGTTTTGGCTGCTGTCATTGCATCAGAAACTACCATATCCAATTCGATTCCTTTTTTCATAGCTTCCCTCCAACTAGTTTTTGTCGTGGTTTAAGTGTAACAGAGGTCTAGCAAAAAAGCTCCGACACTAATCGTGCCGAAGCGATATTCGTTAACATGATTTTTCCACATCACATTAACACTTGCTTAACAAAAACAAATACGAAGGATAATCAAATGACGCACCCGAGCCATAGGTGCCTTTTTAATATATACAAATCAAAAAATTCTAGCTATCAAAAAACAACACTTTTTCAGAAAATAATTCTATTCCCAACAAGTGTTATTCTATTATTAAGTTTAAAAAAATTAGAATGAGGTTTTAAGATGAATCCAACGATTGAAAATATGCTCAAACACGTCTCAGTGCGTAAATTTACTGACCAACCAGTAACTGCAGATCAAAAGAATTCCTTAATAGCTGCCGCTCAACACGGTTCAACAACTGAATTTGTTCAGGCCTTTTCGATAATTGAAATTACAGACCAAAAATTACGAAACAAATTATCAGACATCACAATCAGTTCCCCACATGTAAAAAAAGCTGATACTTTTTACGTATTTGTCGCTGATTTGCATCGTCAAGCTACTATTTTACGAGCCAATAACGAAAAATTGGATAGTATCAAAAACATGGAAGCCTTGCTACTATCTACAATTGATACAACTATTGCTGCTGAAAATATGGCAGTTGCAGCTGAATCAATGGGTCTAGGCATTTGTTACATCGGTAGCCTCCGCAATAATATCAAACAAGTTGCAGAGCTACTACATTTGCCTGACTTCACTGTGCCACTTTTTGGAATGACAATTGGGGTTCCCCTAACTAAAAACCAATTAAAGCCTCGTATGCCGCAACGTAACCAAGTTGCAACGAATTCATATGATGCTACAGAGTTCAACGAATTATCAAACTATGATCAAATTGTTAAAGACTACTATATTAATCGTCAAACGAATCCTTCTGATACTTCTTGGACTGAGAAAAATTTAGCTATTTTCAAAGAAGTACATCGAGCTGACGTGGGTGCATTCTTGAAGTCACAAGGTTTCTCTTTAAGTTAAGCTTTTTAGCTAAGTCGAATATTTATTATCTTTTCTGAAAACAAATGAATCATTGCACTGTGATTGTTAAAGTACTAGTTTCAATCACAAAAAATAAATTAGTAAAAAATAGCAACTGGCTATGAAAGTGCCGTAAGTACGGGGATTATCCTGTACTTACAGCATTGGACGTGTTTGGAGACTTGTTGAATTTACAAGGTTCCAAATTAAGACATGAGACTTAGACTCATGTCAGTCCACACAGCCAGTTGCTATTTTTCGTTCTGAAGATGACATGTTTAACTGACACAACGCATGAATTACCAAAAATATTCCAAAAACAACCTTTTTTCTGTAAATTTACATAACTATAACAAAAATTTACATTAATTGAACATAAAATATACACTACTTTTATATCATCTAATTATAGTAAATTAATAATTTGTTTCACTGAATAAAAATAGTAGGTGTAAAAAATATGGAAAATTTAGGTGATATTTTAAAAGAAGCACGGCAACAACGAAATCTATCGCAGCTTGAGATAGCTGAAGATGTTTGTTCCCAATCAACACTTTCTGAAATTGAACACAACAAATACATTCCCAATACGCAACTATTAATCAATCTCTGTAAAAAATTATCGATTGTTTTTGACGATTTAACGCTAGCTAGCAATTTCAAGATTTGTAAAGAAAAGTATTTCAATCAAAAAGTTAGTTCTTTTTATCGAACTCAAGATTTTCTACAATTGCGAATCTTTTTAAATCGTCCCACTGTCTTAGAAACGGTCCAAACGAGCAAACAAACTCAAGCTTATTACTTTTACTTAGCGGTTTGTTCCTTAAAACTAGATCATAAATTTGATGAAGCTAAAGAACTCTTAAAGTTGTCCTTAGCAAGTACAGGTCACAGTCGCAAACAAAGTACTTTAACAAGACTTGGCAATGTTGCTCTCGCTTATGTCTATGCCAGCCAAGGCTTAAAAACTTCTGCATTGCGACAAATTGAATTGTCTTTGAATAATTTTCCCAAAACAGCCTATGAAGAAAATCTTAATCTCGTTTTCTACATTGCTGCCCTCTCATATTTCCAATTATCAAAATTTGATAGTGCTATGGAAGTAATCGAACAAGGCGTTCACTATATAATGGAAAATAATTCCCACTTCATGTTAATTAATAGTCTTTACTTAATGGCTAATGTAGCCGAAATGGTCAAACAAAATAATGCTCAACTGGCTATTAAAAACTATGATCTCTTTACCGCGTTTCTTCATGAACGAGCTTACGAGAGTGTTAATTAATGAAAGCGTTCTTACATTTTATCTAAAAATGTTATACTCCTAATTAAAGGACGGTATTAACAAATGGATGATGTAGAACAATTAATTGAACAGCTGCAGGCAATTGCCCAAACTGGTAAACATTATAGTAAGGATGTTTTCGACCGCGAACGTTATGAGCAATTAGAGGTTGTAGCCAAGAAACTAACGACTAAATTGACAAAAGATGTAACTCCTGAAAAATTAGATATTTTCTTTGACGCTGATACTGGCTATGTGACACCAAAAGTTGATATTCGAGCCGCAACTTTTAAAAACGACAAAATTTTACTAGTTCGTGAAAAAAGTAGCGGTCAATGGTCGATTCCTGGTGGTTGGGGTGATATCGGTTATTCAGCAGCTGACATTGCTGTTAAAGAAACCTTTGAAGAAGCTGGTATCAAAGTTAAACCGTTAAAAATGATTGCCATTAAAGATATGCAAAAAAATCATTATCCCAAAAAGAATTTAAATTATGTCTACAAACTCTTCTTCGAATGTGAACCAGAAGAAAATGATATTCACGGCGGTGTTGAAACTTCCGAGGTAAAATACTTTACACTAGATGAAGCACTTAATTTAGACTTGTCCTTGGCACGTAATATGCCCGATGACTTTCAACGTGCTTTTGAATGTCACCATTCCCAACAATGGACAACTTATTTTGACTGAAAAAATAACATTATAAACTTTTTAAGAGACGTCTTTTAGCCCTATTGTTAGTAATGACAAGAAGTTGTGTGTCAGGCTTTTGATATTTCTCAATCAATCCAAGCAACCTATCTCCATCGTAAGAAAAAATCATTTTCAAAAATTCAAAGTAATCACTGTCTAAGTGTTCATTAAATTGTTCAGGCATATCGTCCCTGCTCCTCTTATCAATTCGCCACAACAAGGAACGTTTTAACACTCTACACAATGATTTAATTTTACTTACCCTCAGCAAAATAATAATATCGGCTTGAGAAATTCTAATATCCATAGTTCTGGAATAATTACCATCAATAATCCAATTTTTCTGATTCATGAATAGTACTTGTTGTTGATCAAACCACTGCTTAGCATCGTCGGAATAATCAGTTGTATGCCACAAACTATCCAGATGCAATAACGGATAATCAGTGATTCTCGCAATTTTCTTTGATAAAGTGGACTTGCCTGTACCAGAGTTTCCTACAACGATTATACGCATTGTTTTACCTCCAATTTTTTCATCGTTACAATATCATAACTCAATATAACGGTGATTCAACCATATATTTGATCTAACAAATCTACTCAAAAATTGCCAAAACAAAAAAAAGGTTTGGGGACAAAACTATTATTGTCCCCAAACATGCAGCATAAACGTGCGACAAAACATAGCTTTTTCCGCTTAAAACAAAAGAGTCAACCAATCCAAAATCGGATTACTTGACTCTTTTGCCTTAATGGTCGAAAGCCGACCATGTTTTGTCACACTCTCTATAGTAAGTGTGCGTCTTTCAATAATTCTTCGATGTAAGTGCCATGGACTTTCTCCATAACTTTCTTTTCGACCATTCTTTCCTTAAATGGCAACTTGATATCTTCAATCTTTTGCTTGCCATCCAAGTAGTAGATTGCTCTCAACAATGTTCTTACGTCAAAGGCTGAACCAAATACTTCTGGGACAGCACGATCCACGTTCAACAATGTATAGACAGCTTCCATAGCTGTTCTGACTGAATACTCTGTTGTAAAGACAGTGTCACGGTCAGTTTCAGAAAAGTTACCAATAAAGGCCAAGTTCTTTGAGCCATCTGGTACTACTAATGGACGATCTCCAACTTTTCTAGGCATAAAGTATGAAGTGATGTATGGCATGTGTGCTGGAATAGTGTTGGCGTGGTTTTCAGCAATGTCCTTAATTTGATCAGTAGGAACACCGATGTGATACAACCACTCTTCACATAGTTCATCACCAGTACATTCAGTAATTTTCTTATTAACGAAATTACCTGGTTTGTCTGAGAATAGTCCGTAAACCCAAACTACCAATTCGTTATCCTTTTGTCTCTTAAAGTGCTTTTGACGACTGATTGAGTAACCATATAACCAGTTAGAATCCTTAATACTTACCGGACCACTTGTAACAATTGAGCCACTGTGTGGATCTTTTTGACTGATTTTTTCAATATATGGTGTTGCTTCATCATCTGTCAAAGTAATTGTAGCTGAAACAGTCCAATTTGCTTCTGGAATATTCTTACAGAAGACATCTGGGTTACCAAAGGCTTTATCTTGTTTAGCCATGTTTTCCCAAAGTGACCAGCTGCTACCTAACTCATGCTCAGTTGGTGCTGGGTGAGTCTTGTCACCATAAGTTGTACTCTCAGTGATTGAACCATTTGTAACAAAGACTAAGTCATTTTCTGTCAAAGCAACTGTGCTGTCTTTACCATCAGTTGTCATATCAATTTCAGTAGCAACTTTGGAACCATTTGAAGTATCGACTTTAATATTATTGACATGAGTATTGTATGTAAATTGAACACCCTTGTCTTCCAAGAACTTAATCATTGGTTGAATCAATGATTCGTATTGATTGTATTTAGTAAATCTCAATGATGATAGGTTTGAAAGTGAGTCGATGTGGTGACAGAAACGCATCAAGTAACGTCTCATTTCCATAGCACTAGCCCATGGTTCAAAGGCAAACATTGTTGACCAATAGAGCCAGAAGTTAGAATTCAAGAAATCATCTGTAAATACTTCATTAATCTTTTTATCGCCTAAATCTTTTTCAGGTGTCATAACTAAGTCAATCAATTCTTTAACAGCCTTAGGTGTCAAAGTTAATTGACCTTCTGTTGGTAATTCTTTACCTTGATCTTGGATAACTCTACCATGTGAAAAACTTGGATCTTTCTTGTTTAACCAATAAAATTCATCCAAAACTGAAGCGTCAGGGTCTTCCAATGAAGGAATTGATCTGAACAAATCCCAAAGTGTTTCGAAATGTGGTTCCATCTCTCTACCACCACGGATAATGTAGCCCTTTTGCTCGTTCCAAATTCCGTCCATACTACCACCGGGTAGAGCGAGTTCTTCAAGGACATGAATCTTATCGCCTTTCATTTGACCATCACGTACAAGGAATGAAGCTGCAGCCAATCCAGCTAAACCAGAACCAACAATATAGGCTGACTTGTCATCAACGCCTTCTGGTTTCAAAGGTCTTGCAAATGCTTCATAATTACCATTACTTCTATACATAAGAACCACCTCTTGATTAAATTAGCTTTCGTTTTGAAACTGCTTACACGTAAAATATAGTTCTCTTATCGAGGATATGCAAGGGTAAAAATGTGATTTTTTCGTGAAATTTAGATTCGTTTTTTACCACATTTTGAGACAAAATTCAAAAAGAGTGGTATTTGAGATAAACTCAAATATCACTCTCATTTTTTGGGGCCGTCTCCTGAATCGAGAAAAGCTTAACTGGCTGATCGAGTAGGAGG
>NZ_AZFV01000022.1 GCF_001435815.1 Companilactobacillus nantensis DSM 16982 | reverse complement strand
CCTTGACTAAGGGTAGAAAAAAGACTCTTCTAATTATTCATGAAATTAGAAAAGTCTGATGAATAGCCTTTAATTGAGAACTTATGATAAGTTTTCAAATTACGGTTGGCTAATTTAACGATGATGGAATTGGTGATGGTGTGTTGCTTGGAACGGATGGTTGGTTTTACTTTGTAGATTAAACCATACTCTGATTGTTTCTTCATTTTATAGACGTGGATCGAAACATTTTGATAATTGTTCCAGTTGAAAGGACCATCTTTTTTATCGATTGCTAGGCGAGCCATTTTGACGAATTGCTTTTTCTGATAGTCATTTAATTTATGTGTATCTTTGTTTTCCAAAGTTATTTGCATGCCAGATGAATTGCAGTAGGGTGCAGCGTGGTAGTTGCGATACATTTGAGGAATGGCGAAGATTCCCAATAAGATTAAAATGCAGACAATCCAGATAGCTCGGGTCGTGTGCTTTTTTACTTTTTCCTCAGACATATTTTTCCCCCATAGTTAATAATGTACATTTAATTATTATACTAAGTTTTTTGAGTTAATAAAAATTTTATTAGAAAAATATGAGCTATATAGAACTTTTAACGTAATCTTTTGGTACAAGGCAGTTAATTGATATATTTTAACTGTTCCAAACAGATTTTATGGTTAGAAAGATATTTTTTTGCTAATATAAAGACAAAAATAAGTATTACTACAAGGCAGGTAGAGAAATGGCAAATAAATTACGTTTTCTATCAATTAATATTGAAGGGTATCCTTTATTTGAGCAGAATCTAAATTTTTCGTTATTGACAGACAGTAGAGTTTCACAGGATTATACAGAATCTTTGATGCATCTTTTTGGTTCTAATTACACGAATAACGTCACTGCTATCGTTGGAAAAAATGCGACGGGTAAGACTATGATTTTGAAACTGACGATTGGAATTTTATCGTTGATACTTAATGATAAGTCGATCTCGGAAACATGGTTGAAAAATGCGTTCTTTGATGAATCAGACGTTGCTTTTACCACCTATTTGTACAGTGAAGATGGTTTTATTTATAAAGATGAATTAGTAATTGCCAATAATAATGAAACAAATGGACTAATAATCAAGGAAGAAAAGATTTATCGTAAGAAAGCTTTGACCAGTGACAGTAAGAAGAGATTATTGGACTTTTCAAAATCCAAGTTAATTATGGATCGAAATAATTTAAAACCTGACGTTGCTGCTATTTTGGCACCCGATGATTCGATTTTTAGGACGATAATTAAAATGAATAATTATCTTGTGCCTCAGATTACCGATAATACGGTTTTTACAAATATAAATCTTTTTATTTCCAATTTAGGAGACGTACCAAGTGAGATTTTACATTATTTAGATCCTAGTATTGAATATTTGCGAATCGAACGTGCGGATACTAAGGGTAGGCAAACGTTCTACAGATTGAAATTTAAAAATGACGACAAGGAAATTACTGATCAAAATTTTGCGACCATTGAATATTATTTATCTTCGGGTACTGCAAAGGGAATTTCACTGTACACCCAAATTTTGAGTGTATTAAAAAATGGCGGAATCATTTTTGTTGATGAAATTGAAAATCATTTTAACCATGCAATAGCACGTACATTTATTAATTATTTTAAGGACCCATCAATTAATCTCAATAATGCCAAGCTAGTTTTTACAAGTCATTACTCAGAATTCTTGGATGATTTGGATAGAAACGATCAAATATATATCGCTCGAAGGTTAGATAAGATTTCACTGACAAGATATTCTAGCACCAAGATGAGAACCGATATTATGAGATCCGACGTTTTTATGTCCGATAGCATTCATGGAACCGCACCTGAATATAGTGCTTACTTAGCGCTAAAAAAAGCAACAATAAAAAAGATTTCCGATTCCAATAAACGAGAGGGATAGTCTAGTGGTTGAGTATATTGCTGTAATTATTGAGGGCGGTGCGGAAAAAGCAATTATAAGAGTACTGTTGGATAAGGATTTATTGAAATTCCAAAGGTCTAACATGCTTGAGGAAGATGTGATTCAAGATAGAAGCGGAAAATCATTTGCCCATGAGCATTTATCGTACGGATTTGAAGATAATCAAATTTCAATTTTAAGAATTCACGATTCTCGAAGGGAAAAGTTTATTTTGCCTCGAGCATATACTCGAATGATTTCGAAAATTACTGATATATACACAACACCTGAAATAGAAATACTTTTTATTATAAATAATGCCGATTTTGATAAGTTTAAAAATCGCAAACCAAATAAAAATGTTAAAAAAATGTCGGCTCATGAATGGTGTCGATATTATTACAAAATGGATAATGTTAAATCACCGAAATTTGTCTATGATTTTTGGATAAACCAATCTGAAAGGCTAGTAGAAGTGATTAAAATATATTCTAGTAAATCGAAGGATCCATTTGAAAACACTTTAGCTAGTATATTAAGTAATGATTAAACTAGATTATTCAAAAAAAGACTAGGATATCTTAGCCAGTTACTTGGTATGAGACATTCTAGTCTTTTTCATTACACTCATTGAGAGTTAAACAAATACAAGCAGACTTTCTAAAAATTATTAAGTATTATACTAAGTCCTAGTAAGCGATTAAAATACATTTGAAAAATATGGAGCCTAATGAGAAATGAAAAATAAATTTGATAATATTGAAATTCGTCAATGGCTATTACCAATCGGATTTTTATTGATTGCTTGTGTGCTCGTCATGGGTTCATCGCCACTCTACGTCACTAACCCCTGGGTTGATAGTAATGCTATGTTCACCATGGGACGGGCATTTTTGCATGGATATGTGCCCTTTAAAGATATTATTGATCAACGAGGGCCAATGCTATATCTGCTTTTTTCGGTAGGAGCAATCATTCGAGAAAATAATTTTTTCGGAATTTTTCTAATTCAAGTTGTAAATATGCTGGTGGTTTACGTTTTAACTTGGAAATTAGCTAATACTTTTAAAATGAAAATTATTGATACTAAATGGTTGGCATTATTAGGACCGACAGTTTTACTAGCTACCAATGCTTACAGTATGGGAGGTTCGCCCGAAGAATTCGCCTTTACGTCTATTTTGTATCTATTATTAGTTATCAATCGTGCCAAGCAAAATGTGGATAATATTCCATTGAAAGAGTTTTTCTTATTAGGGTTAAATTTAAGTTGGCTGTTTTGGGTCAAATATTCGACGGCGGGAGCTTTTGTGACTTTCTTTATTGTGGTGGCCTTGTATCTGCTGTTCAAAAGACAGTTTCGAAAATTACTCCGAGTTATAGGGATGTCATTATTAGGATTCTCGATTATTACTATCTTAGTTTTGATTTATTTTAGTCTTAATCATGCGGTTAACGATTTATTCAACATCTATTTCGTTCAAAATATAACGGCTTATGGTCAAACCAACCAAACGGTAATAGTAAAATTGATGAGTTTATTATTCCTAATGGGTCAAGAAATTGGCGCATATCGAATTGTCGCTTTGTTAATAGTCGGCGGTTGGATCAAAGCCTTATATGATAAAGAAAATATCACGTTGGAATTAATTATTTTCCTTGGAACAATTCTGTTTGTAGCAATGCAGCATCGACTTATCCAATACTACAATTTAGTTTGGATTACTTTTTTAGTGGTGGCATTGTTGAGATTGATCAATATTAAATTAGCCAATTTTGAAAATCAACAACCAATTAAACTACTGATTGTGTCGGCTTTGATGTTATTGCCGTTCGTTAATAATCAAGATTTGTATCATCTCGTAATTAGAGGAGCAGGGGTGTCAGTTGGCGAATATCGGTATAATGCGCAACCTAGTTTTGCCAAGATTATGCATCAGAAAGAAAAGAATCCATCACTGCTGTTGATTAATGATTTGGATAACGGATTCTACCTATCGTCTCAAACTTTACCAACGACTAAATATTGGCAAAAGCTGAATATGAATTATCAACAATTGCCACAAATGTATGAAGCTTTTAATACTTATATGCGTCATAAACAAGTCGATTTCGTGATTATCAAGGTCGATGTGCCATTGGCTCCAGATAGACAGGGACAGTATCGTCAAATTCCCGATTTCATTGATAGCCATTTGAGCTATGAACTATTAAAGAATTATCGTATTGAATCAGCAGTCAGCAATAAGGCTGATGATAATTATATTTTGATGTATAAAAAATAATAATAGAAAAAGACGTCCAATTACTGAAAAGGTTCAGTAACAGGGCGTCTTTCTACTATATTAATTAATTTATAATTATCTAATCTTTGCATCAGAAGGTTGGATTGTATCACGACCATCAGCACGAGCATTCTTAATTGCACGGATGATATCATTGTCACTCCAAGCCCCAACTGTCTTAACCCCTTGGTCAGTCAATTGTTGTCTGGCTTTAGCAATATCAGCGTCAGTGATTTCTTTACCTTGACCTTTACGTGATTCGATATCGAAGTCACCCTTAGCAGCAGGATTGTTGCTTTGGTCATCTGAATTGGCATCTGTCTTGTTGTCTGATGAATTATCAGTCGTGTCAGTATCAGTCTTAGTTTCATCAGTTGCGTTCACTGCTGCAGCAGGTAATGTGTCTAACAAAGTCTTAGCTTGTGTATAAAGGTCTGAGTAGTACTTGCCTTTAACACCCTTGAAGTTAGTAACTTGTTCGAGCAATGAGCGAGCTTGGTCATTTGAACCAGCCTTGATCATTGCTTTAGCGTTTTTGATATCAAGTTTAAAGTTATTGCGATTCTTTTGGATCTTGGCAACTTGTGTCAACATTGACTTAGCTTTAGAAGTCATCTTCTTGTTACCATTTTCTTGTTCTTTAGCAGTAGTTAAAGCATCTTTAGCATCAGAAAATTGACGTTGGTTCATCAACTTCTTAGCTTTAACCAAATTACGAGCTTGTTTTTCGGAAGCAGACGCTTTGTCTGTTTTCTTAGCTTTCACAGCTGACTCAAAGTGACCCTCAGCTTTTGAGTAATTTTCGTCATTAACGGCGTCATTTCCCTTAGTCATTTCTGTCTTGTATGCAGAACTGTTGTCGCTAGACTTGCTTGATGATGCAGAATTGCTGCAGCCGGCTAGGATAAGTGCCAAACCTGTTGTTGCGAGTAATAATGCTTTTTTCATTTTTAAATTCCTCCATTGAATACTGCCAAGATTATAACATGTTAGAGAAACTATGAAAATTGTCATGTGAAATGCCNTGCCAAGATTATAACATGTTAGAGAAACTATGAAAATTGTCATGTGAAATGCCGCCGGAGATTGCCAGCAACTAAGCCTGCTGTGCGGACCGAGCCGAGCCAGGGTCTCGTCTCTCGGTTTGAAGCCTCGCAAAAAACGCGAGTCTCCAAACACGCCCGGTGGTGTAAGAGCTAAAGCTCTAACGCCACTTTCACTGCAGGCTTAGTTGCTGGCAATCTCCGGCTAGAGTATTAGTTCTTAGGAATATGCCTTTATATATGGACGTTGAAGTTTTTATAGTTGTTGGTTAAGTTAATCGAAATTAATATAATAGGATTTCACCAACTTGATACCTAATTCCTCTATATAGGAGGGTATTTGTTTTGAATTGATCTGACTAAACAATATAACTGCATATATTAATACCAATCATCTTCTACCTATAATGAAGAACGGGAATGCTTTAAATCTTTAAATCAACTAGCCTCCGGGTTCGTGAAATGAAGTCAGCAGTGCAGGTGGAGTTAGAGCTTTAGCTCTTACTCCACGGAACGAGTTTTGAGACTTGCGTGGTTTATGCAAGGCTCAAAATCGAGGCGCGAGACCTTGGCTCGCACCGGTTCCCACAGCGACTTCATTTCACGAATCCGGAGGCGGCAAATATATTTAAAATTTTTTCAAAAAGCTTTTCCGTTTTGAAGACCCCCAAACGTTACTATCTATGTAAGTTACTTAACGGCCGTTAGTTCTTACAAAATAATAAGAAAAAAGAAGGTCAGGAAAATGAGCTGGAAGAAAACTGCTATCAACATCACCATGGGAAACGACAGATATCCAAAGGGAATTAAAGTTATCCGCTTCAACAACATCGTGGAAGATCCAACTGCGGAACAAATTCAAACATTTGCTGAAGGATTAGTCCTTTTATCAGATGGTGATTCTTATCTTGGTTCCGAAATCGTTAAACACACCCAACAAAGTGCAAAGTAGAGGAGAATAACTGATGAAAAAATTACAATTGCGTTTTAAGACTGCTGAAGGTCACAAGAAGAATTTGGTTCTGAATTATGTCAAAGCTGATCTCACACCCGAGGAAGTTAAAGCGGGGATGGCAAAAATCAGTACCAGTAACATTTTTGAACAAAATACTGTCCAACTTTATAAAGAAGTACTTGGTGCCAGCTATATTGAACGCATTGAAACCAAAGCTTTATAAAATAATGCAGTATTTAGATAAAATTATTAAAATATTTAAGGTATAAACCTTGAGCCTACGACTTATTTCGACTAGAATAAGAGTAGGCTCTTTTGGATGAACTAGAAGTTCTAAGCAAAGCGTTGGAATAACGGCTGTAATAAATTTGTAATTTTAAGGTTGACTTTGGTCAAAAAAGAGCAAATTCATCATAGTTTTCTGCATAAACATTACAGAATTGTGATATTTAATACAGAAATGTTACAAAAACGTGGAGATTTGAATTTAGAGTTGATTCATAAGCCAGAGTTTCATATAATGGTTGTCAGTGGGATAGCCCCACGACAATTAAAATAATAAATTCTTGTAGTCCAGGGGAGGATTAACATTGAAAAAATCTATTAAATACGCAGGAATCGCTGCTGCAACACTTCTAGCTGTTGCCCCAGTTGCTGCTCCTGTACTTTCTACTACTGCACAAGCTGCCGTAAACGATGATGTTAACACACCATCTAGTGAATTCACAACTGCTAAAAACAAATTTGCCGGTCAATTTACTGCTAAAGACGCTGACAAAACTGCTGATTATAGCACATTGACACTTGGTCAAAACAATGCCGTTGCTACATCAACATTTAATACAACAAATGCTGCTGTTATCGGTAGTCCATTGAGTACAGCTGATGCTACAAAGTATCTTGCAACATTAGACGGTAAGAACGTTACTGCCTATATGACTGCTACTGATGCAAAGGGTAATGTTTACGATGGTACTACAAACCATACTGCTAAACAATTGGATGCTGCAATTAAGGCTGACGATTCAATGTTACCTGTAACATTTACTGTTTATACTAAGGATACTGATATTAACGGTAACGGTACTGACTTCAAACAAGTTGCTCAATTCAAGTTGAACAAATCTGATGAAGGTACAGAACTTAAGTCAATTAATGCTAAGTTCACAACACCTATCACAGTTGCTAAGAAATCAAAGACTGCTTTAACACAATTGGTTTCATCAACTAACGTTGCATTGACAGATCAAGATGGTGAAGCTGTTTCTACAACAGGTACAACTATTGGTAAAGGTTTCTATAAGACATATAAAGCTGCTATGGATGCTGCTGCATCAACAGATGCTACTGCTGATGGTACTCTTGGAGACGACATTAAAGATGGCGAATTCAAGAATGCTGGTACATACTATCAATTAGTTAACTTTACTGCCGGTTCAGATACAGAACTTGCTAAGTTCATTGCTAACTATAACGATGATCCTTCATCATATACTGTATATGTAAATGGTAAGAAAGCTTCATCAGGTTACGACTTCACTACAACAGATGCTACAATTTCATTTGTACGTGCAATCAATGTTTCTGACTCAGAAGCTGATTGGACAACAGAAGATACTACAGGTGTTGTTACAACTAAGAGTGATTCAGCTTTCTATACATTGAAAGATGATAACAATAACACAGTTTCAAACCGTGCTCTTGCAAAGAACACTGCTTGGAAGACAAACGCCGTACGTACAGACCAAGATGGTAACAAACAATACCGTGTTGGTGCTAGCGAATGGATTAATGCTAACGATGTAACATTCTCAGACAAAGCTACTGATAATAATGGCGAAGGTGCATACACTGACGTTAAGGCTTTGAATGGTAAAGTTACAACTGCCGGCCCAGAAGGTTTCTACTACCCTCTATATGACGACAATGGCAAAATGGTAACAAACCGTGGAGTTGCTGGTCTATCAGCATGGTACACAGATAAGTCAGCTGTTAATGCTAACGGCGACACTGTATATCACGTTGCTACAGGCGAATGGCTACAAGGTAACAATGTTACTTACACAGCATACTAGAAATTAGTTGTTGAATAAGTTTTAAAAAGACTCACTGTGGTGGGTCTTTTTTTTTGCTCTGATTGTACGATATCAAATAGTAATCTTATTATCCAATGACATCTGTATTATATAATCGAAGACGCAAAAATAGAAATACCCAATAAATTCAAAAATAAAGATGTCCTTAATATAAGTTTAAAAGGGAGTGAATTTTTGAAAACGACTTTCTTTATGATAATTAATTCGTATCTAGTACGTAGAGCGGGTATTTTGGTGGCTTATGCATTGACCTTTAATTCCAATTTTATTTTTATAAGATGTATTTCCTGGTTGATACTTATTATTGCCATTGGAGAATTTATTAAATTTACCAATACAACATATGGGAAGACAGTAAAAATTTTTAATCAAATAAATATGGGTAAATATTATGATTTCCAAATTTCAAGAGAGAAAAAAGTTTGGTATAAAAAATTATTACATGGTTTGAAAATTATTATTTTAGGAGGGGAAAGTGATGAGAGACCGGAGATAGTAAAATTAAGAAAATATGTGAGTGGACCAATATCTGGTTATTTATTCTATACTTATTTTCTAACATTAGAAATTACATTTCTTTTAATGCCGTTGAATAATGGTTGTATTATGATGATAATGATAATTTTACAAATATTAATTGTAATGAGCCTGTTTTTGTTTCTAACATATTTGTATTTACCTGGGTTAGTCATGCTGGCACTGCCAATATTTGGAATATTAGCAGGAAATTTAATTCTTACATCAAATTCGAAACGGATATTATTAAATAGTTACGATAAGTCGTTATACATGTTTTTATTTATGATGATGACCTCTATAATATTTGCTTGGATAATTAGTGAAATTAGTCCCATGTATTTATTGCAACGTGTATCTGGTATTTCGGGTGTTTTACAAATATTGTTTGTTAGTCTGATAGGTACTCTTATTATGAAATATGGACTTCCGGCTCTTTTCTTCCATACGTTCCCAGCTATGTCCCCTAATAACGTTTCAAATGAATTGATGAGAGCTGGTAAGAAACTTAACTTTTCAGGCAATGATGATATCAAAAATTTGTTTATTGAATTATTAGAAGATCATCTATTGAAGCGTAATAATGATAAGTTTCAGCAAATAGGAAGTTATTTTTCTGACTATCTAATGATTGCGAGTGCCGACTTTACTATTAGTACAATGGTGATGAAACATAAACAAAAGAAAGCACTAATATTAATTAGAGAAACTCCCATTAATTGCATGTCTTACGATGAACTGAAAGAATTGATGGTTATTGGTGGCGATAGTGTAGAAATGTCTGTTTGGAATGATTCTAATGCTAGAAAATTAATTTTGAAGAATGTAGAAGATTCTAAGTGATATTAAATTTCCCTACTTAGATTTAAGGTGCTTTTTTACTATTAGTAAATAATTTTTCGTTATTGTGTAGGGCTTTCATAAAATGTAGAAAAATGGCGATTGAATCTCGAAGAACGGGTTTAATCAGATTAACTTAGATGGATTGGCTTGTTAGTCAACAATGGTATAATTCAATTATTAGAATATGAATTTTTTCGGGGTGTTGTAATTGGATATTAAGCATGTGTTTGACAAAATTGATTTTTCAAATGACGTAAAGTTGGAAAAGGTAGAGATATTAAAGAAGTGGCAGAAAGAACTTAGTGCAAATCCTGAAATATTTAATCTTTTATTAGAAATATGCTCACAAATCGAATATTATTCTGCAAAAAAAACAGCAGATCAATTTAAAACTTTTTTTAGAAATGAATTAGAAAGTTTAGATAAGCTGAATAATCCTGGAGTATATATTGTTCCATACGTGTCTAAAGAATACATAGAATCTGCAAGTACTTTATATATATTATTGAAAGAGGTACTTTCAATAAATAAAGCCTTTACGAAGCACTCAACAGAAAATACGCAAGAATTCTTTGAAAATATGCAAAGGGCAAGGCAAAAAGCCAAAAACTATCTCTCCGAACAAGATGATTTCAATTTTTCTTCAAAGCTTAGTGATGATGAGCTTTTTTTTGCCTCTATTCAAGAAATATATATAGTAGATGACTTTTTAGGTACAGGGAAATCATTGTTGAAATTTTTTAGTCCAAAGAATGAGAAATTATTTAGAGAACTAGATAATTTAGGAGTTAAAGTAAACATGGTTTGCCTGGCGGCATCGATTTGTGGCAAAAATAAGGTTCAAGCTTTTTTTAATAAGTTCTCTAATTTGAATATTATTAATTTGAACACTCTAGATAATTATTACTCTAAAAATAGTATCCTGAAGAAAGAAGATAGTGCTTTTTTAAAAAATTATTTAGATGACTGGAATAAAAAAGAGGTGAATAAAAATACTCTTAGATTTAACATGGATTTGACAGCATGCAGTTATATCAATGTTCCGAATAATGATATCCCATTTTTATGGTACGGTGGAAACAATAATCATGTGCCACTCTTAGTGAGGAAAATAAAAAAAAGAGTTAAACCCCAAGATTATAATCAACTCTTAAACGATCAGTTCAGAGAATTAAGAAAAAAGAGAGGATAATCAAATTATTATGGTAGATATTAAATCTGCACTTATAAAGTCAAAACCATTTAAGCTCAGTTTATTACTTTTGATTGTAAAGCAAGTAGATTTTGGTAGCCTTATTGGAATGATTTGTAATTATTTAAAAGTAATGCCATTTCAAACAATTGTTTTATTGAATGATGCTACTGATCAAGGATTCATTGTATTTGATACTGAGGCCGTTGAGTATATGTTGACAGCTAAAGGAAGTGCATGGCTTGAAAATAATGGGTTGAATGAATTTGAATTAGGAGTACCGAATATAAATTTTATTGATGAGAATCTTTATAATAGCTTAAAGGATTCTTGAATGTTATCAACAATTGTGGGAGGATATAATGAGGGTAGTTAGCAATCTATAGCAATGTGCTATAGTAGGTAGTTTCTATCTTAATCAGTGATGTCATCAAACTGAAAGCGAGTTTGATGACGGCTCTGTTTAAGAAGGACGCTTAAACAGACCGTAACTACCCTTTTTGTGAACATGAATTTTACTAATACAAAACAAATTAAGTCGGTTTTTAAAATATCACAGGATATGACAGTTGAAAAATTCGTTTCAAAAAATATTAATCAATACTATTTTATAAAAAAGAAATCAAAAAATCCAAGACAAATTTACATCCCTAGCATACAACTTAAAACAATACAGAAATGGATATTAAAAAAAATTCTTACTAAGGAATTTTCGTCATCTGAGGTAGCACATGGATTCATAAGTGGTAGGTCGATTGTTACTAATGCTAGAGAACATTTATATAAAGAACCAAGTTGGATTCTAACAATGGATATAACTAACTTTTTTGATTCTATTCGTTTTGATTCAATAGAGCACCTTTTTCGTCAACATGGCTACACTAAAGAAGTTAGTCGTACGTTTGCAACACTCTGTACATATAGGGGTAAATTAGTTCAGGGATTTCCTACAAGCCCTTTTCTAGCAAATCTTTACTTAAAGAGCTTTGACGTTTATTTAAAATCAAACTTGCAGAAATATAATGTTAAATATACAAGATATGCAGATGACTTAACGTTTTCTGGTAATATTGAAAAAAATTATGAATCATTTATTTTAGAATCAGAACGAATGGTTGAAAAAGGCCTAACTAAATTACAGCTCCGAGTTAATTCAAAAAAAACTAATATTCAGACAAAAGAAAGGAAGATAGTAACAGGAATTTGGCTTTATAAGAATAAATTATCAGTGTCTAATAATTATTTAAAAAAATTCAGACGAGAAATATATTATTGTAAAAAATATGGTGTTATTGATCACCTTATACATACTAATAAAGTGGAAATAAGTAATTTCCATGGATATATGTATGGAAAAGCATACTTTGTAAAAATGGTAGACGAGAATCTTGGTATGAAACTATTAAAAGAATTGAATGATTTAAATTGGCCAATGTGAAATAGATTTAATCAATTAATCCGTCATTTACAAAACGCAATAACAATAATTGTCTTTTTGTTATATACTTATTGCAATAAAGCAGTAGGTGCCTAATAATCGATTGTATAAAAAATACACATTTCAGTTAATTTTGGGATGTGTTTTTTTATAATCCGATGATATTTTTTAATATATAATCTTTTTAATAATTGCTAAGTATCTGGCATTAAGTATCTGAATGTCCTATGATAAAGAAGTGTACTTAATAAAAACAAGGGAGCTTTTTTATGTCACGTAAGTTAAGAAAGATTGGTATTATTATTGCGACCGTTCTTTTGATTTTGGGAACATTACCATTTGTTGGCCTTGGTACAGCTCAAGCAGCTGATACTACAAGTACTGGTAAATCAGGTAATGATAAGATTACAATTGGTACTGTCAAGAATACTGCCGCTATACCTGCATTAATGGCTGATGCTGCTGGAGACTTTACTAGTCAAAATATTTCAGCTGAAGTTAAAACATTTGATTCTAATAGTCAACTAGATGCAGCTATCAAAGATGGTACAGTTAACGCAGCTGTTACTGATTTAGTTAGCTATGCTGGTTTGGTTAACGAAAAGTCTAATGCTAGCTGGAAGGTAGTTGGTACTTTACCTGGATACAATGGTTTAGTTGCTAACAAGAAGTACAAGAGTGTTAAGAGTCTTAAAGGTAAGACCATTGCACTTGATAAGAAAGATGCTTCAAAGCAATATCTATTGAGTGTCTTGAAGAAGAACAAGATGAAGTCTTCAAGTGTTAAGATTAAGCAAGTTGACGGTCAACAAGATCGTGTTAATGCTTTGAAAGATGGTTCAGTTGACGCTGCTATTTTGGAAGATCCATTGATGAGTAGTGCTAAAGCTAATGGCGGTAAGATTTTGAATCGTCAAAAGATGAGTGCTGATAATGGTAATGTTCTTATCGTTAACAACAAGTTTGCTAAGAGTAACGTTTCTTCAACACAAATCTTAGTTGATACTTTGAACAAAGAAATCAAGCAACTTAATAAGACTGACAGCTATGGTATGGCTGGTACTGCACTTAATAAGTTGAACTATGATCAAAAAGGTGCTGAAGTTTTAACTAAGTTGGACCTTACATTTAAGAAGGTTCACAAGGTTAAGAAATCAGACTTTAACAAATCCTTTAAATATGCTAAATCACACAAACTTTACAAGGGTAAGGTTAGTTATAAAGCCCGTACTTTGAAAGTTAAGGGTGTTAAATAAAGCTTGAGAAATATCGTCGAAAGACGGTATTTTTTTATTGGATAAGGCAAAAGTAATGAAGTGGCAAACTTTTCTGAAAAAATTTAAATTTCTAAATTTTTTTGTTTCATTAATTTTGAACATATGATAATCTATGTCTTGTAAATTATTGTCCGTAATTTTTACAAGGAAAAGGCCATCCAGTTTCTGGGTGACCTTTTTAAATGCATTAATAACTATTTTGGGTTATAGAATTTATAGATTATGAATAATTGAAATAACAAGGACAATATTCATCGGATTATATCCCCATATGTTATGTGTTTGCCATTATGGATGAATGATTTTAATACGCAAAAAAATTAAATATAGCTTGAACGGCATAACTATATTCATCCAAAGCTTATTTAAGAATAATTTTAGGGTACTGTAACAAGTTATTTTCTAGCTATGGAATTTGGTAGATAAATTTAAGATAAAAAAGGCGGCTGCATTCATTTGAAATGTGATCCGCTCTTTTTGTATTGATATAGCAATTATTTATTTTTTAATACTTCAGCAATGTTAACTGTTGGCATGTTGTATCCCGGAAATTCATTAGATGTTGTGGTTAATGTTGCTATAATTGCCCGTGCATAAGGGTAGAGAATAGCTACGGAATTATTATGTACAAAGGAATCCACGCCAATGTTATTTACATCCTCTTCATCATTATATTCAAAAGTTCCTTGTATTGAACAACTCACTTCAAATGGAATGAACTCATCATCAAGAGAACCTGCTTTCACGTGTAAATTAACGATTATTTTATTGTTTTCTATATTGTTTTGGACATCAAAAGTGGGGGTTAAATTTATTCTATTTTTTTTATTGGGTTTAAATTTAGGGTTTCTTGTATAATTCATTTCTTTTACGATATATCCATTAAAGTTTAAAATAGCCATTACGATGCATCTCCTAAGTCATATTTGTAAGAGTATGTGGAAACATAGTGATTTTCTTCATCAGTTAAGAATAAGTTGGGATTAAAAAAATCTTCACTTTCAAGTTCTTTGTTTGGTTCATCCGAAATACAACCAGTATAATTGAATTTTTCCTTAGTTAATTTAAATATTCTATCCTGATATTTTGTTTGAACTCTTTGGTTATTTTCAATTTTGGAAATATTTCCATATCCAATTCCAGTCCAATCTCCAAACTCTCGAACTGTCATTTTGATATTTTCTCTGAGTTCTTTTAACTCCCAAGGCTGCATAAAACCAACTCGATTCCGGTAGGTATTAAAGTCACTTCGAACGTTCTCCATAGGGTCATCGAAATTATTCCAAAGTTCACCATCAGAATCTTTCCAGTAATAGTGAATGACTATGAGATTATCTATGTTTTTTACTTTAGCTAATTCTATAACGGTTTCTTTTTCATATATTTCTGTTAATTCTTTCTCGGGATTGTAAAATTCTCTTTTTTCTACGGTCATTTTTTACCTCTCAAAGATTGATAATTATTTCAATGTAAATAAGGGAAGACTAGAGGGTGCTCCTGTTCATGAATTGAGATCCACATAATAATACCAGTAGGCTTGTCCTGGAACTTCAAGTAACAATTTATGTAATTTATCATAAGACCAAAAATCCAAATATTCCCTTTTACAGGTGGAATATGGTTGTCCGATAATGGTCTAGATGAGTAGTTATGTAATGATATGTTTTTGTAAATTTTGTCAAAGATATCATCTTCATTCATGTTTAAAGTTGATAAAGTTTTATAGTTTTTAGGACGAGGACTAAGATGCCACATGTTTCTATTATTTTTAATTTTATTAATAAGTTCTTGAATCTCAAGCTTATCGGCAATTTTATCGGTCAATGTTGTCACACATACGTCTTATATATTGTCTAGTAGCAATAGTATATTATCATTATCTGTTGCTCATGAGCAACAAAACTATCTTGGAGAATTGAAATAAATACTATAAGTAACTAGATAATTAAAAGTACGAAAAAAGGTTTCCAATTAAGGAAACCTTTTTCGTATTTTACTATTCTTTTGACTTATTTTCAGAATCGACACTAGAATCAGTAGTTGATTCAGTTGATTCAGTTGATTCAGTTGATTCAGTTGATTCAGTTGATTCAGTTGATTCAGTTGATTCAGTTGATTCATCAGCTTCTTTTGGTTCCTCTGATTCAGTCTTTGCTGTCTCTTGTTTTGGTTTGATCTTGGCATATAGTTTCTTGAAATCGTCCAACTTAACGTTGAACAAGCTTAAAATCGTACCGATAACAATGACCACCAATGACCAGAATGAGAAGTGGCGAGCGGTCTTTTGGACGTGTGTTTCGTAGTAATCTACGACTACTTGTCCTTTACCACTGACTGTTACTTCACCTAAACCGTTGTTTTTCTTATTCATTGTCAATTTAGAAACATTACCTGTAGATTCCTTGGATTGAAACCCATAGTAGGCGATGACTGGTAAGGAGATAACGGTCTTTTTGGCGTTCTTGAAATTAAATGTCATTCTAGTATCGGAACGATTGAAGTTGGTGATTTGAGCTTTTTTACCAGCTTTAATCGTTGGCATTTGTGGCTCGGCTTCCAGTGGAACGACGTCGGCACCGGCTGGTAAGTATTCTTGACCACCACCGATACTGAATGGTGAAGCTTTATCGTATTCTGAATATGGAACTAAAGCTGTGGAAAGGTTGTTGACCATCCGATAACTGGCTGAGATTGCTAGTAATGTGACAAATGCAATCAAGGCTGCTTTGACAAAATTACCCTTTAATAAATGCAATGGATCAGCTGCTACGAAAATTGCTAACAAGATAGTTGCCATCATATCGAAACGCCATGGATATTGAATCATCTTGAATGGTGTTTTGCTGAGGAGGACCCATGGAAAAATTTTACTTCCACAGACGAACATCACAGCACCGATAATGGCGAAATGTTTGACTGCTTTGTTCTCAACTTTACCAATTCCCACAACAGCCGCAACGGCTGCGATTAGCAGAATGAATCCGATGTTTGGCTTGTTGATAACATTGTTAACACTCCAGTTGAAGTAGTCCAACAAGTTGTCAGCTCCGGCAGTTAAGATACTTTTACTTTCGGTCAATCGTAAAGTTGTGTGCTTCAATTGTTCCAGCATTGGTAGGAAGTAACCGATACTCAACAGTCCGGAACAAATTGAAGCCCAAAGTAATGACAAAAG
Source organism: Companilactobacillus nantensis DSM 16982 (assembly GCF_001435815.1). Classification (GTDB taxonomy): domain Bacteria; phylum Bacillota; class Bacilli; order Lactobacillales; family Lactobacillaceae; genus Companilactobacillus; species Companilactobacillus nantensis. Next base: position 38,183 of record NZ_AZFV01000022.1, on the reverse strand, counting down.
TCTTTTTGGATGAACTCGTAATTCGGGCAATTGGCACAGCATCACCACCACAATTGTGATTGCCACTAAAATGGGTGAGATAGCGTGTGAATAAATAATTCCTGTCATACCAAAAGTTAAGAATAACCAGTTGCGCTTTCTTTCGCCGTAAAAAATTTCGTATATCCCTAAAATGGCGATTGGAAGGAAGACGAATGCTCCGACTTCTCCGAGGTCATGACGGAACAACATATCGTGCAGACGGTAATTAGCTAGCGTATAGACGAAACTAAAGACTAGGGCGTTCCAATATTTTCGTTGAACCTTGTAGAAACAAAGGAACGAAACACTGAATGTTAAAAAGTTCATTAATAAGTAAAATCTGACAATTGTTTGTGCTGGTGTGAATCCCATCAAACGCATGATGGCGGCAGGATAAATCAAGAAATCTGAGTAGAAGATGTTCGAAATGTATCCTAAGCCTTCCATAAAGGACATGTTGACGAGTGGAAAATAATTGTGATGCAAGATTGATTGATATAAGCCTTCAATTCGCATCATGTGGAACCGATTATCACTTGGTCCTAAGAAGGTCCAAATGGAATGGCGATAAAATTCAGTTTGGTAAAGTGCAATGTAACTGACTGCGGCGAAGAGGGCGATGGTTATGAGGGTAACTATCGGGATCCGCAGGTACTTGTTTTTCCAAGAAATAGATTTCATAAATTAATACCTTTCCCCTAAATATCGCATTGCGCTAGTTAAATATGCCGCCTCCAGGAACAAGAAATTTAGGTCGCTATGGGGACCGATTCGAGCCAAAGAGCGGTCTCGAAGCTCGATTTTGAACCTCGCAAAATACGCGAGGTTCAAAATTCGTCCCGTGGTGTATGGACTAAAGTCCTAACGCCACATGCACAGCGACCTAAATTCTTGTTCCTTCCGGCTAGTTTAATCGTTGTTTTATATTCTGAATTATTAGATTAACAAGACTTATAAGATATTTCACGATTATGGAGACAGTGTAACTAGCACAAACGCGTTAAATATATATAACATTGTTATTATACTAGTTGTTTCGTTAGTAATCATAGATTTATTTAAACATGTTGGTTAAATGTGCACCTGGGGGCTGAGGGATTGAACTTATTGAAGTAATAATCATAAAAATTGCAAAAAATACTTCAATTAAGATAAAATGAAGCAAATGATTGGATTGCTACTATATTTACTTCAAAAAAATCATTGTAGGAAATTGAGGTGAAAAAAATGATTAAAAAGAATACAAACCTTCAATCCAAGTCGGAATTTTTGAAGAATCTTGATACAAATGTAGAAAAGCCCAGAGGTGTCGTTAATTATCTTAATTTTCAAATTAAAACATTGGATAATATCCGATATTATTTTGAAAATGAAGCAATACTTAAGGTAAGAAGTATTACTGATATTGATAATAATAAAATTGTAAAAGAAATGATTAATTCTGGTGACCTTGAGTATATTGGAAGAGGAATTCTAATTGATACGTCTTGGGCTCAAAATGATTTTTTAATTCGGCAACTAGTTTTAAAGACCGGAATATATTCTGGATCAACGGCACTGTACCTATGGGGCTTGAGTGACGAATATCCATATCAATCATATATGACCTTTAAAAGAGGCTACAAATTGCCTAATAGATTAAAAGAATGGACGGACGGAGTCGTTGTACGTCAGAGTAATCCTGACATTTTGAATAGTTTTGTTGAGAAAAAAAGTGTTGAAGGAACTAAGTATCAGATTGAATTATATAGTAAGGAAAGAGCGTTAGTAGACGTACTAAAAGAAGGAATAAGTTCAGATGTTATAAATACGGCATATCGACGTTATCTAAAGAGCGATAAGGCTGGTGTCAACAAATTATTGTTGACCGCAAAGAAACTTGGAAGTTTTGAAAAAGTTCGTAATAGACTGGAAATAATGATATGAAATCAAAAAAAGTCTAGAACAGAGTGTTAAGGATAAATTAAAAATTAAACGTGCTGAAACTAAAGTTCCGTTTGATATTTTAAAGAAAAAGTATCTTATAGATTGCTTTTTGAAACTACTTTCTAAATCAGAGTATTCAGAAAATTTCATTTGGAAGGGAGGATTTGTACTATCAGCAATTACTGGGATTGAAAAAGAACAACCGTTGATTTGGATACTTTAATTCAAGGAATGCCCGTGACCATTAAAAGTCTTAGAAATATAATTGAAAAAATTATTAGTTTAAGTGGAGATAATGATCCTGATTTTCAATTAGTCGATATTGAGAAGATTCAAGAAGAGAAAGCATATCAGGGATTGAGAATTAGATTGAATTCTCAGTTAGGGCAGATGAAGGACTCATTTCATTTGGACGTTGTGACTGGTGAAACTCTGGAACAAAAAGCAATCAGATGGAAGTACCAACCGTTGTTGGAAGATGAAAAAATCCCTATATATATTTACCATCCTGAACAAATTTTAGCTGAGAAAATGCAAACTATTTTACAACGGGGATTAGCAAATACGCGAATGAAGGATTTTTATGATGTTTATGTTACTCCGATTACAACTGATATAGATTTCGAAACTTTTAGTAAAGACTTCAAATTAGTTATGGAGGAGCGTAAAACTGTAGAACTTTGGGAATTTCGTAAAGAAATACTGAATATGATTATTTCAGATGAAAAGATGAATAACGAATGGTTACAGTATGCAAAGACACATGGGTTTGTAGGCGATATTTCATTTGAAAATGTGACAAACTCTATTACGCAACTATTTAATAAAATAATTATTTAATATAAAAATGTTCATATCGATTTTTATAATTTCAATTTATTAGTGCTTTTTACCATTAGGCTAGAAATGTTGTATTTATAACAGTTAGTATATATACTAAAACTGAAATGAAATTACCTTTCCGATGAGTAACGGGATGTTCAGTGGAACGTAGAATATTACTCGACTGAATGGATTGTTTTCCGATGAGTGACGGGTTGTTCGTTAGAACGTAGAATATTACTCGATTGAATGGATTATTTTTCCGATGAGTGACGGGGCGTTTAGTAAAACGTAGAATATTATTCGATGAAGTTTTTTTGTATCGTGAAGAGGTAACGAGAAGGTTGAACTTTAAATAGTTCAGCCTTTTTGTGTATAGAAAAAGCCAGACAATCCCGATATTTTCAAGATAGTCTGGCTTAGAATATACGCCTTAATGATTGATAGTATAATTATTGTTGTTATTAGAAGAAAAGCGGCTGTCAGGGGCGATGTAATTTTTCATCACTAGAGTGTTGTAAGATCCTTCATCGGCTGGTTCGAAACCGGCATTGATTAGATCGGCTGTGTAGAGTTTGTTATAGAAAAAGGCAAAAACCATATTGAACAAGACTGTACCTGAACCCATGTTCCAAGCACCTAAGGCTAAGTTGGCTATCAAAATAATTATTAACCATTTCCAATCACCCCTAAAAAGTGCGGGCCAAAAGCCCCAGAAGAATTCGGTCCATGAAAATCCGACTTTGACATCTTTACGTTCATTGGTGCGGCGATTAATTAAAATTGCGTGCATAATTTCCTCCCTATCACTGATTTTCCTTAGTATAACAAGGACTTGGAAATTTAGATGTAGGTGATGACGGCTATTTCATGAATTGGTTGGAAGATAAATTGTATAGTTCATGATGGTAGTGGTAGTAAGGTTTTACAAGGTATCGAAAGCTGGTTAAAGAAGTGTTTTCAAAAAATAAAAAATATCGGTTGTGACAAAAATTTTGGCATAATAAAAAAGCAGCCACCTTTAAAGTAGCTACCGTGTAATTTATAAGCCTAAAATTTGTTTCTTTTTGATATCATATTCTTCCTGGGTTATGGCACCTTGATCAAGCAAATCTTTCAATTTGTCGAGTTGGTCCAATTGTGGATCACTTGTGTAGTAGTTGTTATTAGTAAACTTGCGGCCAGGAGCGATGTATCCTTTGGCAAGTAGGGCATTGTAAGATGTATCGTCTGCTGGTTCGAAGCCATTATTTAACAAATCATTAGCGTAAAATTTATTGTAGAAGAATGCAAAAATCAAGTTGAAAAAGAGGGAACCGCCACCCCAAGAAAAGACACCTAGTCCGACATCAACTAGTAGGATGATGATAAGCCATTTCCAATCGGCACGGAAAAGTGCGGGCCAAAAGCCCCAGAAAAATTCCGTCCATGAAAATCCGACTTTGACATCTTTGCGTTCATTAGTATTACGATTAATTAAAGTTGCGTGCATAATATTGCCTCCCTGAAAATTGTGCTGTAACAATCATTCCTAAGTATAGCAAAAATATTTGTCTTAACCTTCAATTATGGAAGTTTTTAACAAATTGATTGATAGATGAATTATAATTTTATCATGTAAACTCAAGATATGTTTTAAGTATTTCATTATGAAAGGGTGTTGAGTCATCACAGAATTGTTTTCAAAAATTAAGAAATGTCGTTGGTCAATTGCTATTTTGACAATCGTCTTCTTTATTATGTTGTTGCTCAACTGGAAGACGTTGTATGTGGCAGACGACTACGTTTATCGGTTTGTTTATCAATCGCCATCTCCTACAGCAATCCCACATCAACAACGAATCAGTACATGGCTGATTCCATTTTCGATGTGGAATCACTATCAATTGTGGAATGGTCGGTTTGTGGCGCATTCAATCGTCCAATATTTTATGCAATTTAATTCAAAAATTCCGTTTGATATTTGTAGCAGTTTAATTTACGTTTTGTTACTGTTATTGATGAATAAATTAGCTGTGAAATTATCGGATAAAAAGCATAACGCCTTTATTTTGCCATTAATTTTTGGCTTCACTTGGTTTTATATACCTTACTTTGGTCAGTCAGTCTTGTGGCTGTCTGGATCAGGTAATTACTTGTGGATGAGTATTATTTATTTAGGATTCATCATCTACAATTTGAAAAATCGGGCTGTTAATGTAACGAATATCTTAGGTGCTATTGTACTGGGTTTTCTAGCCGGAGCGTCAAATGAAAATTCCGGACCAGCTGCCGTGTTGATTGTCTTATTGTTCATGGTAAAACGTCTGATTCAAGAACATAAAATCAGTTTAGTTTCGACGATTAGTGTGATTTTTAGTGGCTTGGGATTCATCACGATGATGATGTCGCCAGGATCACAAAGCCGTGGCAATATTCATCGAACATGGGCTTTGATTCAAAAAAACTTTGCGGGGATTTATAACTTAACGTTTGATAAATGGGTCTGGATTTATACTTTGATGGCAGTGCTACTAGTAGCTGGTATCTTTTTGAAAAAAATCAACACTGATACAATTTGGGCCACTGTCTTTTTCTTAATTGGACACGTTGCGGCCGTTTATGCGATGGCCTTTTCACCAGAATATCCTGAACGGACTTTTTTTGGTGGTGTGATTTTCTTAGGTATTGCGTTATTTATTCTGGTTTATGCCGTATTGGGAGATCTAACGTGGTCAATGGTAGCTTTGTCAGCCGTTATGACGGTGATATTTGCTATTAGCTTTGTTCCAGCTTATCAAGATATTAACTTGAGTTATCACCAAATGCGGACACAATATCAACTGATTTATCAGGCCGAGGGCACAAAAGAGAAATCAGCTCGTGTTCCGTTGATGACTATGCAAAAGAGCAAGTATAACGCTAATTATGGCGTCATTGCCTTAGATACACCGCCTACTGCTTTAATGAATCAATGGGAAGCTAAGTTCTTTGATTTAAACCAAATCAGCGGATATCGAGTTAAATAGGTAATATGTTAAGATAGATTTTATTTAGTATGTTAAAAAACGAATAAATTTAAGACATTAGTCGGAGAGAGTGAGGGATATTTGGTCAGCAGTGAGGGTGGTGTTAGGACATTTTGTCCTTACAGCACGGATCTGTCCCACAGCAGACTAAATATCCCTTGCTCCCGGAGACGGCATATTCGGGGGACAATTTGAAAAGAAAAAGAATTATATACATCGATGTAATCCGTGTGGTTGCGATGATGTTGGTAGTTTTAGCCCACTCATTAGCAGCCAGATTAGCAACACGTGATAACTCGTTAAATTGGGATATTTCCAATATGTTAGTAGTAATCACAGAAATCGCCGTACCATTATTTTTCATGATTAGTGGAGCAACCATCTTAAACAGTCGCAAAACAAAGGATGTCGGTTATTTATTTAGCCATCGTTTGCCACGAGTATTGGTACCATTTATCATTTGGTCAATCATCAGTGCGTTTGTTTCCAGAAAAATTGATGGAGTTTTCACGTATCATGACTTTTTCCACAGCGTGTTATTGATGTACCACCAACCAGTTTTGATTGCATATTGGTTCATTTATCCACTCGTATCGTTGTACCTCTTGTCGCCACTGTTGAAAGCAATGGTTGAGGGGATGGATGAAAAGTTGCTCAATTATTTGTTGGCATTATGGTTGGTCATCAGTATGTTCTTGCCAGCATTAGTCGCCGTATTACCAAAAAATTTCAGCATGTACTTTGATGGCTACACCGTCGGAAAAGTAATTTTCTCAACTAGTTTAGGTTACTTTATCCTCGGTTATAAATTGACCCAACACGAACATGAAAAAGCTAATCCATTACAATTACTAGTTGTCGCTGTCGTGTTGATGGCAATCAATGTCGTAATTGCTTTTGTCAGTTTAAAGAGCAGTTTCCAATATCTCAGCGTAATTTCAGTCATCAATATTCCATTCATTGCTGCTCTGATATTTAAAGTTTTGAAATCATATGAAGGACGCTACCACAAATGGTTTATCCGTTTAACTGAGATCATTGCTCCATTAACGTATGGCGTGTATCTAGTTCACGGGTTAAGCATTGGTGTTGTTCAAAAGATGGCAGGAGTAAATCATTATCTAATCACATTCTTCTTCGCAACGTTGTTGTCGCTGGTAATTATCTTTGTTGTAAGTAAGATACCAGTTCTGAAAAAATGGATGATGTAAAAATCTTATTAAATACAAGTAAAGCCACTAGATCAAGCTTGGTCTAGTGGCTTTTATACTTGTTTACAGCTTATTCAAAATTGAGCCTTGCGGGGTCTCACATCATTCTATATTCTTCTTGTAATCGGAAGCGGCACTGAACAATACAATAAGTATTGCGATAAACCGGAAACAAGAGCAAAATTACTTTATTATGAAAAATAAAATTACGAACGAACTCAACAATCCGTTACATAAAATTCTAACGTCGTTGATGTTTGTGATTTCATTTATGTATTTTGGGGTATTTAGATATTTTGTTATTCCGTCGGGGGACGACTATTTCTGGTGGGGACCACAAGGATCTTATTTACTCCATCATATGTTTTATGGACCACAAGCAATTTATGGTGGTAGTAGTAATGGCCGTTATTTAGGCAATACATTAGAGATACTTACGATGCATTCATTACCAGTGGCAATGTTAACGTATGCTGTCTTTTGGACCTTGTTACTGTGGGGACTGTGGCGCTTATCGGGCAAATCATTTTTATCATTAATCTTGTCATTTTTATTCGTATTTACTTTACAAGATGCATTCCTCAATAATATTTTGGTGTGGAATGCCGGCTTTGTAAATTATGTGCCACCGATAGCTTTAGCTTTGGTCTACATTTGGCTAGTTGATATTGGACGGGCCAAGCAATTTAATCAATTTTTAGCTTTAGGGACACTTATTCTTTCTTATGTTGGTGGGTTGTTTACTGAAACAATGACTGTGGCTCAAATTGCCTTGGGAATTTTCGTTATTTTGTACTTCAACAAGAAGACGAAAACTTATCATGTTACTTATTTACTCGGGGCCATCGTCGCAGCTATCACCATGTTCACTCATCGTGGTTATCGTGGTAAAAGTACTTATCGCAATACGACCTTTGATTTAAATAAAATCTGGGTCAATTATGCCAAGATTACCCATTTCTGGTTGATAACCTTTAATGTTGCTATGCTAGTGGCTCTCTTAGTAGCAATTGCTATCTTAATTATTCGAGCTGATTTTTCACTGCTAAAAAAATCAATTTTAACTGTTATAACGATAGTGTTCTTAGGCTATTACATTGCGATAAATGTTTACTTGAGAAGCCTGCAGCTTAACGATATGTACGGTTATAATACGATAAACGACAAGCTTTCTAACATGGAAGGAATAGTCAGTCTATTACTGGTGGCGTTTATTGGCTATTGTATCTTCTTGTTCTTTAAAGCCGATGCCAAAATGTGGCTCTATTTTTTGATGACTGGTGTTATCATGGGACAATTGTTGTTTGTTTCGGCTCCAATTAATTGTCGAGGCAATTTCTTAACGTATGTATTCACATATTTGATTACCATGCGTTTTGTCTTAGCAGCAACCGATAGTTTTAAGTGGAGGAATTGGTTAACTGGAGTTTTATTGATAGTCTTGGTAGTTGTGGGTGCTAGATACTTAGATATTATTGCAATCAATCATCAAGCCAATTTAAATCGAGTTAATAATGCTGACTACTACAATGGCAAAGTTGAATTAACAACACACGTTCCATATCGGAAATTTGTTTGGTTCAATGACTTGATGAATCAGCAAGTTCCAGCGTATTGGAAGGTGTATTTTAACAAATAGATAATATTTCGGGTGCTTGCCATGCAGGTGCCTTTTTTTGAACCATTTAATGTATAATAAAGTCAGTATTAACTTAAAAGGTGGTATTACAATGCTTGAAAATGTACATGGTCTTGTTAAGGTCAACCAAGACAGCCGTTATGTCGTCTTTTTGTTTGACTCTTATGAAGTGAACCGTAAGATGTTACAAGATAAATATGTTAAAGGTGAATCAGCCTGGTATACAGATGCCATGGGTACGGGTGACGATGGCAAGAAATTCTATCGTATCGCTCAAGATGGCGAATGGATCGAAGCTGAATACGTTACATTCATCGAAACTACTGATTAATGGCTTAGTCATTAATCTTTTTTTGTGGCGTGCCGCTTTCGGTTGTGAGCAATTAAGCCTGCTGTGAGGACCGACTGGAGCCAAGGTCTCCAGTCTCGATTTTGAGCTTCGCAAAGACCGCAAATCTCAAAATACGTCCTGTGCTGTAAGAACGACAAAATCGGTCGTCCTAACACCACTGCCACTGCTGGCTTAATTGCTCACAACCGAAAGCTAGTTTATTTTTGCGTGGGCAGTGTTGTTTGGATTTTGTTTGGTATTAACGATTTGAACCTCGTATTATTTGTTCTTAGTTTAGGTAACTTTAAGTTTAAAGTGATTAAGTTATCATAGTACTTAATTCAAAATCACTAAATCACAGATATATTTATGCCAACTAATATACTAGCCGGAGGGAGAGAGGAAAACATAACCAGCAGTGAAAATTCTGTTAGGACTTTAGTCCTTACAGAATGGACGTATTTTAAGACTTGCTGATTTGTGCAAGGCTTAAAATCGAGCCTTCCTCGGCTCAAGGCGGTCCCACAGCAGGTTATGTTTCTCTCTCTCACGGAGGCGGAAGTAGAATATTACAAAACAATTAAATTTACTCTAAATTGTTTAAAAATTGTTAGATTTCTTAAGGTTTTATTGAAGGCAATTCATTTATATATTAGTCTACTGGTAGTTAGCTTTTTATAGTTGGAGGGAGACTACTACTATGAACAAAAAATGGGTTGCCTCTACTGCTCTAGCAAGTTTTCTAGCAGCGGTTGGTGTATCTTCAAATGCTTCTCCAGTAAAGGCCGCACTTGCGACTGATGATGGAAATCAAGACGATGATCAAGATCAAAAAACTACCAATACAAAGGACCCTAATGTTGCCAGTGTTATGGACGAACAAGGGGCTCCTATTAGTGAAGGTGCTGCTGATGCCATTGAGGCAAATGAAGGTAGCAATGAAACAAATAGTGTTTTACCTGCTAATGCTGTGAAATCCATTACACAGGCATCTGCTACTAGTGGGGTAACTAAGGAACAACAAGACGCTTTTATAAAAACAATTGGACCAATTGCTCAACAAGCTGCTTCGAAATACAATGTTTATGCATCAGTTATGATGGCACAAGCTATTGTTGAGAGTGCTTGGGGAACATCGACTTTGTCATCACAATCCAATAATTATTTTGGTGTCAAAGGTGATTACAATGGTGCCTATGTCAGCATGCCAACGAGTGAATGGAGTGCTGATAAAGGTTATTACACTATCTATGCCAATTTTAGAAAGTATCCTAGTCCTTACGAATCTTTTGCAGATAATGGAGCTTTATTAAGAAATGGAATTTCCGGTGCACCACAGTTTTATAATGGTACTTGGAAAGAAAATACTTCTTCATACAAAGATGCAACGGCTTGGTTACAAGGCAGATACGCTACCAGCCCAATTTATGCATCAACTTTAAATAGAATAATCGAGACTTATAATTTGACACAATATGATAGCGAAGCCAGTACCGGTGGTACTAGTGATAATTCAGTAAGTGGTACGCAAACTGCAATGGACGATACCGCTACAGTAACTAATAAAGATTTAGCTAAAATTTATATCAATGCCAATCCTAATCAGATTGCTGCCAATCGTGCGTTAGCTTATAACACTGAATGGCACATCTCTTCTAAAGTTGTCGCTGCTGATGGAACTGTTTATTATCAAGTAGCTTCAAACGAATATGTGAAGGCAACTGATGTTCAGTTAGCGTCCGAAAAATCGAACCCACAAGTTAAGATTGCCGATACTGCAATTATTGTTAATAACAATGGCTCGACAGTTTATAGTGCTGCTAACAAAAAAGCTGCCACAGATCGAGTTTTGCCATATCAATCAGCTTGGATCACAACAGCTTATGTCGTTGATGATGATGGTAATACATTCTACTTTGTTGGAAATAATGCCTATGTTTTAGCCGATGATGTGAGTTTGAAATCACAACTTGCCAACGATGAATATAAAGACGATGACATCGTTTCATATCCAGATATCGTGCATGTGACAGCCACACCAAGTGCTAGAGCTTATGATGATAAACATAACGTTCTAGCAGTCAGCTTGGCTAATGGAACAGATTGGAAAATTGATAAGAGATCAATCCATTCTGACGGTTCAACATGGTACCGAGTTGCGAATAATCAGTGGGTCAATGCCAATGACGTTCAAGTCAAAGGTTCAAATTACGTAACTTCAGTTTCAGGAATGGTTAAGATTAACTATATTCCAGGATATGGAGTTAACGTTTATAATAGCCCAGCAGCCAACAACAAGTTCACCGGTGCAAGATTGGCCGATGGAACAACATGGCGTGTTACATCAAAACAAATCGTTGATGGTCAAACTTGGTATAAAGTAAATGCAGGTTGGGTTAATGGAACTTATTGTATTTTTAGTGCAAATTAGTTAGAGGGCGAAGACAGGGCGGTCAGCTCCCGAGCATTTTCGTATCTTTGTGAATTGCACGCTGGTTTTGCGTGTGATTTACAAAGATATGAAAAGCGGAAGGAGTTGCCCTGTCGTAGCCCGTTTCAATAGAGAGTGGAGCAGGCCTGGTAATCCCCGAGCATTTGCATGACTTCACGAATTATCCGCGTATTTTGCGGATGATTCGTGAAGTTAGGCAAAGCGGAAGGGATTGGCCTGCGGAACTCGTTTCAGAGCCACTGCCTACCCAGCCGAACTAAAATACAACTGACTATTAAAAAAATAATAAAACCAAAAAAATCGTTAGTAATCAAAACCTCCCCTAAAAAAGGAGTCCAGATAACCAACGATTTTTTAATATCCCAAAAACCACCAAATAAACATTACGAAACATCTTTGTAAAAAATAGGTAAATAAAATAAAATCTCATATCTAGGAATCTTAAAAAATGTTATATTCTGACCATACCCAAGCACACAGGGTAAATAAATCATATGAGGTGTTCGATATATGGATTTATATCAATTCAAAAAAGGAACGATTTCCAAGAAATTTCTTTTAACGGATGGATATGACAAATTATATGGGGTCGATAATTTACAAGTTGATAATAAGCTTGTGTTTATTATGGATGTTTCTGAATATAACTTTCCTTTGGGAAAGACTATTGTGTACCATTTGGAATTGGGTGCAATTATTGATCCACGAACAACGAGACAACTTAGTAACGCTTTTTGCGATATAAATCAGGTCGGCTATGCCTTAACGAAGGTATTAGCTGGCCTTTTTAAGTTAAAATGTTATTTACCTTATGTTCATGGTTATATAGCTTATATGCCACTGACTGGGGCAACACGCAATAACGCTAATTGGATAGCATTGCACTTAATTAAGGAGGCCAAACAAGTGGGTAAAAAAATTGAATTAACCACGATCAATGGTGAAAAATTTGAAATGGATTTTCCCAAAGGAGAATTCAATCAACGAGTTCACGATGTGGCTTTGATTACGCAAGGTTCCTTCTTATTCATGAAAGCTTTTGTTAATGCAGGAATGTGTGAATTACAACCACCTGAGGAAATCGGGCTGTTAGCGAAGTATGAGGATTGCAACTGTCCTGATCATCAAGAGATGCGGATTAAAGTTACTGACTTGCGATATATGTTTATTAATATAAAAGCAGTATTTTTAATGAAGTTGGGTATCGATATTATCGAACGTGACGATATGATTAAATATTACGGCCAAAATTTATCACGATTTAAACGAAATTACTAAAATAAACTAAAAAGCGCCTAACAAAGCGCTTTTTTATTTTGCCTAAATTTTTGATGGCGATAATTTCAAGGTTTCTAAGCAGTTTTGGTGACTAATATTACAAAGCAAAATCCGTTATATTAATTCCACACAAGCGCTTGTGAGTAAATTAGGAGAACTCACAATTATGACTGACTTGGAATTAGGCTTTCAACATGCGTTACAAAATCAAAAATTAATTCATGGTGTCTTAAAACGAATCCATATATTTGTCACACGTTCGGACTATGATGATTACTTTCAAGAGGCAACGATTTTGTATGCCCAAGCTTATGTTAAATACTGTCAAAATGAAGACGATTTGTCTAAATTTAACCGTTACGTTTTTCAAAAATTGAAGTGGCGTTTGACCGATATGTTACGCCAAGAAAAACGATATCATGACATACACAGCTTGGAAGAATTCGATTTTCAACGAGTTCCAGAAGAGTTGATTTTGGCAGATTTGGAGTTTGTGAATATTGCCGAATTGTCGGAAATGGAAAAAATAATATTGCAAGAGCATTTCATCGAGGAACAATCTCTGGTAATATTGGCGGAGCGTTATAACCATACTTCAAGAGGGCTGAGGTACTGTCGTAATAGGCTTTTACAAAAGTTGCGACATATGAGCGTTCGTTGAATTTTACTATTTGATTACAGGCTCGTTACTTTTATCATATTAGTGAAGAAACTTGTTATAATTTATAACGTTAAGGAAATTAACGGCGGGAAGGAAATATCTATTATGGCATCTAAGAAAATTATTACTACTGTAGCAACTTCAGTTGCTTTAGCAAGTATCGGATTTACAACAATTGGACAAGTGGCTCCTCAATTTGGCGCACACGTTCAAACAGCTCAAGCTGTAACATCATCAATTAATGATTATATTAATAATAACAATATCAAACCAGTTTCAATTACTAACCAAGAAGGTACATTCGATGTATGGCAAGGTTATGAAAATGGTGTTGGTAAGCCAGAAGGTGTTGTTATCCATGAAACAGCTACACCAGGGGCTACTGCTCAAAATGAAGCAACTTACTTCAATCGTGAGTGGAAAAATATTTATACATACGTTCATGCTTTTGTTGACAACAACCAAATCTTGAACATTAAGAATACGGACTACACTACTTGGGGTGCCGGTCCTACAGCTAATGCTAAATTTATCAACGTTGAATTATGTCAAGTTTCAACAACCGATGCATTTGCACGTTCAGTTGCTAACCAAGCATATTACACAGCTTCAAAATTAGTTCAATATAACTTACCATTCACACCAGGCGTTACAGTTATGTCACATAACGATGCTCGTATCAAATGGGGTGAAACATCACATACTGACCCAGTTGGCTACTTTGCTAAATGGGGTTACAGCATGGATCAATTTTATGATCTAGTTGGTAAGTACTACAACCAATTGAAGGGTAATACTAACTCTGGTAATAACAATAACAACGTTAATAACGGTGGCGCTGAAACAGGTAACTCAAGTAACATCCGTGTTAACAACTCTAAGGGAAGTTTCGTACCACTAGTTGCTTTCCAAAACGATGGTAGTGTTAAGAATATTTCTGATCGTGCTTTAGCTAATGACTCACTATGGTATACAGACCAAGTTAAGGAATACAACGGCCTACAATATCGTCGTGTTGCTACAAACGAATGGGTCGACAACGGCTACGTTACAGGAAACAAATAAAATTTATAATAAATTAGTTCGGTTTTGATAACGGATTATTCGAAAAGATGCGCTGTAAAGCGGGTCTTTTTTTGATATCATTATTCAATAATGCCGTCTCCGGAGATGAAAGTATTAGCCTGCTATGCGGACCGGCCTGAGCCAAGGTCTCAGCCCTCGGTTTGAAGCCTCGCAAAATCAGCGAGTCTCCAAACACGCCCGGTGGTGTAAGAGCTAAAGCTCTAACGCCACTTTCACAGCTGGTTAATACTTTCATCTCCTCCGACTAGTTGGCTGGTGGAGTTGGGGTGTTCTTGTTGAAAATTAATTTAATAATATAGGTAGTTTAAGGCTAAAATGGTTATGTAAAGATTAGTTGAGTTTAGATATGGCGGTGCTTTATAGAGGTTGTGAATGAAAAGCTGATCCTCACAGCATTTTACTCACAACGTATACAAAAGAAGGGCTTAAAAAGATGGGAAAAAAATTTTATGTTGTTTTAAGTATGTTTTGCCTTTTTGCCGTACTTTTAGTAGGTTGTAAACCGAAAGAAACGGATAAAATTGTTACATCGAGTAAAACTTGGTATTTATATCAAGACCAAGGTGAAAATGATACTGTTTCAATTAAATTTTTGAAAAATCAAAAAGCAGAAATCAAAGATATTACGACGATTGACGGAAAAGTTGGAATTAATCGTTTCAACAGTCAATTCAATAATCCTGCATATACTTTGAATCGTGATGGTAAGACGATTACTTTCAAAACGGCTAAACAAAATTTAGTTTTGAAGATTATCAAGGAATATCACGAAAATGTTTATGGCAAGCATATGAAGGGTTACTATGTCGAATCGGGCAATCAGACGTATAAATTTGCCTATATTACGAAACGTGATAAGAAGTCGAATATTAGTAAGTCGAATAAAGCTAAATCACAAACGATTGCTTACGACCAGTTGCCTGATCATATTATTGATGTCAACGCTAATACCAAGCCTTTGACGGCTAACAATGCATTGATTGGGAATTATGATTTCTCAACGATTATTGATTATCGCCGAACCGATGGTAATTTGACTATCAATCAAAATGGGACGTATCAAATGACTTTGACTGAACACTCAGCTCAGAAACTGTCTGATACGACCGATAGCAAGGTGGTCATGTTGACGGAGGTCGAGACGGGAAACGTTCAAAGTTTATATGGCAAGATTTATTTGACGCCGAAAAATCTTTTGACAATCAATTATTATTATCATGGTCAAAATCAAGATCGATTGTTACCGAAGAGTGTTAATTTAAAAGTCAATTCGAAGGTAACTGGTAATCAAATCAATCGTGCCAAGATTCGTATGGAAGCTAATGATAATCAACTTTATCTCTATTCCAGCGACTACACGGTCCGTCCTAAAGATGGTCAAAAGAATACCAAAGCTAATTTATTAACGAAGTCAAATACAGATCAAACGAGCTTAAGAGATGCTATAACGCAGACGAAAGATTATTATGATAAATATGAAGCTGCACCGTTATCCTCAAACGCAGATTTAATGCAGCTAGTCGGAGCTATTTCCGATAATCATGGTAAGAAAGTCGGCAGTATTGGTGTCAATTTTGGAGATTTGTATGGGACAAATATCCAACCAAGTGATTACCAAGGTGTCAGTGTCAATGGCAGTAAACAACCGTTGATGCAGTATATCTTTTTAGTTTCACCATCAGCTTATTCAGAAAATGGACCTGCTGTGACGACAACCAAGGGAAAGTTGTTGATCTACGGTTCATTGGATAATAAGTTGTTCTTGTTGCGGCAACCGGATAAAGATTCGACAACTGTAACTTGGACAATGGTGAAGAATTTTCCGTTAACTGTTCCCAAATTAAAGTTCAGTTTGAATTAAGTCGGAGGGGAATATGAATTTTTTATTGATGGTCATTGTTACGATCATTGAAGTACTTGTGATTTATCGCATCAGATTCGTGTATAGTCGGCAGCCGGTGGGGGCCATTGTCTTATCCAGCACAATCATTGCAGCGTTCTACTTGTTGGCTAAATTTACTATCAATAGATATGTCCGCGCGTTTTCGTTTAGTTTGGCAACGATTGATCTAATTTTTTTAGTGATAATGTTGTTTTATATGTGGCAAATGAATCGTAATTTAAAGCAGCTGCAAAAAATTCAACAGACTGATTTTTTATTGGTCTTGGGTAATAAATGTACGAGTTCACGGATACCACCGATTTTGGCTGAGCGACTTGATAAGGCAATTGAACTGTATAAGAGTTTTCCAGTTAAGCCCAAAATTATTGTCAGCGGTGGTCGCCTCAAACCGAATGTCGCTGCTGAAGCCGAACTAATGCAACAATACTTAATCGATGCTGGGATTCCAGCTGAAATGATTTTGTCAGAAACGCAGTCACGTACTACTGTTCAAAACTTAGGATTTTCCGCAATAAAAATTCGTAATATTTGGCATAAAGATAGTCGTCCACGCGTTATCATAGTAACAAGCGATTATCATCTGCCAAGAACTAAGTTTTATGTTAAAAAGTTGGGTCTAAAGGTGAATTTTGCGGCAGCCAAGACGGTCAAAATGTTAATGTGGCCTGAAATGTTTCGCGAATTTACAGCTATTTTGTGGTATTACCGATATTCACTTTTTACGATTCTTGGAATGGATATCTTATTTTCGTTAAGTATGTGTATGTGAGGAGCGTTATATGAGTATGTACGATAAGTTTGTTGAAAATAAACGCTTGAGAAGATTCGTCTTGCTACTGATTGTCATTGCTTTGTTTTACTTATTCCGTAGCATGATGAGTCTTTTCTTATTGACGTTTACGTTTACCTTTTTGTCAGTTCAGTTAGTCCGAGCTGTCCAAAAGCATTTTCCACGGGTCAAACCGATTTGGGTGATTGCACCAGTGTATTTGATAATTATCGGCTTGTTGATTTTTGTCATTGCCAATTACGTGCCACAATTGATCAGTCAAACGGTCAAGATGTTCAGTTCGTTACAGAAGTTTTATGAGAGTAAAGAAGTTCGTTCGAATCCTTATTTGAACGTGATGTATAACTACTTGCAACAAATTAATTTGGATAATCAAATTAAAGTCGCTATCACCCAAGTGGTCAATTATATCAGTAGTGTCGGAGCAGTCGGCTTTAACATCGTCATCTCATTCTTGTTGAGTTTCTTCTATACTAGTCAAGTTGAACAGATGAATGCGTTCGGTCGTCAATTCTTAGATAGTAAATATAGTTGGTTATTCTCTGATTTGTTCTACTATGGCAAGAAATTCGTTAATACTTTCGGAGTAGTTTTAGAAGCTCAATTGATGATTGCCGTGGTCAATACAGCTTTAACAACAATTACTTTGTTATTTATGAAGATGCCAGGCATTATCGCTTTAGCCGTAATGGTCTTCATTTTGTCATTGATTCCAGTGGCGGGGGTAATTATTTCCTTGATACCATTGAGTTTCGTGGCATATTCAGTCGGTGGAATCCGTTACGTGCTTTACATTGTGATTATGATTGTCGTGATTCACTTGATTGAAACATATTTCTTGAATCCACAATTCATGTCCAGCATGACACATTTACCAATTTTCTTTACATTTGTTGTATTGATAGTTTCCGAAGAATTAATTGGAACATGGGGACTAATCATTGGTATTCCAATCTTTGTCTTCTTCCTTGATATCCTAGGCGTACATTCAATTGGTAATAATGTTAAAAAACGTCGGATAAAATTAAAGAAATCGTTATAATTGGAATTAAAATTTAGTTGTCATATATAATGTAATTAAATGTTGAAAGTTGGGGGATGCCGCCAGCGGTCGTGGAAAATTTGGCCTGCTGTGTGGACCGGTTCGAGCCAAGGTCTCGAACCTCGCTTTGAAGCCTTGCAAGTTCGGCAAGTCTCCAAAGACGTCCGTGCTGTAAGGACTAAAGTCCTAACACCACCTTCACGGCTGGCCAAATTTTCCACGACCACTGGCTAGGTTGGTTGGTGGTTAGATTGATATTAGTAAGATTTGGTCCATCGTCGTATTGCGTTGATGGCATTTGTTTAACTTTTAACTAGTATTCTAGGGTTTAGAAAGCTGTAGTGATTAATTTTTCGAGTGTCTTTGAGTATTTTGGCTTGAATTACCAAGTGTTAGTAACTTTAAAGACACTAGCCGGAGGGTGAAAGGGAAACGTAACCAGCAGTGAAAATTATGTTAGGACTTTAGTCCTTACATAATGGACGTATTTTGAGATTTGCGAACTGTGCAAAGCTCAAAATCGAGCCTTGAGACCTTGGCTCAAGGCGGTCCCACAGCAGGTTACGTTTTCCTTTCACCCGGAGGAAAATTATTTAATAACCTTCAACCCTTGAGTAAATAATTCATTACAATGTAGTCAACTGACGTAGATGGGAGATTAAAGTATGTCATTCTTCGATAGAAAAAAGAAAGAAAATGATGATAATTATTCTGATCTAAACAATTCTTCATATCAAAATGCTCAACCAGATCAAAATAGTTTTGATCAGGCGCAAGGTCAATATAACGATGCCCCAGCGGGGATGGGAACTCAGTTCACACCAAACGACCAGAATTTTAATAATGCCAATAATAATGGTAATGGAAACGATTATTTCTTTGGCCAAGACCAACCACAATATTCGCAACCTGATCCACAAGCACAACCTTTTGATCAACAACAGCCACAACAAGCTCCAATGGATAATGGAACTGAACAATGGCAATATACTGAACAAAACTTGCAAAATACTTTGGATCAAAGTGCTGATTTGAAGTCACAACTTCGCAGTCAATTGTTGGCTGACAGAAGTTATTGCAACCATGTTTTGCGTAACACTAACAGTGACCAAGTCGATGACCGTCAACAAGCAACTGATCGAATCAATGAAATTAATAAGTCATTGAAAGAATGGTTTGGCACTGATGAGATGGCAAACGAGATTTATATGGACGAAAATCGTGATTATTACATTTTCACAGATGATCTTGCAGCTAACCCTGATGATGACACTAGCAAAATGTGGCAACAATTAACCATGACTTTAGCGGCCAAAGGTTTGCTAGCCAACGCTATTTCTGTTACGTACAATGACCAAGTTGATCAAACATGGATGAATTATCAAAACGCTGGTTTCGTTGATGGTAATGCGTTCTTATTGAATATGTACAATGAATTGCAAGGTCGTAATTTAAATACACCTGTTACGCCAGCTGAAATTCCATTCGATGCTGATTATCGAGTTCAACATGTCAGCGATAAAGTCGATAAAATTTTGGATGCAAACGATAAACTTGTGATGGAAGTTTCCAGAAGTGCTAACCATCAATTACAAATTATTCGTCACTACAAGGACAATAGTTTGTTGAGTCGTGATATTTTTGATGTCAATGGCGTTATCTCAGCAACCCAATTTTATGACCACAGAAATGCGAATAAAGTCGTCCGTGAGAACTTCTATCGTCAAGATGGAACATTGGTCTTGATTAAGAGTTACACGTCTAACGAGCCTTATATTCAACTATTCAGTGAAGGAAATGTCTTGATCAGTACCTTCGATAGCGATGAAGAATTAATCGTTTGGTGGTTGAAGAACCAAGCATTGAAACAAACAGAAGCAACAATTTTTGTTTCAGTTAACTCTGAATACTACAAGAGACTATTGAGCCTTAGAGACAGTGGCTTTGAAGTCATTCCAATCGTAATGAAGCAGAGTGAAAATGCTGATATCATTTCTGATTTGATTGACGGAACTGATAAAGTTAACGCAGTGTTGGCAGGTTCAGATCAAGTTAATACTTATTTGAATAAGAGTTCAAAGAATAAGTTGGATATTACAACGTTGAAAGAAATCGACGCACCGGTTTATAAACAGTAGAGAGCGAAAATGGGGCGGTTAGCTCCCGAGCATTTTCATAACAAGATAAATTGCACGCTGTACTTTGCGGGCAGTTTATCTTGTTATGAAAAGCGGAAGGAGTTGCCCCATCGTAGCTCGTTTTAGAGCCACTGCATGCCCAACTTAAGTTTCTTAAAATTAAAAAAACACAAAACAATAGCCACGACAATTCATAATTGATTGTTGTGGCTATTTAATTTGGAAATAATTAGTTTGAAAGAAATCAGTTCAAATTTTTAATGTACCGATATTTCAAATAAAAGTAGTCCAAAACTAACAGATATATTAGCCGGAGGGTGCGAGTCGATGAAGCCAGCAGTGGCGGTGGTGTTAGGACGGCTGATTTTGCCGTTCTTACAGCACAGGACGTATTTTGAAATTCGCGTACTTTGCGAAGTTCAAAATTGAGGTGCGAGACCTTGGCTCGAACCGGTCCTCACAGCAGGCTTCATCGACTCGCACCCGGAGGCGGACCCAACATTTACACTAATTTAATGCAAATTGAGACTCCCTCTCTTTTTTTTATTGTTGAAATCGTGTAAAATACATATTGTTAAAGAAATGAAAAGAGGATCATATAAATGGCAAAATTAGTTTTCATTCGTCACGGACAAAGTGAATGGAATTTATCAAACCAATTCACTGGTTGGGTTGATGTTGACCTTAGTGAAGAAGGCGTAAAGCAAGCTCAAAACGCTGGTAAACTTCTTAAAGAAGAAGGTATCCAATTTGACCAAGCTTACACATCAGTATTGACACGTGCTATCAAGACATTGCACTATGCTCTTGAAGGCTGTGACCAACTATGGATTCCTGAAACAAAGACATGGAGACTTAACGAACGTCACTATGGCGCACTTCAAGGTCTAAACAAAGCTGAAACAGCTGAAAAATATGGTGACGAACAAGTTCACATCTGGAGACGTTCATACGATACATTGCCTCCACTATTGAAAGCTACTGACGAAGGTTCAGCAGCACAAGATCGTCGTTACGCTAACTTGGACCCAAGAATTATTCCTGGTGGCGAAAACCTTAAAGTTACTTTGGAACGTGTAATTCCATTCTGGGAAGATGAAATCGCTCCTAAATTGCTAGATGGCAAGAACGTTATCATCGCTGCCCACGGTAACTCATTACGTGCTCTTACTAAGTACATTGAAAACATCTCTGATGCTGACATCATGGACGTTGAAATGGCTACTGGTGAACCAGTTGTTTATGACTTGGATGATAAGTTGAACGTTGTAAGTAAGAAGAAGCTTAACTAATTTTAGAAATACTTAGTGACTTTGTCACTTAGTATTTCTTATGGGGTCGTCTCGGACGACCGTATTCCTTTATTAGTTGAATATAAATACGACTGCACAGTGTGTGTTGGTCGTATTTTTTTGTTATTTAATTTAGTTAAGCTGATATAATAGTATCCGTTAAAACTATTTACGGAGCTGAAAACAGGTTTGTAGAGCTGAATAAAGCTTTACGGAGCTGAAGACAGTTTTTGTAGAGCTGAATAAAGCTTTACGGAGCTGAAGACAGTTTTTGTAGAGCTGAATAAAGCTTTACGGAGCTGAAGACAGTTTTTGTAGAGCTGAATAAAGCTTTACGGAGCTGAAGACAGTTTTTGTAGAGCTGAATAAAGCTTTACGGAGCTGATAACAGTTTTGTAGAGCTGAATAAAGATTCACGAAGCTGAAGACAGTTTTGTAGAGCTGAATAAATTTTTACGGAGCTAACGACAGTTTTTTAGAGTTAAGAATAATTATAAAAATTTGAGGTGATAGATTGAATACTCCTAGATATGAGAAAAAAGACTTATTAAGTATTCCTGAGGGTAAAACCTTTGATCGAAAGAGCGCTTCATATGATTTGAATAAACTTGCTAATATTTTGATAGCATTTGCTAATGCCGATGGTGGAACGGTTGCATTGGGAATAAAAGATAAGAAATATGAAGGAGTCAACTTACTGTCATCTCAAAAGAAGAATGATATTCTTCAGCTTGGTTCACAACGAGTAGTACCAACACTAGAGATAGAAAAGAATGTAAAACATATACTCAATAATCAAGGATTACCTGATGAAGTATGGTTGCTAACAGTGAAGCCAACTGATAATAAATTATATATGAACAAAAAGGATGAAGTATATCTTAGAATAGGCGATGAAACTCATCATACTACGTTTGAAGAACGTAAGAATTTGGAATTTGATAAGGGCATCAGGGCATTTGAAAGCCAGGCTATAGACGAAGCAATTTTAGATGATTTGGACGAAGAAACTGTTGATAAGTATAAAGAAATGTACGGATTCGATGGAGACAATCTATGGGATTTACTTTTCCCTAAAGGATTAGCTAAACGTATTAGAGATAAAAATGATCAAATTTATTATCGATTGACTGTAGCTGGAGTATTGTTACTTTCTAAATATCCCACTGCCTTTATTCCAGGTGCAAGAATTAGGTTTATTCGATATGAAGGTAAAGAAGCAAAAACTGGTTCTGATATGAATATTGTTAAACAAATTAGAATTGAAGGTCCGTTAGATAAGATGTTACAACAGTCCAGTGATATTTTAGAATCACAACTTCGTACATTCTCTAGTTTGGATACTAAGTCGGGTAAATTCGTTGATGTTCCAGAATACCCTAAGGGAGCATGGCTTGAAGGAATCGTTAATGCAGTTGTACACCGTGGTTATAATTACACTGGCGATGATATTAGAGTATTGATGTTTGATGACCGTTTGGAAATCCATAGTCCTGGTAGTTTGCCTGCAGTAGTTACTACTGAGAATATCAGACGAACACATTATTCAAGAAATCCATATATTGCAAGAGCGTTAACCGATTTTGGCTGGGTACGTGAATTTGGTGAAGGTGTTGACCGTATTTATAAAGATATGAATGAGTTCTTTTTGGATAATCCTATTTATGAAGTGGACGCCAATAGTGTTAATTTAGTTTTAAAAAATAACATTATTATGAGATCATTTAGGAAAAATGATGACTTAGAATCAAAGATTGGAAAGGATTGGCAACAGCTTAATTTCATTGAACACACTGCGATAGGATTAGCTTATGAACATGGTAGTGTTCGTACACGTGAATTATATGAAGGTATTAATGGCTATAGTATGAGTTCTGCTAGAAATGCATTAAATCATCTGACTAAAATGGGAATTTTTGAAAGAGTCGCATCAGCCCCGACATCTCCAAATCAATATTATAAATTGATAAAGTAGTTTGAATTGTAATTCCATTCTGGGAAGATGAAATTGCTCCTAAGCTATTAGATGGCAAGAACGTTATCATCGCTGCCCACGGTAACTCATTACGTGCTCTTACTAAGTACATTGAAAACATCTCTGATGCTGACATCATGGACGTTGAAATGGCTACTGGTGAACCAGTTGTTTATGACTTGGATGACAAGTTGAACGTTGTAAGTAAGAAGAAGCTTAACTAATTCTTGATTAGTTGAATATAAAATACGACTGCACAGTGTGTGTTGGTCGTATTTTTTTTGCCAAGGTTGTGAAAAGAATGTATAAGTTCCACAATTATCTGTGGTGGAGACTAATTACATTTTTTAATGGGAACTTACGTTTGCTAGGTCGTGGTATAAGATGTATTATTTAAGTTAATTGAAGACTAATTGTCTGAATATTACTGAGGTTGGAGGAAATGCATGTAATGAGAAAAGCTATTTTTTTTATGTGTGATCAATATGCAGATTGGGAGGGGGCTTATTTGTCCAGTCAGCTTAATCAGAAGGATGATTGGCAGGTTATTACAGCTTCTGTGACGCCCATAGTTACGTCAATTGGTGGGTTTAAGACACAGGTTGATGAGACACTCAATGAGCTTTCACAAAATGCCGATCTCTTAATCTTGATTGGTGGTGATTCTTGGAAGCAAGATTATCCAAAATTAACAGCGACAATTCGAGCTTATTTGAAGCAAGGAAAAGCAGTTGGTGCAATTTGCGGTGCTGTTGATTATTTGGCCCGTAATGGTTTATTAACTGGTTATCAGCATACAGGTAACGCTCAGTTCCTTTGGAACGGTGACAGGCAGTATACGAATCCACAAGATTTTCAAGAAAAACAAGTTGTTCGAGATCGTAATCTTATCACAGCTAACGGAACAGCAACTTTGGACTTCACAGATTCGATTCTATCGAGTTTGTTTACTAAGCAATCGTCAACTCACAGGGAGATGGAACTACAGCGTTTAGGATTTTATCGTTATGTTGAATTGTATGGTAATCCCTATCAATAGGACCGTAAAAGTGATGAACAGTTTCTAAAATATACATAAGTAAGAATGTAATGTTAGGATTTTCTCTTGTCAATAAGATGACCAGGGTATAATATCGTAAACTTTGGTATTGATGACCTTATATAACTTTTTACTATCAGTAGCGGGATGTTTTTAAAACTTCATATGATAATGTAAATATCAATAATAGTAAAATTTAGTTAACATAGTTATAGGGCAATTAAATGATGCTTAGAAGAATGCGAACTTAATGATTCTTCGAGGTAACAGGGATTGGGGGTGTAAAAATAAGATGAGTAAAAAAGCTAAGTTTGAATGTGCATATGTGAAAACATATGGACAATTGATAGAAGCATCGAAGCTTATTCAAATGAAAAGTGGATCTATTGATGATGAGGGAATTGACTTAGACAATGATATCTTTTGTCCAGAATGCAAAAAGACACATTTAGTAATCGTTAATAAAATCAGTGGCGATGATTATATTAGGAGAAGTACACAAAAGGAGAATCCAGAACATGACCCGAAGTGTACTTATGAGTTTGAGGTTGCAGGAAAAAAGGAAAGCAAAGCCTATTTCCAGAAAAAGAATCCTAGTGAGATACAACATGATCTTACACAATTATTAAAAGAAGATATTGCCGTACGTGAACGAGATCCTAATGCACCTAAAATTATGAGAAAAGTAAACAGTGAAATGGTTTTTTTTACGAATAAAGCCAATAATCATGTTAGAAAACGAGTTCCACAGCAGAAGCTTACTGAAGCATTTGCAAAAAATCTAAAAAGTGAGCATGCAGGGGATGGTTTTGCTAAGTATTATTATGGTCGTGTAAAAGTTCTGAAAAGGGAAAGCAAGAAGAAATTTGAAAATTATCAAATCTTGTCATCAAATGGATTAGTTTTCTTTAGTTTAGGAGTTCTTAACAACCTTAAAGATTTAACTGAAACTCTATCTAAGGCGAGCAATTTAAAAGTGCCTATAAATTTGGCCATTTATGGTGAAATAAAGTTTAATAGGATTTATCGTGATTTAGTAGTCTTCAATGAAAATTGTTGTGTGATTAGAGAGTAGATTTCTCAATTAGTATCTTTTCACCAAGGGAATCGGTGACGGATATTAAAATAAGCATTGGCTTGATAGATTTATGCGGTTTAGTATGTCTATTGATGTGCCATTCTGGGAAGATGAAATCGTTCCTAAATTGCTAGATGGCAAGAACGTTATCATCGCTACTCACGCGGTAACTCACTACGTGCTCTCACTAAGTACATTGAAAACATCTCTGATGCTGACATCATGGATGTTGAAGTGGCTACTGGTGAACCAGTTGTTTATGCTTGGATGACAAGTTACAAGTTGTAAGTAAAAAGAAGCTTAACCAATTAGTAATTCAAGATGGGATCAGACTTTATTGTGTGGTCTTATTTTTTTTTTGCTAAAAAAAAAGGCTCTCCCGGGTACTAACTTTCAACAAAATATAAAAAAAGGATTTAAAAATGTACGTGAAGAAAGTAGGGGATTTGTCTATTCGCATTAAGAACACACATAACTGAATAGTTTTATGCTTTTTTGATATAATAAGCAGTGTTTACATATGGATTTCTTAATTTGATTGAAATTATTCAAATAGAAAAGGGTTATAAAATGGGGAGTAATTTATTTGATAGTGAAATTAAAAATTTAGAAGCTTTGACTAAATCAGGTGCCTTTGGTAGTGAGTCACAGAATCTTTTAAAAAAAAGAGGAGAAATCTCTACACAAGAATTTATTTACTTATCATTTTGTTCCATTTATGATGATCCCAATTTTGACTATGAAACTCTTCCATACATAATAGATTTCATGGACTTATTTAGAGAGGGGCAATCTACTAACCCACAAGCAATGGTAGATATTATTACAGCATCTATGGTTGGTGATAAAAACAATCTGCAGTTAGAGACAATGAGTTCATATACTCGCTTTTTGACAGAGCATCAAATTTTAAAAAATAATTTGTCCGAGATGTCCAAGGAGCGTAGTGTAGATCCATTGAAACGAATTGAATTGGCAAATGCAATATTGCACGATTACTCAAATGGTTTTGAATATTGTATGAAATTATTTACTTTTATTATAGCCATTGCACGTGTAGTCAATGGTAAAGAGTACGATCTTCAGATAATTGATAAACAGCCATCATCTAATAAACTAAATTTGTTTAGACAGATTGATGGTGGGAAACATAACCTACTAGTAGATGGATGGGATGATCGTATTAGAAATGCGGATAGTCATGCTAGTATTGTATATAATCCTCAAACATGTTTATTTGAGGGGAAAAATAATCATTATCAAAAAACTGATACTGGTAAGATTAGAAGAGTTGAAGAATTTACTATTACACCAGTTGAACTTTTGACAAAAGTAATACCTCGAGTAGGCCGGTTTATACACGGGTATTTAGGCGCATCGTATCTATTGTATCTAGTAAATGCGGATAGAGAATATTATGACAAGGCTGTAGTTATTTTGAAAGAATTAAGCAAATAGGTTTAGTTTACTTAATAATTATGGAGCTTTTATTTTGTTAAGTTATACGTACATGAATAGGTCACTGATTTTTAAGAAATGAATGATACAGGTGACATACTGTTGTGCATTCTAAGAAAATGAAATTCCCCCTAAGCTATTTGATAGCAAGAACGTAATCATACGGTAACTCATTATGTAATCTAACTAAACAAAAACATTAGTGGCTCTGGCATCATGGATGTTGAAATTGCTATGCCATTTAGAATTACTTATAGTTACTTATGAGGTCGCTAAAGGAGACCATATGATCTCTATAATGTAGGATCACACTTTATTGTGTGGTCTTTTTTTGTGTAGTTTTGTAATATAATTAATTTAGCTTGTACAGACGTATATTGACTAAAAAGATAAAGGGTGTTGGTACAAAATAATGACTGAATCGGTTAGTTTGTCTAATTTAACGGCAAGACCAATTATTGACTTATTAATAGAAGGTGAATACTTACCACGGTTAACAGGAAGTGAAATAGTAAATTTAGGTACTATTTTTAATATTAATGTTGAAAATGAATGGAAATCTAGATGGCTAATGATGGAACAAGTATTATCTGGTTGCCATTCACTTAACAAATCAGGTGAATTGTTAGCCTACATGACTAATATAGATCATCTAAAAACACAAATTGAATTTCTAAGAAAAGGAAATAAGTCCATTGAAAATGTTCATATTTTAGATGAAAATGGAGATTATTTATCAAGTAGGGACATTCAGAGACAAATAATTACTGAATGGAAAAAGGCTGTAAACAGACAATTGGAGTACTCTGATTTAAAACTGGTATATATTAATGGCGATTTTGATATTATTCCCTTGAATGTCACTCCTGAAATTACGGCATCTAAGCAAAGAATTGATGACGAGTTATTAAAAGGTATTATATCCAAAGCAGAGAATGATTTAAAAGATGGTGATTATGATAGTGTAGTTACCAAATCCAGAACTATACTTGAAGGTACATTCATGCAGATTTTAGATGATAATGGAATTATATACAAAGAAAATGGGGATTTAGGTGAATATAGAGGATTAGTTGTGAGGACGCTTGGGATGAAAATTGAATCATCATGGAATCCAAGAGTAAAAAAATTGGTATCAGGTATTAATAAAGTCGTGGATGCCATTAATGAGATGAGAAATGATGATAGTGATGCACACGTAAGTAATGATAGAGTCGCAATCGGATTTGCAGAAGCTCAGCTATTGATAAATAGTTCAGTTGCGATAGCAACATATTATCTCATGATTTTTGATAGGCAAAAGTAGGTAATATTAATAACTACGTCGTTTTTTCATTACATAGTAATGATTGAATCTGATGGAAATAGCTATGCTTACCACATTTTTCAGGAATAACTATTCGCAAATTGAACTTACATATTGGTATTTAATTGAATGAAGGGATGGTGAATAATACCTTCCATCTTTTTTATTTTCTTTAGGCACTACGAACTCTGTTTGGATGTTAAATTATTTATATAAGAGTAGGTTAATAAGTCTCATGGGTCTGAAGAAAATATATTATTAATTTGAAGAGGTTGTGACACAACTCCCTATTAAAATAGTTTCAGTGTAAAAGTAATTTATACGTTCTGATTCTTTTTAGGAACTTTGGTAACGGCGATGTTTTAGTTGAGTAGTAGACAACGATATTAAGTAATATAATCAAATTAATAGTTCGTCTAAGGGGGGAAGTATTCAATGGAACAAGCTAATGAGGTTAAATCATTGATAATTCTTGGAAATGGGTTTGATTTGAAGTGTGGTTTATCTTCAAGCTTTCAACAATTTTTTGAAAATTTAAAAAGAAATTTTCCAAGCAATGATTTAAAAGTATTAAAAGAACTATTTAAGGAGGAATTTATTGATTTTCCAATAGAATCAAAAGATTCTCCGCGAGGTTATGAAGAAGCTGGTTTTGATGAATATATTGAAGTTAAACTTAATAAGAATGATTTTAGGAACACTCAATGGTTAGAACTTCTTCAGAAATTTTCAAATTTGATTTCTCCAGAACTAAAAAAAATGGGATTTTGGACAAGCTGTTTTATTATTTTTTGTACTGATTCAAAATATTGGTATAACATTGAGGGATTTATCAGCGATTTTTTTACAGAAGAATCATATGAAATAGGAAAAAAGTCGCCATTAACTAGAATTAACACTATCGCAGAAACAAGGTTTTCTGCTGTTGGTGAGTATATTAAAGACTTGAGTAGGGAAGATGAATCAAGTATAGCCGATGCGCGCCGATTTGATTTGATAACTAAAAAAATAGCTTTCTTATTGGTGAACATATTTGAATATAATATCAACATAGATTTGAGCGAGTTTCTACTCAATCAGTTAAAGATATTTGAGAATTTACTTGATAATTATCTAATTGGCCAATCGGAAAGTGATAGCTACTATAAATCGGAGACAAAGAATATTTTAGAAAAGCTGTCTGAGAGGGAATCGTATAATCAATTGAACTTTAATTACACAATAGCGGAGTCTAAAAGTATTAATATTAGAAGAAATATTCATAGCACCTTGAGACATAAACCTATTATTGGAATTGATGCTGATAAAGTATTTGCAGATAATAGGATTTATAAGTTCACAAAGACCTATAGGATAATGAGGTTAGCAATGAACTCAGATGATTCTGAATTAGTTCCTAAATCGATTGCTAAGATTATTTTCTACGGTCATTCCTTAGCTCAGGCAGATTATTCTTATTTTCAATCAATTTTTGATAAATGTGATATTTATCATAATAGTGTCATCTTAGAATTTTATTATTCAACATATGAGGGTTGCAATGAGGAACAAGCTACAAGAACCATGTTCGATAGAGTCAGTCAATTGTTGGACAATTATGGAAAGACAATACCTAACCATGGTAAAAATTTTATGGTAAAAATTTATTATCAAAAATGTTACTGGAAAATAGAATTAGAATTAAAGAATTATAGTATCTAATGAGATTTAGTTAGATAAGTTTGTCAATAATCGGACACTATGAAAATGTAAAATAATCTTTGGAAGGTAGTAGTATCAACAGATACAGAAATAATTTTACATACCATTCTGGGAAGATGAAATCGCTCCTAAGCTATTAGATGGCAAGAACGTTGTCATCGTTGCCCACGGTAACTCATTACGTGCTTTTACTAAGTAAATTGAANAAGCTATTAGATGGCAAGAACGTTGTCATCGTTGCCCACGGTAACTCATTACGTGCTTTTACTAAGTAAATTGAAGCTGACATCATGGACGTTGAAATGACTACTGGTGAATCATTTTTTTTGCAATTATTCGTAATATAAAATAAGAGCAATCATACAAAAGTATGAGCTCTTGTACAAAGATATATATTATTTTGGAATTTTGTGTTATTTTAAAACGGAAATGGTATACGTGAGGAGGTCAATAATGAAATTAAAAGAAGTATTCTCTATAGAATTTATCGACAAGTTGAATCGAATAAATGATGGAGCAAATCTTGATCCTGATCTCGAAGTAAATGGATTTATTGATATCAAAGATATACTTAAGGCTTTAAATTTTGAAGTTGAATTTGAAGATAACATGATGGGGAGTGGAAAAATTAACGGAAACCGCATTATTATTGATAGTTCTGAGAATAGTGCTCGTCAAAGGTTTTCCATGGCTCACGAATTAGGACATGCCGTTCAAAATGATCGAAATGCTAATCGGAATGATGATTCTGAAGATTACTCTTCGGAAGATCGTAGAAAAGAAGTATTTGCAAATACTTTTGCGGCACAGTTTTTAATGCCCAAAGTTTTGGTAAAAGAGGCAATAAACGAATCTATTACTCAAAATGGCTTTGATAGATTAAAATTGACTCCCAACAATATAGATACAATAGTCTCTGAAGTATCAGCTAAATTAGGTGTATCGAAAATTGCAATGAAGTATCGTATTGAAAATCTTAATATTTTTATTCCGGCTAAGGAACAATAATGGAATTCGACAATTATCAAAAGCTAAAGGAAAAATATTCCGAAAAAAAATTATTCGATACTTATTACATAGATTTAGAAATGGTGGAAACATCCTTTGATGATAACTGGGTTTATCTATTACAAAGGGTTGACCTTGATTCCGAAAATCATGATATTGAAATTCTTTCAAGTGTTAAAAATTCTTTAGATGAGAGACTGAAGAATTTAGATGTGAGCCAAAAATATAGTAAAGATCATTCATCTTGGTCGGTATTTTATACGTTAAAGGAAATTATCGATCAAATTGAAGAGTGTCTTCCAGAAGAATACAAAACATATTATCGAGGACAATCTGGGGGATGGGAATTACAACCTACTTTGTTTAGAGTTGGGGAAAATGGGTATTCGGATGATTTTAGAAATAATTATGATCATATTTACAAAAAGATTTCTAAAAAATTTCCAGAGGATGTTGGTTATTTTCCACGAACTGAAAGTAGTATGGATGAGAGAGCTACTAATTTAGCTGAATTACAACACTATGGATTAGGGACGCCTTTGATTGATATTAGCGAAAATCCATTTATTTCGATGTTGTTCATGGTAGATGGATATTCAGGTCAAGGTCTTGAACCACAATTGGATGTCTTTTTCGTTCGAGATGATGGAAATAATTCTCTATTTCAAGAAGTCGTAAAGAAAAAACAAAATAAAAGAATTTCAGTTCAAAAAGGAGCTTTTTTAAATTTTGATAGGTTGACGCAAGAAAATCTATCAGGTGTAAATAAGATTCCTAGAATATGTATTAGGCTGAAATATCTTGAGAATGAATTTGATGCCCAAGAAATCAGTGATCTTCCTGATGGAGGTGCTGGATTGTATGTGGATACCGAAAGTAAAAAAAATCGTGTTCTACAAACAGCTGTTAGTGATATTAAGAACAAGCTAACATCATATCATTATCGAACAGAAGACCTTTTTCCAGATTTTTATATGTATCTGAGTGTATTGAAATCCAAATATTCTGATATAGGTAATACAAAAAAAGAAAAATGGTACCAGGTCAGTGATTAGCTAACGGGCTCTGATTGGTTATAAATTGGAAGTATAGCAAACAAAGTACGATTAATCATTCTGACGAGTAGGAGAATTAAAAGCCACGAATGTACCCGAAGCCAAACAATCGGCTAT
The DNA here is from genome assembly GCF_001435815.1 of Companilactobacillus nantensis DSM 16982. Lineage (GTDB taxonomy): Bacteria > Bacillota > Bacilli > Lactobacillales > Lactobacillaceae > Companilactobacillus > Companilactobacillus nantensis. The sequence goes on along the minus strand of NZ_AZFV01000022.1, from coordinate 5,846 downwards.
GATTTTTGAAATTTCAGCAACAGGAGTGGTAGGACTAACTTCAAACCACCACTTGATAACTTGCATCGCTGAAGCAGCAAATAATCGAGCCTGTAATTCTTGATATGGTGTATTGTTTTCACCGGGGTTGGTTGTATGTAAAGATTCCAAGAATTTTTGCACGAAAATATTTTCCATTTGTTCAAAAACATTACTCTCAAGTTTAGGTGACCACAATGTCATGAAGACTTTACGTTGTTTAAATAGGGGAAGTAAGGCAGTTGGTAACTTTTGTTCGTAGTTTTGAATTTTGGAAGGTGTCAATTTTAAGTAGGAAACATCAATCGAATTTGAAAATGATTCTAAAGCTGAATCAATTAACTTTGACCGTAAGTCATATTTGTCCTCGTAATAATTGTAAAAAGTTGATTTGTTAATTTGCATTTCCTTGGTGATTTCAGCAATGGTTAATTTTGAAAAATATTGCTTGTCGATACATGCTAGAAAGCCACGTTTAATGGTTTCTTTAGTCTTAACGACACGTAAATCAGTTGTCATGTCTTTTCCCCTTTTTTGTAATTAATTATAACGAAATTTTAAATAAAGCTGACATTAAATCATATTGAAAAGTTGCTTATCCGACTGAAAGACCATTAAAGTTGGATAAGCAACTTTTTGTTTTGATCTGCTGGTATTAAAAATTTTGAGCACATGATATAAATAAGATGTTGAAAGATAGAAAGCAGGAAAATTAAATATGAAGGCATTAAGAATTTATACATTAAAAAATCAAGCGATGGCGGATCTTTACTTTAACGTTCATTGGCAAAGGCATCTAATCAGTCTGCCCAAATATCATATTCAAGTTGACAATGTGCAATTGGAACAAGTTAAACGGGAAGATGAATCTTGTCGGGTATTTGCATTAGTTCATACTGAAGACGGTGATGACATGGAAACATTAAATGCAAAATATATGCAAAGCGATGACTTTAAAGCTGACATGGCTGGTTATGATATGACAGCAATTTTAAACGTTGAAGAAGTTAAATTGAAATCATCATTGGAATTATAGTAGGTTTGCCAAAGAAATTATGGTGACTAGTGAGATCGATTTTATAATATAAAGCTGAAAAGGCCCATTCAAACTGAATTTATTTCAATTTGAACGGGCCTTCTCGATACTCATATATTTTAATGATTTAAATTGCTGATATATAATAATATAATGCTAAGAGTCTTAGGAGTACGCAATAATTTCTGATATTTCAGAAGCGCAAAAGGAAAGGTGAATAAAATGAAACTGAATTTTTCTGATTCAGCTCAAAAGAAGTTGAAAGAATATTTAGATAGTAAAAAGATTTTGCTTGATTATGATGATGGCGTTGGACCTTTTTCAGAAGAAGGAGATTTTCCAAACGGACGTCATTTTCATCTAGTTTTTGTTGATAAAGATGCAAAGCTGCTAGATTTTGATCAAACGATTGACTCAAATATTGGCTTGGTGTGGATTAAAGGAGAAGCATCTGATCAACTGGATGAGAAAATGGAAATTAGATTGAATGAGAAAAGGAATACTTTTTCTTTGGTTGGTTCAACTAGTGTACTGGATACGGCTCTTGAAATTATTAATGACGATAAAGAATAATTTTAAATGGTCGAAAATGAGAATCATGTTACTGCCAAATAAATAGAATTGATTTGAGAAGAGATGGTTGCGGCCGTCGCTTCTTTTTTTCTAATACCTAAAGATTCAAAATATATTTTAAGCCTTAAACTCAAGCAATCATCAAGCCAATGATCGGCAATTGATCCAGTAAACGACCACAATCAATGGCAATGTCAAACCCATAACTGGGTAGAGCCATGACCAAGGGAGAATAGCAGTAATGAGTCCTGCTAGCATCGGCCCGCCAGACATACCAAGGTCGATACCAATGTAGAAGGTACTGTTGGCTAAGCCACGATCCGATATTGGCACAAGAGATAGTGCTTTGGCTTGGCAAATTGAAAACATCAAGCCATAACCAGCCGCAAATCCAAATGCTCCTAAGAACAACATAAACCAATTGTTTAAATCTGTTAAACCGATTATACCTAGCAGATTAAAGCCTAAGCATAGCCAGAAGAATTTCTTGAATGGTACGTGATCAAACGCATCACGTAACGCCATCCGCATCACCAATAAAATAATAGCGTAAGTGGGAAAGAAGACGCCAGCTGGCACGGAAAAATGTCGGTGAGCAATGTAACTCACGATGTAGTTTTCGGTGGCAAAATATGGTAACGAGAATAACAGTAAAATAACTGCCAAGGGAACGACTTTAGGTTGGATTAACTGAATTTTTTTGACAGATTTCGTAATTGTTTTATGCGAGGCAACGGGAAGTCCATGATTGCCTACGAATTGAATAATAATCAGCATGAGAATACTGAATAGGGCTGCGACCCAAAAAACGCTTTGATAACTAAAGTGTTGGTATAAATAGACACTCATTGCTGGTCCCACAGCCATTCCTAGGGCACTGGCCAATCCATAAATTCCCATCCCTGAACCAATTCGGTCGGGTGGTAAGAGGTCGGCCATCCAGGTAGCCATACAGACGGAACATAACGTATAGCCAACACCGCTAATCACTCGAGAAATCAGAATTAACGCGACGTTGGTTGCTAACATATAGCCTAGGCTCGCTAATAAAAGTAAGATTCCACCGATTAAAGTGAGTGTGTATTTAGAAACACGATCAGTTAAATTTCCAGCTAATGGCCGCAAGAATAATGCGGTCAAGTTCATTGCGCCGGCAATGACACCAGCTAAAATGCTGCTAGCACCGATATTAGTCGAAAATCCGGCAATGATTGGATTGATCAACATTGGCCCCATTAAATAAAAGAAACTGGCTATTAAAACTAAGGTAACATCTTTGGTATATAGGCGTGTGTGCACGCAAAATCATTTCCTTTCTAAATTGGCGTTAGCTCGTCGGGCTAATGCTAGAAATTGTTGTTGTTCTTCCGGTGTAAAACCAGCGAAGATTTCGTCACTGGTTTTTAATCCATGTTTATCAAGTTGATCATATTTGGCTAACCCAATCGAAGTCACCAGAACTAGTTTCGATCGGCCGTCGTCAGGATTGGGCACTAGTGTAACAATTCCTGCAGTTACCATGCGGTGGACAATTACCCGGGCAGTTTGGTGGGTAATCCCTTGATAATCCTTAAATCCTGCGACTGTTTGATGGGGATGTTCTACAAAATATGTTAGAGCGTCCCCTTGTTCAGTAGTTAAATTCAAATCTTTAATATGAAAATTTCGTCGTTGTTTAATTCTACGGGCCAATTGTAATAGCTGCCGTGAAATCATGTCATCTTTACTCATGTGAGCACCTCATGGACGTATTGTACAGTAGACTGTATAATTTAACAAGGCAACTTTATTTTTAAAAGTGATGGTGCTACGGTTTGCTGTTGGACGAAAAAATTCCACAGTGTGTGCTAGTTATATCTTTTGCTTATGATGTGAAAACGTCTTTATGTTCATCTATTATGCTATTGCCAACATTTTCACGTAATCTATAGTAGATGGGTAAAGTAATTACTTGTAATTACTCAATCCACTTCGTATACTACAATTAAAGTATTAGAAAAGATGGTGAATAATATGAAGGAAGTACTTGGAACATTTAAAACTAGAAAAAACGGAAATAGTATTAGTATAACTGTGCCAAAGTCCGCTGGAATATCAGAAAATGAGTTATTTAGCCTTCAAAAAGAAAATGGTAATCTAGTTTATAAGCCAATCAGAGAACAAAGTAATCCATGGAAAAATGGAAAATTTAAGAATCATGATTTTAGAAAAGATATGCAAGAATTAGAATTTGATATTGGAAATGAAAAATCGGTTGGAAAGGAAAGACTATTCTAATGGATTATCCAATTCAAGGAGATATTATTTTTATTGATGCGGAACCACATGCTGGACACGAATTAGGTGGTCATTCCGTTAAAGCTGATAATATAAAACGTCCGATGATAGTACTATCTGATTCTGATTATAATAAATCCACGGGATTAGTATCTGGAATGCCCATTACCTCACATGAATTTTTGGGAGATTCCGATGATGGATCATATGTTCCAATTATAGATATGAATAGTGGGGTACGAGGAAATGTGGTGACTTACTATTTACCCAGTTATGACTTTGTGGCTAGGCATGGGGAAATAGTGGGACATGTTTCTGATAAAATTCTAAAAGAACTTTTAGGTGATGTTAAGAATATTTTCAATCTTTAAAATCGATTGTTAGAAATTTTTCCTATTTAGAAAGTTTGCGACTATAAAAAAATACGACTTTAGCATACATTGTGCGGTCGTATTTTTTTTGTTATTTCAAAGGAGTATTTTTTGGAAAATGGGGAAGACTTGATATTAAAGACTTCTCACGAGTATGTATTTTTCATGGAAAATAAGATTTATATTACTAATTGCAAATTTTCCATTAGTTAAGATTCGTAATATAGTTTAACTGAGCCAGCTTAATTACTATGTGATCTCAATAAAGAAAAATTCAATTTATTGAAAAATACTTACTGATTTAGTAAGATAAATTTCGACAAGCCACGGGGCAACATCTTGTCGAATTGAAGTATAAAAATTATTAGAATAGAGGAGGTTTCAAAACATTATGCGTAAAATAAGTAATGAAAATTTGATAGCATTTCATCCAGGATATTATATAAAAAAATATCTTGATGATCAGAATATGAATCAACGTGAATTAGCAGATCGTTTAAATACTAATGAAAAAACTGTTAGTCAGTTAATCAATGGAAAAATTGATTTAGATAACAGATTGATTACCGGCTTAGCTTTAGTTTTAGGGACCTCCGAATCTGTATGGAAGAATCTTAACGATAAATATCTAGCGACAAAGAATCAGATTGAAGAGCAAAACCAGCTAGAAGAAGAGAAAACAGTTCAACGACAATTGGACTATAAATATTGGACTAATTTGGGAGTAGTACAACCTACAAATAATGCGGATAAAAAGGTTTTTGAATTAAGAAAGTTTTTCCATATTTCTAATTTAAAAGTATTAGAAAACAAAGACTTTTTAGTTCAATATAAGATGGCTGTTTCGGAGATAACGGATAAAAATGTAATAAACTCTAATGCGTGGGTTCAGACGGCACTTAATATGGGAGAACTCGAAGATGCTGCACCAATCAATTTGGAATCTTTAAAAAAATCACTGCCTGAAATACGTAAAATGGCTCTTGATGCACCAACGGTATTCTTACCTAAATTGAAACAAATTTTAGGAGAATCTGGGGTGGCATTTGTCGTTATCCCTAATTTGAGAAGCTGTGGAATCAATGGAGCTGTTAAATGGTTGGGTAAGGATAAAGTTTTACTGGCCATGAATGATTGTAGCAAGTATACAGATATTTTCTGGTTCACGTTTTTCCATGAAATAAGGCATGTTTTTCAACAAAAAAAAGGGCATATAATCTTATCCACTGAGAAAAATATTGGCCTTAATAGTGCACTAGATTTAGAGGCACTAGAAAAAGACGCTGATGAATTTGCTAAAAGTTACCTCATTGGTAAGATTCAATACAATGAATTTGTAGCTAAAGGTGATTTTTCGAAAAGGGCAATTGAAGAATTTTCCAAGGAAAATCAAATTAGCTCAGGTATTGCAGTCGGCCAATTGCAACGTGACAAATATATTCCGGTCAATAGGTTGAATAATTTACGACAGAAATACAGTTTTGCTGCTGATAAGTCCCGATAAGTTGGAATAAGTTTTAGGAAAAGGTATAAGTGATAGGGACAGAAATAAGATGGGATAAGTTCCAGCC
>NZ_AZFV01000021.1 GCF_001435815.1 Companilactobacillus nantensis DSM 16982 | reverse complement strand
TCCGGCTAGTTTATTCGTTGTTTATTACGAATTGCTAGATTAATAAGTTTTTAGACTATTTTTAAATTATGGAGACGGACTAAACAGTACAACGTTTTATAAATATTAACTTTATTATATTCTGACGTATACTGTTCTTGAACATTAGTTTAATGAAAGTATTTAAAAGAAATTTTTTATGTTAAAACAATAAATCAATAAATTATTATCCGGAGGTTGGAAACAAGTTTACCAGCAGTGACAGTGGCGTTAGGACGGGTGTTTTTCCCGTTCTTACAGCACAGGACGTATTTTGAGATTTGCGAACCTTGCGAAGCTCAAAATCGAGGTTAGAGACCTTGGCTCGAACCGGTCCTCACAGCAGGTAAAACTTGTTTCCAACCGTAGGCGGCAATGAACAATAGCTTTTTAGTTCTAAAACCAAAATAATCTAATAAATTGAGCCAAAAGACAAAATATTATAAATAAGATTGATATTGGTATGCAAAACACGGTAAATGTTATAATATTTTGGTATGAAACGTTTACATTAATAATGAGGTGAAATGATGTCAAGTGAATATATTATGGCAATTGATGAAGGTACAACTAGTACTCGAGCAATTATTTTCGACCAAAAAGGCACTAAGATAGCTGATGCCCAACGTGAATTTACGCAACATTTTCCAGAACCGGGTTGGGTTGAACATGATGCAAATGAAATTTGGAATGCTGTTCAATCAACTATCGCCAGTGTTTTCATTGAATCTGGCATTAAACCAACACAAATTAAAGGTATCGGTATCACTAATCAACGTGAAACCACAGTTATTTGGGACAAAAAGACTGGCTTACCAATTTATAATGCGATTGTTTGGCAAAGTCGCCAGACATCTGACATTGCGGCTAAGCTTGAAAAAGATGGCTATGGCAAGATGATTCACGAAAAAACTGGTTTGTTGATTGATCCTTATTTCTCAGCTACGAAGATTCGCTGGATTTTGGACCACGTCGATGGCGCTCAAGAACGTGCTGAAAAGGGTGATTTACTCTTTGGTACGATTGATACTTGGCTCCTCTGGAAACTTTCCGGTGGTGCAGCACACGTGACTGATTATTCAAATGCAAGTCGGACCATGTTATTCAATATCCACGAATTAAAGTGGGACGACGACATTTTGAAAGCTTTGAATATTCCGAAGGCTATGTTGCCTGAAGCTCGTCCTAACTCTGAAGTTTATGCAACAACTAAGGGATATCATTTCTATGGTTCAGAAGTTCCTATTGCTGGTATGATTGGTGATCAACAAGCTGCACTCTTTGGTCAAATGGCTTTTGAACCGGGAATGGTGAAGAACACGTACGGAACTGGTGCTTTTATCGTGATGAACACTGGCGAAAAGCCACAATTATCCGATAATAATTTGTTAACAACAATTGGTTATGGTATTAACGGCAAAGTTTATTACGCCTTGGAAGGTAGTATTTTCGTTGCTGGTTCAGCTATTCAATGGTTGCGTGATGCGATGCACTTAGTTGATTCAGCTCCAGAATCTGAAGAGGCTGCTTTGGCATCCAATGATGATGACGAAGTTTATGTTGTACCTGCTTTTACAGGATTAGGTGCACCATACTGGGATGCTGATGCTCGTGGGGCTGTCTTTGGATTGACACGTGGAACAACAAGAGACGACTTTATTAAAGCCACGTTACAATCATTGGCTTATCAATCACGTGATGTTTTGGAAACAATGAAACGTGATACTGGAATTGCAATTCCAACATTGAAGGTTGACGGTGGAGCTGCTAATAATAGATACTTGATGCAATTCCAAGCTGATATTTTACAAACGCCAGTCCAACGAGCTAGTGATTTGGAAACAACTGCATTGGGTGCTGCATTTTTAGCTGGACTAGCAGTAGGGTATTGGGATAACCTAGATGATATTAAGAAACAATATGCAACTGGTGCAACTTTTGACCCTGAGATGGATCCTAAGCGAGCTGATTATTTGTATGAAGGCTGGAAAGATGCCGTCAGTGCAACAAGAAAATTCAAACATAAAGTAAGAAATTAAAAGGCGTGTTGCGCCTTTTTTGGTGTGTGGGAGTTAATAATGGAAAAAGAATATATTTTAGCAATTGATGAAGGGACAACGACAACTAGGGCAATTATCTTTGATCACAGTGGAAAAAAGGTAGCTGTTGCTAGACATCCAATTAAACAAATTTTGCCAAATCCGGGCTGGGTCGAACATGATCCTAGTGAACTGTGGAACGCCGTTCAAACGACAATTGCCACTGCTTTGATTGATTCTGGTATCAAACCACAACAAATCAAAGCCATTGGGATTGCTAACCAGCGGGAAACGACGATTGTTTGGGATAAGAAGACTGGATTGCCAATTTATAACGCAATTGTTTGGCAAAGTCGTCAAACTTCGAATTTAGCGAATGATTTAATTAAAGCTGGTTATAAGGAAGAAATTCATCAAAAAACTGGTTTGATTATTAGTCCATATTTCTCCGCCACTAAAATACGCTGGATTTTGAATCATGTCGAAGGTGCGCAAGAACGTGCCGAAAAAGGCGAGCTACTCTTTGGAACAGTCAACACGTGGTTGCTTTGGAAATTGACCGATGGTGAAGAATTTGCGACTGACTGTGCCAATGCTAGTCGAACAATGCTCTATAATATCAACACTTTGCAATGGGATGATGATCTATTAAAACTTTTTAATATTCCTAAGGCGATGTTGCCAGAAGTTAAATCGAACTCTGAGATGTTTGGGGTAACGAAGAATTATCAATTTTATGGTTCAGAAATTCCAATTACTGGGATGACTGGCTCACAACAAGCTTCATTATTTGGTCAAATGGCTTTTGAAAAAGGTATGGTTAAAAATACTTATGGGACTGGTGCGTTTGCCGTGATGAATACAGGTGATAAACCAGCTTTGTCAGATAATAATTTATTGACAACGATTGCCTATGGGATTAATGGTCAGATTAAATATGCCTTAGAAGGTAGTGTTTTTATCGCTGGTGCGGCGTTACAGTGGCTCCGTGATGATATGCGTTTGATCAACAATACGCCGGAAACTTCAGAAGCAGCTAGAGATTCTGAGAGTCAAGATGAAGTCTACGTGGTACCTGCCTTTGCCGGGTTAGGTGCCCCATATTGGGACAATAAGGCTCATGGAACAATCTTTGGTATTACACGCGGAACAACCGACAAGGATTTGATCAAAGCGACGTTACAAGCGATTGCTTATCAAACCAAGGATATTATTGAAACGATGAGTTCGGATGCTAAGATGCCAATTGAAGTTTTAAAAGTTGATGGAGCGGCATCGGCTAACGATTACTTGATGCAATTTCAAACTGATATTTTAGGAATTGACTTGCAACGTTCATCAGAGCTGGAAACAACATCTCTCGGGGTAGCATTTATGGCTGGCCTTGGTGTTGGTTTTTGGAAAGATTTAGATGATATCAAAAAAAATTATCAAACTGGAAAAATTTATCAGCCTGAAATGGACGACAAACGTCGCCAAGATTTATACGCAGGCTGGGAAGATGCCGTCGCAGCAACGATGGCGTTCAAACATTAAACGTTAAAAAAATAAGAGCCTATATTAAAGGGCTCTTATTTTTTTTTGTTGGTATATAAGGATTTGTAGAGTTTTTATTAAAAATGTTTTGACATCAAGAATTTGAAAGTTTAATATTAATACATTCATTGTGTAATGTGAGGAGAATTTTTTAATGGACGAGAAAAAAGATCGAGGTTTCTTCGGACAACCGACAGGCTTGCGTACATTATTTCTAACTGAGTTCTGGGAAAGATTCAGTTATTATGGTATGCGTGCCATTTTGCTGTTCTACATGTACTATGCGGTAACAAAGGGCGGTCTAGGAATGGACCGTACTACAGCCGCTTCAATTATGTCAATTTATGGTTCACTAGTTTACATGTCAAGTGTGCTTGGTGGATTCATCAGTGATAGATTACTGGGAGCCAGAAGAACTGTTTTCTGGGGTGGTGTGTTGATCATGCTTGGTCACATCGTACTATCATTCCCAATTGGTGAAACAGGATTATTCCTATCTATTGGTCTTATTGTTATTGGTACTGGACTTTTGAAGCCAAACGTATCCGAAATGGTTGGTGGATTGTATTCAGAAGGAGACCCAAGACGTGATTCTGGTTTCAGTATTTACGTTATGGGTATCAACTTAGGTTCCCTATTTGCACCACAAGCTGTTAACAGTATGAGTAATGCCTTTAATTTCCATGCAGGTTTTTCATTAGCTGCTATCGGTATGTTTATCGGTTTAATTGTTTACTGGTGGGACGGACGTAAGTACTTGCCAGAATCAAGTCTTCACGCTCCAGATCCAATCACAGACGAAGAACGTGGACGCTTTATCAAACGTGTTTCTATCGCAGTCGTTGCTGTAATCATTATCGTTGCTGTGTTGATTTTTGCACATGCCTTTACAATCGATAACGTTATTACAATTATCAGTATCTTAGGTATCGGTTTACCTGTTGGTTACTTCATTATGATGCTAACAAGTAAGAAAGTTACTAAGATTGAAAGATCACGTGTCTTCGCTTATATCCCATTGTTCATCGCTGCCATGATTTTCTGGGCAATTGAAGAACAAGGTTCAGTTGTTCTAGCTCTATTTGCTGCTGAACAAACACAACTAAACTTTGCTGGTTTGCATTTGTCAGCACCACAATTCCAAATGCTTAACCCATTCTTTATCATTATCTATACACCATTCTTTGCATGGTTATGGATTAAGTTAGGCAAACGTCAACCATCATCACCATCTAAGTTCTGGATGGGATTGGTTGCTACAGCTATTTCATATTTCGTATTGATTATTCCTTTGATGGGTCTAAGTGCTAACGGAAAAGTTAGTCCACTCTGGCTTGTATTGAGTTGGGGTATCATCGAAATTGGTGAAATGTTGATTTCTCCAGTTGGATTGTCAGCCACAACTAAGTTGGCTCCAAAGGCATTCTCTGGTCAAATGATGAGTATGTGGTTCCTAGCTGATTCAGCTGGACAAGCTGCTAATGCTCAAATCGTTAAGTTGTTCGTACCTGGTGATCCAAAGAACGAAATGATGTTCTTCGGCGTTACAGGTATCGTTACACTAGTCGCTGCAGTCTTGTTAATCCTTTGTGTTCCATGGATTAAGAAGATGATGAAGGGTGTTAACTAATATATAAATTAAACTAAGTCGTAGCTTTTATGCTGCGGCTTTTTTGTTTTTTGTATTGAATTATGCCGCCTCCAGGAACAAGAAAATTAGGTCGCTATGGGGACCGGTCTGAGCCAAGGTCTCAGACCTCGATTTTGAACCTCGCAAAGTACGCGAGTTTCAAAACTCGTCCCGTGGTGTAAGCACTAAAGTGCTAACGCCACCTTCATAGCGACCTAATTTCTTGTTCCTTCCGGCTAGTTTATTCGCAGATAACTTGATTTTTAGTTTGATTGATATATTAAACGGGATGGGTGTGTATAAACAAAAAAATGTTAAATGAAAAGTTCTAAGAATCTTAGGGCGTTTTGTCTGACCTAGAATATTTAATATGGAGAATTTTATTAGATATATATTAAATAAACTAATCCGGTTGATTATTATTAGTAAGGTTGCTATCAAATTCAAAGGATAAAACCAGTCGGAGGAGCTGAAAAAATACTCACCTGCTGTGAGAGTGCCGTTAGGACTTTAGTCCTTACGGCACCGGGCGAGTTTGGAGACTTGCCGAACTTGCAAGGCTTCAAACCGAGATTCGAGACCTTGGCTCGGATCGGTCCGCATAGCAGGTGAGTATTTTTTCAGCTCTGGAGGCGGCATATTTAGCAAAAACCACATTCTTAAAAAATTATTCCAAAAAAAATTAAAAAATTACTTGAAATGGATATAGTTTTTCGGTAATATTATTTAAGTCGAATGAGACATGTGTTAAACACATGGAGGGGTAGCGAAGTCTGGCTAAACGCGGCGGACTGTAAATCCGCTCCTTCGGGTTCGGTGGTTCGAATCCACTCCCCTCCATTAATTGGGTTATAGCCAAGTGGTAAGGCAACGGGTTTTGATCCCGTCATGCGCTGGTTCGAATCCAGCTAACCCAATAACTTAAAAAGGCAAAATTCATACTTTGAATTTTGCCTTTTTATTTTTTTCAGTTTTTTAGACCAATTCTTAATTTTTTATCGAAATACGGTATAATTAACAGAAGTAATGCTCGTAAAGGAGTCCATGATAATGAAGGTACCAGTATATATACAAATTCATAATGAAATTAGAAAAGAAATTGAATCTGGCAAGTGGGCTGTGGGGGAACGTATTCCATCTGAGAGACAACTTTCTCAAGATTTCGATGTTAGTCGGATGACGCTTCGCCAAGCTATTCAAACACTTGTTGATGAGGGAATTTTACAACGACAAGTTGGTTCAGGTACTTATGTTGCTAGTAGCAAAGTACAAGAAAAAATGTCTGGAACAACCAGTTTTACTGAAATAACTGAGAGTCAAGGTAAGAAACCTTCCAGTAAAACTGTGTCTTATCATGTAGCCGATCCTTCGATTAGCGAAATTGAAAAATTAAAACTCAAAAATGGTGATCAAGTTTTACGAATGGAAAGAATCCGTTATGCGGACCAACAACCAATTTGCTTTGAAGTTGCGACGATTCCTATTGGTATCGTTAATAGCTTAAATAAAAAGGACATTACGTCTTCGTTATATAAAGCTCTTGAAGATAAAGCGGGATTAAAATTAGGTAACGCAACACAAACTGTTTCAGCTATTCTCGCATCAGAAAAAATTGCTAACTTTTTAAATGTTAAACGTGGTTCCGCTGTTCTACGTGTACGCCAAGTTACAACATTAGATGATGAACGTCCATTCGAATACGTTCGTTCACAATATGCTGGCGATCGTTTCGAATTTTACTTAGAGAGATAGTTCAAAGTTCATAGTTGAAAGATTCAAAATTATTTTGCTATTCTTATGTAGTTATCAATTGATTGTGGATAGAGGTTTCTTATTATCGTCTGCAAGTAAAATTAACTTGGAAAAACAAATAGGATAATTAATTTCTTTCAAATTAGATTTAGGGTAAGATATAACCTGATATGTTTTTTAAATTTTTAACTGGGAGTCACTTATGCAAAGCTTTATAAAAAAGTACAGTATCTTTTTGATGCTATATATTGTTTTTCAACCTGTATTAGATGCTGTTACCGGACTGATGGCTCAAGCACATATTAATATTACGTTCGGGGTTTTGATACGAATGGCCGTTATGGCGGTGACCGTATTTTACATCCTGATATTCCTGATACTTAATCGGGATAATAAACATGGGTTTCGAGTCATTGCCTATTTCGTTGTTTTAGGAATAGTTTCGGTGATTAGTTTATTTATAAATTACAAACAAAAGGAATTATTTATTCCATCGCTAGAAATAACAACTTTAGCTAAGAGTTTATATTATCCAGTCATGTTACTGGGATACTTTTATGCATTTGAAGAATTGGCAGAAGATCGAATCATCAACCGCTTTTTCCCTAAAGTAATTTTCTACGCAGTTAATATAATCAGTGTTATCATGATTGTCGCTCACTTTACTAACACTAGTTTCAGTTCTTATGCATACTACAAGTTAGGTGAGAGTGGTTGGTTCTATGCCGCTAATGAGTTGAGTGCTATCGTTTCAATCGCATTTCCAATCATGGTTTGGTATGCATTGAAAAAGATTAGTAACTGGTCAAGAATTTATTACTGGTTAACAATCATCTTAGCCATTTACTCAGCACTTTTGATTGGTACTAAAGGTTCATTGTTAGCAATCCTCTTCGGTACATGTATGGCTATCTTGGCAGCAGTAATCCACTTCTTTCGAGACAGTGGCAATCGCAAGTTCAATGCAGGAATCGTAGCTTTATTGGTTTTGACATTGGGCGGAGTTTTCGCAGCATATCCAGCAATGGCCGTTTCGAGAACAGCTGAATTACACAGTGACATGATTAAGTACAAGAAGAAACAAGCTAAGACTAAAAAGGGTATTACTAAAGATCAAAAGAAGTATGTTGAAACAAACAAGACTGTTTCATATTTGCTAAGTGGTCGGACAGTTTACTTTGAAAATGCAGCTCACAATTATTCAAAAGCAAGCATAGCTCAAAAAACATTTGGTATGGGCTATGCCACAAGCTTTAAGAGTGAAAAGAAAGCTAAATTAGTTGAGATGGATTACATTGATATCTTCTTCCAATTTGGATTTCTGGGAACAATTGTTTACTTAGTACCATTACTATATTGCTTGCTTTATCTCATTGGAGCTTTCGTGAGAAAATTCAAGTATATGTGGTCATATAAGTGGGCAATGTTAGTTGCTAGTGTTGCATTAGGATTCGGAATGGCTTTGATGACAGGACACGTTATCGAAGCACCTTCAGTAAGTATTTACTTCGTTTCGATTTTAAGTTACGCCATGTTGAATGCCAGAGTCTTTATTAGAAATGATCAAGATCCTGAGACAATTGATGTGGAAGATTAGAGAGAGCGGAGACAGGGCGGTCAGCTCCCGAGCATTTTCGTAACTTGATGAATTTCCCGCTGATTTTGCGGGTGATTTATCAAGTTATGAAAAGCGGAAGGAGTTGCCCTTGTGTAGCTCGTTTCAGAGCCACAGACCATATAATTCAAAAATACAAAACAAAAAAGCTAGTAATCCCAAACCAAAAGGATAACTAGCTTTTTTAGTACATTTATTAGCGATAATTACTTACGACTCTTCTTTTCTTTATTAATCAAATTCATATACTTAGGAATTGCAAGCATACGACCAAAACGTGTAGGTTCTTTCAATAAACGGTAGAACCATTCAAGATTCAATTTTTGGAAAATCTTAGGAGCACGTTGTTTAGTTCCTGAGAAGACATCGAAACTACCACCGACACCAATCCAAATTGCATTAGCCTTATCACGATACTTATTGATGAAAATCTCTTGCTTAGGAGAACCTAAGGCAACGAAGACGATGTTAGGTTGCTTTTCAGCAATTTCCGCAACGATATCTGATTCATCCTTGAAGTAACCATCATGATAACCAACAAGGTCAATTTGTGGATAATCTTTTTTAATTTTTTCGGCACTAGCTTGAATTACTTCGGGCTTAGAACCAAGTAGGTAAACTTTCAATAGTTTGCGGTTAGCCGTATCGACTAAATATTGTAAAGTATCGAACCCAGTAATCCGTTCATGGAGCGGTGTTCCTAGATTCTTAGCTCCTTTAATAATTCCAATTCCGTCTGGAATAACGTAATCGGCATTATTGACAATTTCTGAAAAATTGGTATCTTTTCTAGCAGAAAGAACAATTTCTGGATTAGGTGTTACGATAAATTTGTTTGCATTTACATCCAAATCATCATCCAAGTATTTGTGAAATTGTTTTTCAGTGAAATTATCAAACTCTGTACCTAAAATATTTACTCTATTTTTGTGCATGGCGTTCTCCTTTAATGTATTATTATACACGAGAAAGATTAATTTGAGAGGTGTCTTAATGAGGGTTTTACATATTAATGCCGGCAATGAAGACGGCGGAGCTCGTACATATATTGTTAACCTGATGAAAGGTCAAAAACTGATTGGCGAGAAGAGTACTTTGCTAACTTTTCAAGAAGGACCAGTTTCGAAAATGGCGCGTGAAAACGGCTTAAGTGTTTCCGTTATGGAACAAAAGCAACGCTTTGACTTATCGATTCTAAAACCATTAACAAAATATATTAATAATAATGATTTCGATGTTGTTCACACACATGGACCACGTGCTAACTATATCGTGTCTTTGATCAGAAAGAAAATCAATGCTAAATGGGTCATAACAGTCCATTCTGACCCCCGTATCGACTTTTCAGGTCTCAAAGGTAAAGTTATGCTCAAATTAAATCTACACGCTCTAAAGGGCGCAGATTCACTTTTCTATATGAACCCGGACTTGGAAGAATACTTCGAATCATTGAAAATTAGATCAAGCAAAACATTTGAAGTGTTCAATGCAATTGATTTTTCAGGTATCAATCCAAGATTCAATCGTCAACCAACTTTCAGTTTATTGGAAGTGGCTCGATTAGTTGAAGTCAAGAATCATCGTTTGTTATTAGAGGCCTTGAGCAAGGTTAAGTTTAACTATCGTTTGACTTTAGTTGGTGACGGACCATTGATGGATGATTTGCGTGATTTGGTTAAAAAGCTAGGTATCAAGGATAAAGTTGATTTCGTTGGTTTCCGTGAAAATACTGGTGACTACTATCAAGAATGTGATGTGTCAGTTTTGACTTCTAAATCAGAGAGTTTGCCAACAGTTTATCTTGAGTCAGCTGCTTATGGAAAGCCAGTTATTGCAACAAATGTTGGTGCTACCGATAAAGTTATCAACGATGATACTGGTTGGTTAGTCGATTCTGGTGATGAACAAGGCCTGATTAAAGCGTTGACTGATGCCCACTCAATGTGGCGTGATGGCAACCTTGATCAAAAAGGTTTAGCACTTTATCAAGAGGTCAGAGATCACTATTCAATTGAAGAATTAGCACATAAAGTAAATGACGGTTACGAACAGACTTTAAATGCTTAATAATGTAAAATATACGTTGTTAACAAAGAATTAGGGATGTCATTTCGGGGTCATTAGCCTTGAGACATCGTTAATATAAATTTATAAGGGAGTTATGATGACTCAATTTCAAAATGAAGATTTAACTTTGCATACTGATTATTATGAACTTAACATGATGTATACATACTGGAAAAAGGGGATGCACAACCGCCGTGCAGTTTTTGAAGTTTACTTCAGAAGTTTGCCATTTGATAATGGTTTTGCCGTTTTTGCAGGACTGGAACATGTCGTTAATTATCTTAAGAACTTAAGTTTTTCAGATTCGGATATCGATTACTTGCGTGAATACGGGGAATTTGATGAAGAGTTTTTACGTTGGTTAAAAGATATGCAATTCAGTTGTACCGTTCGTTCAGCTTTGGAGGGTGACTTGGTTTTCAATGAAGAGCCAATCTTGCAAGTTGAAGGACCTTTAGCACAATGTCAATTGATTGAGACAGCCATTTTGAATATGGTTAATTTCCAAACTTTGATTGCTACTAAGGCAGCTCGTATCAAGACTGTTTGTGGTGATGATCCAGTAATGGAATTTGGGTCTCGTCGTGCGCAAGAAGTTGATGCTGCTATTTGGGGTACACGTGCTGCATATATTGCTGGTTTCGATGCAACAAGTAATGTTTTAGCAGGTAAGTTGTTTGGTATTCCTATTTCAGGAACACATGCTCACGCTTTGGTTCAAACATACCGAAACGAATATGATGCGTTCAAAGCTTACGCTACAACACATAAGAATTGTGTCTTCTTAGTCGATACTTACGATACTTTGAAGAGTGGTGTTCCTAGTGCTATCAGAGTTGCTCGTGAAATGGGCGATAAGATTAACTTCCAAGGTGTCAGAATTGATTCTGGTGATATGGCGTATATTTCTAAACGTGTTAGAAAACAACTTGATGAAGCTGGTTTTCCTAATGCTAAGATTTATGCTTCAAATGATTTGGATGAAAAAACTGTCCTTAATTTGAAGATGCAAGATGCTAAAATTGATGTCTGGGGTATTGGTACTAAAGTTATCACAGCGTTTGATCAACCAGCTCTAGGTGCCGTATACAAGCTTGTTAGTATCGAAGACGCCAAAGGTAACATGATGGACACCTTGAAACTTTCAAGTAACGCTGCCAAGATTTCAACTCCAGGTAAAAAACAAGTTTGGCGCATTACTAATAATGAAAAAAATGATAAATCTGAAGGTGACTATGTAACATTTTGGAATGAAGATCCAAGAGAACACAGTTCACTTTATATGTTCCATCCACAATATACTTATATCAATAAGACTGTGGAAGATTTCCAAGCTAAGCCAATGCTGCACGATATCTTTACAAATGGTAAGTTAGTTTATGATTTGCCAAATGTAAAAGAAATCCGGAAGTATTGTGCTGACAACCTCGATTCACTTTGGGATGAATACAAGCGTATTTTGAACCCTCAAGTCTATCCTGTTGATTTATCTTCAAAACTATACAGCCATAAGATGAAGTATATTGAGAAGATTAGAAATGACGTAAACAACATTAGATTAGGTGACTAAAAATGAGACCATTGCAAAAAGAAATTATTGAATTTGAACATACTAAACCAGAAATCGACCCAGAAGAAGAAATTAGACGTTCTGTCAACTTTCTTAAAGAGTATGTGAAACAACATAGCTTTTTAAAAACACTAGTTTTAGGTATTTCTGGTGGACAAGATTCGACGTTAGCTGGTAAATTATCCGAAATGGCAATGACTGAATTGCGTGAGGAAACAGGTGATAAGGCTTATCAATTTATCGCTGTACGTTTGCCTTATGGTGAACAATCCGATGAATCAGACTGTATGCAAGCAATTGAGTGGATGAAAGCTGACAAAGTCGTACGTGTCAATATCAAGGATAGCGTTGATGCAATGGTAAAAGCCGTTGAAGCTAATGGCTTAACTATCTCTGACTTTAACAAGGGTAATATCAAAGCTCGAACTAGAATGATTGCTCAATATGCCATTGCTGGTGATAACAAGGGCGTTGTTGTAGGAACTGATCATGCGGCAGAAAACATCACTGGTTTCTATACGAAATATGGTGATGGTGCTGCTGACGTAACGCCGTTATTCCGTTTAGATAAGCGTCAAGGTAAGGCAATGCTAGCTAAGCTAGATGCACCAAAGAACCTTTATGAAAAGGTGCCAACAGCCGACTTGGAAGAAGATCGTCCTAGTTTACCTGATGAATTAGCATTAGGCGTTTCCTATCAAGATATCGATGATTATCTTGAAGGTAAGGACATTGATGATAAAAGTGCTGAGATTATTGAGAACTGGTATAAGAAGACAGCCCACAAACGTCGTCTTCCATATTCAGTATTTGATATCCAGTAAATTGTAAGGAAATTCACAATTGGACATTCAGATTTTTCGAATGTCTTTTTTTTTACCAAATATCGTATGTTAGAATGAAAGTGTAATCTTCTAAAAGAGGTGTATAACAGTGAAAAGTGATTTAATCTCCCTAATGAAACCGTCTGTTGTTGCAATTAAGCAACAAGAGATCTTTAAGTTCAATGCGCGGGCCAAGAAAATACCAGGAGCTGTTAATATGACCGTTGGTGAACCCAACTTCCATACTCCTGAACACATCAAACAGGCTGCAATCAGAGCCATTGAAGATGACCGTACGCATTACACCGTTCCTGAAGGTGATCATGAACTTTTAGGCGCTGTAGCTAAGTACTTGCATGACAAGTACGATTTAAACTATGATCCAGAAACACAGATCGTCGCTACAACGGGTGTAACCGAAGGTGTTTTCTCAGCCTTCAATGCAATCTTACAAGACGGTGACGAAGTATTAATACCATCACCAGCATTTACCATTTATGGTCCAGATGCTGATTTTAATGGTGCAGCACCGGTTTACTTGGACACTTCAAAGACAGGTTTTAAAGTAACGCCAGATGTCTTAACGGAAGTTTTGAGAACGAATCCACGTATCAAAATTTTCTTACTTAACTATCCAAGTAATCCAACGGGGGTTAGTTATACTGAGGATGAATTACGAGCTTTAGCAGATATTTTGAAACAACACGATATTTTCGTCATTAGTGATGAAATATATAGTGAGTTAACTTATAACTATAAACATGTTTCTTTTGGTAATATTTTGCCAGAACAAACGATTCTTTTGAACGGATTATCCAAATCACATGCCATGACGGGGTGGCGTTTTGGAGTTGTCTGTGGACCAGCAAAGGTCATTTCACAAATTAATAAGATTCACGAGTTGGCAACAACTTCAATTACATCAATTACACAGTATGCGGCACTCGAAGCATATACGAACGGCTATGATGATCCAGCAGCAATGAAAGAACAATATCAAGTAAGACGCGACGCCTTGTATGAAGGCCTGCAAGATTTGGGCTTTGAATGCCCAACTCCTGATGGGGCTTTCTACTTATTTGCTAAAATTCCTGAAGAATACGAGCAAGACGACGTTAAATTTGCTAATGAGTTATTGGATGAAGAACATTTGGCAATTCTACCAGGTAGTTTCTTTGGTATTGGTGGCGAAGGACACTTACGTTTCAGTTATGCTGCCAGCATGGAAAGTATTGAACAGTGTATTTCCAAGCTACACAGTTTCCTGGGAAGCCGTAAAAAATTAGCAAATATAGAGGGATAAAATGCTAAGCAAATTTCAAGGCATTATCAGCAAAATTGTTTTAATCTGCCTCGCTATCTTTACGACAGTCGTACTGATACAAATGGGACATTTTTTTACAATCAATTATTTAAAAGTTGAACCAGTATTAGCAGTACTGGTTTTTCTTTGTGCAATTATTTTTGTCGGTGGGGTCGGATATTTCTTATATCATGTGCGTGATGACGACACCAATTTAAACCGATTGATTTTGATCAGTTTATTATTAATTTTTGCGATAGTCGCAATTATTTGGTTGAAGCTTGTACCACAGACGCAAGTTAGTGATTTCAAGGCCTTTTGGCGAACGGCGCCGAAAGCGTTAGAAGGAAAAGCTATTTATAAATATGATAATGACTATTTTGCTAAATGGGCTTATCAAACCGGCTTTTTGGTCTACGTTATGACGGTGGTCAAAATCTTTGGTCACAAGGTTATTGCTATTCAGTTGTTGAACGTGATTTATCAAGTTTTGATTTTATTGATGTCGTATCTTCTAGCAATGCAGTTATTCAATAAAGTTAAAATTGCTCGTTTAACAGTCTTTATTCTGATGATTGATTTGGATTGGTTTGCTTTAAATAGTCAGGCCGATAATCAGTATTTAGGGATGCTATTATTCTTAGTAACGTTTTACTTAGTTATAAAAGATAAATATTGGACTTATGCACTGGCTGGTATAACATTGGGCGTTGGTAGTATCATTCGTCCAATTGGTCCAGTCGTTATAGCGGGAATTGTAGTCTACGCTTTGCTCTATTTATTTATTCAAAACAATCAGATTCACTGGTCCGGTTTAGGGAAAGTTTTGATTACTTTAGTAATTTATCAAGTTATCTTTTCTGCAGCCGGTATGGCGATTAAGGGTTCTGGTTTGAACAGTTATGGTTTAACTAATCGTGATTCAGAATGGAAGTTCGTTGTCGGATTGGACGCTAATTCAAATGGATCATACGATCAAGGAATGGTTAACCGTTTTGATTTGAAAGCTAGTCGGGCAAAGATGAGCCAAAAAGAACATCAGATAATTCATGAGAATATTCAGAACTTGAATGCTACACACGGTTGGTTGAAGTTATTTTGGAATAAGAATGAGACCCTTTGGGCTAGTCGCTCAACTACGGTTGATTTTACTGGTTTTGAGACACAACATTCCTTAAGAGTAAGTAATTTAGCTAAGCTATTAGGTTACATGGGAACAATCGTCTTGATTATTTTATCTTGGTTCGGTTCTTTGAAGCTTTTAAAAAATAATCCAAGTGTAAAAACATTCGTGTTATTACTTCCACTTATGGCCTATGCTGTCGTACAATTATTAATTGAAGTACAAGGCAGATATCGACTTGAATTTTTACCCGTTATCGCTATTCTAGGCGGTTTAGGGCTATTTACGATTTGTGAATGGATAAGATCAAAGTGGGGGAAAATGAATGTCTGATTTATTTAAATTAAGTATCGTAGTACCTTGTTACAATGAGGAAGAAGTACTACATGAAACCACTAAAGAGTTAACAGCAATTGTTGATAACTTAATTGCTGAGAAAAAGATTACATCTACGAGTAAAATTGTGTTTGTTGATGATGGTAGTAAAGATAAAACTTGGTCATTGATTGATGAATTTTCTAAAAAATATGACATTGTATCAGGCGTTAAGTTAAGTCGTAATTTTGGACACCAAGGGGCATTATTGGCTGGTGTGACAAGTGCTGCCGAAGATTCTGACGCCGTTATAACGATAGATGCTGATTTACAAGACGACGTTAATGCAATTCCTAAGATGGTTGACGAATATCTTGATGGAGCTGAAGTTGTTTATGGTGTCAGAAATAATCGTGATACTGATACAGCCTTTAAACGAAGTACAGCTGAAATGTTTTATAAATTCATGGGCTTTTTGGGTGTAAAATTGGTGCCTGATTCAGCCGATTATCGTTTGATGAGTCAACGTGCTTGTAAAGTATTGTTGAGTTATCGGGAACGGAATTTATTCTTGCGTGGCATCGTACCGTTAGTTGGTTTTAAATCGGCTAAAGTTTACTACGCTCGGAAAGAACGTTTTGCTGGTGAATCGAAGTATCCACTCAAGAAGATGCTTAAATTTGCGATTGATGGTGTTACGTCATTTTCAATCGTGCCAATTAAGCTGATTATGGGCTTAGGATTTTTCATCGTTTTGTTTAGTTTCTTACTATTAATCTACAGTTTTATTCGAAAAATCAATGGGGATGTTATCCCCGGTTGGTCGTCATTAATGATATCTATTTGGGCACTCGGTGGTGTACAATTAATTAGTATTAGTGTGATCGGTGAATATGTCGGAAAGATCTTTAGCGAAGTTAAACAACGTCCGAGATTTACGATTGAACGTGATATTTATACTGAAAAAACACAAGAAGAAAACAAGAGGTAATTATTATGAATGCCGCACAAAAAAGAGCTATGCAATATGGTCAATTGATTAACAATACTGTTCAATCAATTCAAGAAGAACAAGATAAATTGAATCCAGAATATGAAAAGATTCGTGAAGCTTTGGATCGTAGTAAAGTCGATAAAATCGATGATGTTGAATATGCCAAGATACAAAAAGATTTCGCAACTGGAACAAAGAATTATCAAGAAACTTTAGCTAAACTTGAAAAAGGCAAGGCACCAGCACGTTTGATGGGAACACACATCTCACTTGTCTCATCATTCAAGAAATATGTTGAAGGTTGTGGCGAAATGACTGCCAGTATTGGTGCGGATAAGACTGTTGAGCGTCATGCTTTTGATGAAGCTGAAAAGAAGCAAGATGAATATATGGATAAGTTTTCTAAATTAATCCAAAAGTTGACTGATTTAGCTTAATGACAGACCAAGAATTAACAGCGTTAATTAAAAAGGTTTCCCAAGAATATTTTGGGAAGCCTTTTATTCATCAAGCATGTTTTAACAGTCGTTTAAAAACAACTGGCGGTAGATTTCATCTGAAGGATAGACACATCGATATCAATCCTAAAATCTACCAACAATTTGGTTACGAAACATTAGTGGGCGTGATTAAACATGAACTTTGTCATTATCATTTATATAATGACGGCTTGCCAGCACAACATCGTGATCGAACATTTAAAATTTTATTGCAACAAGTTGGGGGATTACGATATTCGCCAATTGAGAGTCAGGTTAAGAAAAGAACATATCATATTTATGAATGTACTAATTGCCATCATATTTATCGACGAGTTAAAAAAATTAATACACGTAGGTATGTCTGTGGAAAATGTCGGGGAAAATTGAAGTATGTTAAGGATGAAATCTTAGGGTAGTTGAGTGGTATTTCGATTCTAGGAGTGGTTTTTGCACGGCCAATTTTCTTGTGAAATTATCTTCTAAAAATCTCTCCGAAATCGCTTGAAATTATTTTTGATTATGTGTATAGTAGAACGTGCATGCGGGTATGGCGGAATTGGCAGACGCGCAAGACTAAGGATCTTGTGGAGAATTATCTCCGTGGAAGTTCGAATCTTCTTACCCGCATCACTAAAGTAGTTGAACAATTTGTTCAGCTACTTTTTTTTTGCCTAAATATGTAAGCCTCGTCATAATTCACAATAAAATTTGTGCAGATGCAAATATTATAAAGATATATTTCGAATTTAGATTAATTATTTACGATAAAAGCATATATTTTTTGATGTGGTGGTATAGTATTATTGATAATTGATAAATGTCATAACGATAGATGGGAGTGTGTTGCCATTGTTTCTTGGATCTATTATTTATAATAAAAGACGAGAAATGAATTTGACGCAAATTGAGTTAGCTAACGATATTTGTACTCAAAATACGATAAGTAAGATTGAAAAGCACAATATAGCACCAACGGTTAATATCCTAATTAAGATTTGTTTGAAATTAGGTTTAACTTTGAATGACGTTTTTAGTGATTTTTCAAGCAAGTCGTCGGCCAAAGAAGAAAGTATTCTAGATGAAATTGAGCGAGATGTTTTGCTCAAGCAAACCTCAAGTATTGATGAGAGAATGTCATCGTTGGAAGGTAAACTAAGCAACAATGATATGAAGCAGTATGAATTGATCCGTGGGGTAGTTGATTATTCGAATGATAATTATGATGTCTCACTATTTAATTTAGATAAAGTTCTTCAATTTACTAAATCGGCTAATGACGATGTATATACTTTGTTGGCATACTTATTCAAAGGTTTGAATTATTTGGGACAAGAACATAATGATCGTGCCCAATATTACTTCCAAATGATTGATGACTCGGTGGACGAAGATTCTAAATTGTCTAATGCAAGTGATTTAGAAATTCTCTTCATTTGTAAAACGCTTGCCGCATCATATAATGAAATGAATTTGCCTAAGGAATCATTTGGTTTTAGCCAATGTGGACTTAGATTTGCGCACTCAGAACACGTTTCTTATTTCTTGGATGAACTTAATTACCAAGCCGCACTTGCATTGAAAGATGACAAGGATGAAAAACAAAATTACGAAGATCATTATAATTTAGCTTTGTATTTAGCTAAGTCAAATAAGAACGATTCACTACTCGCCAAAATGAATTTATAATAAAAAAAATCATCAGCCTATTATGACTGGTGATTTTTTTTATAAATATATAGATAAGCTAGAATATTGTTGGATATGTTTAAACATAATATAATTTAATTAGTCTAAGGAGACTAAGGAAGTACCAAAATGAAAAGAAAGGTTATAGTAGTGTTTTTCGTAATTCTACTAAGCATGGGACTTTCATTTTTACCAATCCAAAGTGTCAAGGCTGAATCCGTAACTAGCGGATATTTTGTTGATGTGAGTGCACGTTCTGCGGAAGTATACAATTCTTCAGGAGATGCATTAGGAAAATCTGAACCGGAAAATAGTTGTTGGATTCTTGGGAGAACGGCAACCATCGATGGTAAAGATTATTATCAAATTGGGACGGATCAATATTTAAGTTCTAGTGATAGTTATATGTATCGTGATAGACCAGAAGTTATTAGAGTAGAGACCGACGAAGACGTTCCCGTCTATAACCACGACTTCGTTGAGAGCTCAAGTGTTGCTTTGGCTCCAGGTACTTACTGGTATTCTGACCGTGTTATTACGACTCCAGATGGAATGCCATTTGTTCGAGTTGCGACCGATGAATATGTGGGTATGTGGAACGTGATCCAACAATCATTCACAGAAAAATACTAGTTTTTAAAAGGGAATTCGAAAAAAAATTTTTTGAATGCTCTTTTTTTAGTTTCAAAAATCAACAGTCTACGAAAGTAGATGGCGCAAGGGTTATATCTGTTTCAATATTATTGGAATAATCAATATATAAATAATTTTATAGAAATAAATGACATTATTCACAAAATTATGTTGAAATATTGGTCAATACCTTGTACTATAAAGTTGCTTAGGATTATGCCAAATCTGTATAAGCAAATGTGTGAATTATTAAAAGAATTAATTTTTTTGTATAACAAACTCAATTTTTTTGTACACTATTTTTCTGCCAAAAAATGGCGTACAGGGGATTAAGATTAAAATAATATATATAGAGGTCATTTTTATTATGAAAAAAACTATTTTACTATTAGCCTGTGCGCTATTAGGAACTGGTAGTGCAGTTGCCACTGCAGCTAGTTCTGTAACTGATGTTAATGCTCAAACAGTTACTCAAAAGGGAAATTATGCTCAAGTAAGTAGCGACGCAGCTCAACTCTACGATCAAAATGGTGACAAGACTAATGTTGCCTTAGACAAAGATAGTACTTGGCAAGTTGCCAAAACACAAAGTATCAATGGATCAGATTACTATCAAGTTTCAAGTAATGGTTATCTTAGTGCCAAAGATAGCTTTACATACAAAAACCGCCGAATGATTATCAAAGTTCAATCACTCGACGGTGCAGATAAAAATGTAAATGTTTATGATCATAATTTAGTTCAAAGAAATGATGTTCAACTTGCCCCAAATAGTAAATGGGCTACTGATACTGAAATCAATTATTCGAACGGTGTTCCTTTTTTGCGTGTTGCTCCAGATGAGTACGTTGCCATGTACGATGTAGTGGAACAATCATTTAGCGCTACTATTTAATTTATTTATTTCTATGTGTGTGTGAATTATTACTTTAGATATCTTCGGTATGCCGACCGTTGATATCTTTTTTTGTATATCTCAATTTTTATGTACACTGCCAAATGTACTTAAAGATTATTTAATATATATAGAGGTCATTCCTTAATACAATTCGTAGTTTACTATCATTTAGGGTTCATTTTGATTCAGTTTTTGTAAGAACCGTTTTCCTAAAATGGAATAAAATCTGTGGGACGTAAAAATCTCATAGATTTTTTTGTTTTTTAGAATAAAAAAAGATGGTGTTTTTTTACAACCGGTATACCTGAAACTCGGAATCTCCTTGTGGCAGTAGTAAAACGATATAAGCAAACTTTTAGATAAATATCATTTGGTTGGTATACAAATATTTTTGAATTAGAATGGCGTCAAAATTAGAAAGAAGGATAAGCGATATGCAATCCAACAAAAAATTTATTTATTTAGGCGCAACACTATTTTCAACGATGTTATTAACGACGTTATCGAGTCAAACGGCTAAGGCGGCCACGACAGCTGATACAACATCAGCTACTTCGACAACTGCACCAGCAAGTTCAGCACCATTAAGTACAACTACTCTACCAACAACAACTACAACAGGTGCTACATCCACTAGTGCAACAACAAGTACAACAGCTTCAAGTGAACCTAGTAAAGGAGCGGCCGCTGGATCAACAAGTGCCCCAAGTACAATGACAACAAGCACCGCAACTGACGCACCAGCGACAACAAGCACAACAACGACAAGTACTACATCAGCACCAGCTCCAACAAGTACATCAAGTACTACACCTGCTGCATCAACACCAACAGGTAAGCCAGAAACCTCAACTACATCCACTGAAACGACAACTACAGCACCAGCAAGTACACCAAGTACACCAAGTACAACAACGGCTACGACTCCAGCAAGTACACCAAGTACAACAACAGCTACAACTCCAGCAAGTACACCAAGTACAACAGCAACTACGACCCCAGCAAGTACATCAGGTGCTGCAACGACAAGCAAACCAACTGGTACAACAACAGCAACTACGACTCCAGCCACAACACCAAGTACTTCGTCAACTAGTTCAACTTCTACGAGTGGAACACCAAAGCCAAGTACTACATCTACAACCGGAACTAAAACAACTACAGGAACAAAACCAGCAGGAACTAAAACAACCGCAGGAACAAAACCAGCAGGAACTAAAACAACTGCAGGAACAAAGCCGGCAGGAAAGAAACCCGCTGGAACTAAAACACCAGCAGGAACTAAGCCTAAAGCAAAGCCTGGCACAGGAACATCTGCTAAGAAACCGGGAGCAAAATCTGGAACAAAGAAGCCTAAGGCAACTTCAAAGGCACGTCCAAAGAGATCAATGTCAACTTCGGATTCTGGTAAAAAAGCACTTAAGCCAGCTGCAAAGCCAACTTTGAAAGCTAAACCAATCGCGCGTGAACAAGTTTCCTTACATTATCTATCGGCTAGTTCAGCTGGTCCGGATGCTAAATTAGCAAGTATGGGTGTCAAAGCCACAACTACAATCAATGGTAAGAAATTTTATTTGATTGGTGACGGTGAATTTATTGAAGCAAGTGATTACCATTTTGTTGAATCGGCAAAATCAGGTATCCTAAGAACTTTCAGCTCAGCTATTCAGCCTGCTGATGCATTCGGTCAACCTTTGGGTAAAGCTTTATCACCAAATACTGCTTGGAAGTATAGCCGTACTGTCAAAATTGATGGTGCTAGTTATTATCAAGTAGCGGAAGATGAATTTGTACCGCTTGATGATGCGTTAGCATTTACACCGACAACTAAACCAACAGCTGTAAAGATTACTAAGAAAGCTACTCTGTATGATTCTCTTGGTAAGAGTACCGAAAGAATCTTGCCAAAAGGTAGTGCATGGCGTACCGATGGTTGTGCATTTATTGATGGAGTTAAAATGTATCGTGTATCAACCGATGGTTGGGTCAGCGCTCAAGCAGTCGATACGTATTAAAGAATTCAATTCTTCTATAATAATATGTAGAAATGTCATAATAACCGATTAGAATTTAAAAGGATGTCTGTGAGAAACTTCAAAATACGTAGTTTTTCACAGGCATCTTTTTAGATTCAATGACCAATTCATGACCTTTTTCACATTGGAAGGAGAATTTTTCTTTGATATACTCAAGAAAATATCTAAGGGGAGAATTATATGGAGAAAGTTGAACAGTTACCCAAAAGTATTAAAACGATTTGGCGTGTGCATGCTCTGATCGAATTTGGAATTTTTCTGATAATTATGTTGGGGGTCGGTTTATTAAAACTAGTTTTACCAACGGGTGCACAAAATTACTTTAATATTATTTGGGGAATCATTAGTGGAATCGGTGTGGTAATTTTGATAGGGAGTTTTTTCCTCGTCAATTATTTATGGAAATTTTGGACATATTATATTGATGAACGACAAGTCCAGTTACACAGTGGTTATTTCTTCCGTAAACAAGTTATTATTCCGATTGCCCGAGTGCAAAATGTTACTTTAAAACAAGGACCCATCTTACGCTGGAAAGATTTGCAAAAGGTGGTCATTGTGACTGCATCGGGTAAGAGTGAAATTGATGGCATCAAATCAGAACAAGCTGATCAGTTGAAAGAAACAATTATGAAGCTGGCACAGGAGGCTAAGAATGATATCTAAGCCGAGAAAATTAAGCCCAGCCGCTATTTTATTTTTCTTCTATAAAGATATTAAGGATTTGTTCATTCCGGTAGCTATTTTTGCCCTTGCTGTGTTTCAGCATGCTAAGTTTTGGACGATTATCGGCTTGATTGCATTGCTGGTTTTGGTTATCACCGGGGATGTCATAGCTTATTTCATGTTTAGTTATCAATTATTTGATAATGAAATAGTCGTTAAAAAAGGTTTGTTTGTTAAAAAGGTTAATCATATTCCTTATGACCGTATTCAAAACGTGACAGCTAATCAGTGGTTTTTCCTAAAGCCATTCAAGCTAGAAGAGTTAGAAATTGAAACGGCGGGTCATTCTGAAGGCCCAGAAGTCAGTTTAGTAGCTGTTTCGGTGGACTTTAAAAATGAATTGAATCAATATCGTCAAAAAGTTCAACACCAAGAGGCACCGGCAAGCGATGTTAAAGATAGCAAAAGTAATATCAAATCGTATTCCATAACGTGGCGGGAATTGGTTAGATTCTCACTGACGTCACCAGCTTTTTTGTCGGGATTATTAGTCATCTTGGCTATTTATGGTAAAGTTCAACATTCAATTAGTCAGCAAATGTACGATTTGGCTGCCCAGGAGTTTGTTCACTTAGGGTGGATAATCGTTGCAGTTGGGATGTTGCTAATAGTTTTAGTTTTCTACATTGTGTCTGTTTTTGTTTTGATTGCGAAATATTATCATTTCCATTTAACATTCGAAAACAAGCAGTTTGAAATGCAGTATGGCTTTTTTAAGACGAAGAAAACAAGTATCTCTCAAAGTCGGATTCAAGCTGTGGTTGTTAAGCAAACACTACTAAGGCGAATGTTGCATATTGCGACGGTTAAATTAGTGATTATTTCAAATTCTAAAAAAGAAGAAACGGAAAAAGATATTATCGTAATGCCTGTGATTGCGACAAATAAACTGGAAGCTTTCTTCCACGAGTTTTTCCCAGATATTCCTATGCAGTCGTGGCAATCAACTGCTACCAATGCTAGAACGTATTATTATGACTTACGCAATGCGTTGATTTTTAGCTTGATTACAGATGTATTAGCTGGTTTGTTTCTATTAAAAATTTCGTTATTATGGTTAACAATAGTAGTGATTTTATCAGCGGCTATTTGGTTAATACCGGCCTATTTGAATGCTAGACGAGCTGATTTAGCGGCTATTAGCGATAAATATGTTTGCCTGCAAAACAATCAAATTACTTCTAAGAACACTTACTTTGTTCCCAAAAGCAGTATTCAATTGTTGGATCGACGCCAGAGTATCTGGCTAGGTAAGAAAGGTTTTGCTCACTTACGTCTAAGTTGTCGTTCTGGAATTGAAGAGAGAATTTTGCAAGTTAAATATTTACCACAGTCTCGAGTTGATAACGTGGTTTCATGGTACAAAAAAAGTTCTGAGTAGTTGCTACCCAGAACTTTTTTATTTACTTTCTTTTGCTTGAATCAATTTAACTTTTTTCAAGATTTGTTGATCAAAAGCTTTCATATAAGCATCGTGTGAATTAAATTTCTTACCTTTAATCTTTCTCAAGGCATCGGTCCAGTCATAATAGTTGATTGGAACCATATTCCGATCTTTGTTTTTGACATATAACTCCGCAAAGTTAGCGTCGCTTTCAATTGGAGCAGTTAACCAAATGTGTTTTGTATCTTTATATTGTAAGAAATATTGAGTATTACGTTGAACATTGTTTTGGTAAGTTGAATATTCAACTTGCATATTGAATGTTTTTCCATAATTGTGAGCCATTGCATCGGTCTTAACACCTAATCCAACAGCAGCCAAGAGGAAGAGTGGGAGAAGGTATTTTTCATACGCTTCAATTAAGATATCAAAGTTGATGACGAAAATGGTTACGAAGAACATGTAAGTTGCAAACATACATCTGGAACCAAAAGGTGAAACGACTAAGAATGGAGCAACAACGACAAATCCTGATAATAAAAGGGCGAAGTTGGCAATCTTTTGCTTAGTGTTTCTAACCTTGAGAGAGTAAATAATAACAACTGCCGTGAAAATTAGGATTGCTACAGCTAGTAAAATTAAATGTTTAGGTGTGAATTGAATGCGCATGTAGTTAAACATCGTGTCTGAATTGCTTGATCCTTTAAGTGAACGATAAGAATCGGTTCCGAAAAGAATCTTGATATAGGCACCATTGATAAACATTAGAAAGGCACCAATAAAGTTACCCGCTACGATGAAATTCAATACTTTCTTAAATTCATCCCCAAAGTGTTTTCTGAAGAATAACCAAACAAGAACGACGTTGAAAACATTTAAGATGGTCACGTGTTCAGCAAAGAACTGGGCAAAGATAGCAGCAAAGAAAATTAAGTAAGTACTAGTCCGATAATAATGAACATTTTTATTATCATAATTTTTTAAAACTAAGTAGAGCATGAATAATGGAAATACTAATGATGGAACATAATTAGCAAAACCAGCATGCCAACCAAGAATTTGTTTAAAAATTGCATTAGGAGTTAGAAAAATAAAAATAGTTGCCAAGGAAGCTGATACTAAACCGATTGATTTAGGTGCTTTGATTTGTTCCCTGATAAGTTGAATCAAGTAAACAATTGCCGTCATGAAAGTTCCGTAACCAAGAAAAGCAATTGGTTTGAACTTCGTCATAGTAATGACTAGCAAATCACCCAAGTAGCGACCGTCATATTTTAAGAAAATACCCTGTGGGAAATAATTACTACCAAAGTAAGTTCCCCAGTGCAAGTCATCGCCCAATAGTGGCATCCACATACCGACGAGACCGAAGATTATAAAGATAATGAAATAAAAACTAAGTTTAGCTGTTCGTGTCATTTTTTGTCCTCTAATTTTTAATGAACATTATTCAATAAAGTCATTATATATGAATCAATATAATTTCATGTTTAAAAATAGCGTTATTTGAAAATACATTTGATTGTTAATTATACTTAAAACCATCTGACTATCTGTCAAAAACAAACTAGCCGGAAGGAGCAAGAATTTAGGTCGCTGTGAAGGTGGCGTTAGGACTTTACTATTACACCACGGGACGAGTTTTGAAATTTGCGTCCTTTGCGAAGTTCAAAATCGAGGCTCGAGACCGTACTTTGGCTCGAACCGGTCCCCATAGCGACCTAAATTTCTTGCTCCTGGAGGCGGCATATTATAATCCTTGCAGACTGCCGCAAGCACATCTCATATAAGGATATAATGAACCAGATTGGTAATCAATAAAAATATGTACTTGCTACTTCTATAACCAAATTGATAAAATATTTACTTAGATAATGGTGCATGTTAGTATTAATTTTGCAAACGATTACAGAAAAAGGTGAGAATTTCATGAAAAAAACGAGAGTTATTAACTCAAATATATCACGCGTGATTGCCCAAATGGGACACTTCGATACAATTGGAATTGGCGATGCTGGGATGCCAGTTCCTGCTGATACAGAAAAGATTGATTTGGCTGTTGAGGCCGGTTTACCAAACTTTATCCAAGTCTTGGAAAATGTTTTGAGCGAACTAGAAGTTCAAAAAGTTTACTTAGCTGAAGAAATCAAAATTCAAAACCCAGCACAATTAGCTGCTGTAAAAAAAGCTGTTGGCGATACGCCAATCGAATTCATTCCGCATGAAGAAATGAAGAAAGATTTGAGTGATACGAAGGCATTTATTCGTACAGGTGAGGAAACACCATATTCAAATATTTTACTTGAAAGTGGAGTTGTCTTTTAGAGGATCTTTAATATGAAAAAAATTGTTGTACTAGGTTCAATCAATGTTGATATTATTTTAAATATTGCTCGTTTGCCTTTACCTGGTGAAACAATGGCAATGAGTAACCGTTCTACCGCTGGTGGTGGTAAGGGTGCTAATCAAGCTATTGCTGCTGTTCGTGCTGGTGCTGAGACTTCGTTTATTGCCAAAATTGGTCAAGATCGTTCAGCTGACTTTATGTTAGACACATTTAAATATGATGGCTTAAATATTGATCATGTCACTAAGGATGAAAAGGCTGGTACTGGTCAAGCCTATATTCTATTAGATGACAATGGTCAAAACAGTATTTTGATTTATGGTGGAGCTAACCAGACGATTACAGCTGAGGACATTCAAAACGCTTCTGCTGCGATTGCCGATGCCGATTGCTTGATTACCGAATTTGAAACACCACTAGAAGCTTCAATTGAGGCTTTTAAAATTGCTAAAGAGAATAATGTTTTAACAATTTTGAACCCAGCTCCAGCTAAAACTAATATTCCAGATGAGTTGTTGAAACTTACCGATATTATTGTTCCTAATGAAACTGAAGCCGAAGCAATTACTGGAATCAAGGTAACAGATGAGCCTTCAATGGCTGCTGCCGCTGATAAATTGCATACAATGGGTGTAAAGAATGTTATAATAACCGTTGGTGCTAATGGATCGTTCTATTCAATGAACGAAAAGAGTGGTTTTGTTAACGCCTACAAAGTTAACACAGTTGATACAACTGCTGCTGGTGATACATTTATCGGTTATTTAGCTTCACAACTAAATTCAGATTTAAGTAATATCGAGGAAGCAATGAAATTTGCTAGTAAAGCATCGTCAATTACGGTTCAAACTCAAGGTGCTCAGAATTCGATTCCTCATGTTAGAGATGTTGAAATTTAAGTATTTGTAAAAGAAACTTTACGCTAAGTGGATTGAAATTATTGGTCAAACATGTTAATATAATAGTTGTATTTTTGAATGGTGAATGGTTCGAATGGTTTGAATGTTTCGTATTTTAGACTTTCTTCCATGATGTACCACGAAATAATGCACAAAAAAATTTTTTAGTTATCAGGAGGATTTGTCTCATGGAAAACGGAACAGTTAAATGGTTCAACGCAGAAAAAGGTTATGGTTTCATTACTCGCGAAGATGGTAGTGACGTATTTGTTCACTTCTCAGCTATCCAAGGTGATGGATACAAGACACTTGAAGAAGGCCAAGCAGTTACATTCGATATCGAAGATTCAGATCGTGGCCCACAAGCTTCAAACGTTAACAAAGCTTAATTATAAAATAATAAAGTTTAATAAAGAGCTAACTCTTAGGAGTCAGCTCTTTTTTTCTTGCCCAAATTTCTTTTTACATTAAATTTACAAGAAATATATATTGCTCGGCTATTATTAATAGCTAGGGGTGAATCTAATAAACAAATTTATCTACCAAAGAAGACAAAAAGTAAATACGTCAGGGGAGCATTATGAAGGAAGAATGGAAACAAAACTTTCGAATTTTATGGTTTGGTAGTTTGATAACTGACATGGGTAATGCGATGACACTGCCTTTTATTGTGCTATTTATTGATACGTTAGGTAATTTCAATAATGCCGAATTAAATTTATTAGGTGCTGCGGCTTTTTCACTGACATATTTGAGCAAAGCTATTGTTTCTCCATTGTGGGGACGGTTAGCTGATCTGAAGGGACGAAAATTGATGTGTTTACGTGCGTCTGGTGTCATGACCTTTACAATTTTTATGATCGGGTTGTCACCAAATGTTTGGTTTTTGTTATTCTTTCGTGTTCTACAAGGTGCCTTTTCCGGATACATTAATAATGCAAATGCCTTGATGTCTGTTTCCACTCCAAGCAAAATCCAAGGCCGAGTTATGAGTAAACTAGTAACTGGTAGTATTACCGGATCTTTGTTAGGGCCACTGATTGGTGGTTTCTTAGCAACTTGGTTTGGTTATCGGGGAGCTTTTTTTGTAACGAGTTTTTTGATGGCTGTTGTTTTTTTGACAACTTGGTTAGGTGTTAGCGAAGAATTTACTCCGATTACTAAAAAGGACTTACAACCAGCTTTACCTTTAATGAAGAAAATTGGCTGGTCATTCTTTATTGCCCTGTTTGGGTCGCTCTTAGCCGTTCAGGCTACAACCAATGCAATTACACCAATGCTCAGTTTACTTGTCCGAGAACTTGATTCTAGTGGGCAAAATGCAGTAATTATGACCGGAATCGTTTCAGCAGCTCCAGGTTTTGCGACAATTTTAATGGCAGGAGTCGTAGGCTCGTTGATAGACCGATTAGGAGCACTCCGAAGTATGATAATTTTTTTGATTTCTGCAATTATTTGTTTGTTGTTAACCAGTTTAGTTCAGGATATTTGGCAATTAATTATTTTACGGTTTATTTTGGGAATTTCTGATGCTGCATTGATTCCTTCAATTCAAGTTTTAACTGTACGAAATGTACCAAACTCCATCTTTGGTCGAGTTTTCAGTTATAATCAATCAGCCCAATCATTTGGTAACGTCCTCGGACCGATGCTTGCGGCTTGGATTGCAATTGGTTTTGGATATAAGAGTATCTTTTTATTCTCCGCGTTCTTGGAACTGATAGCTTTAGGTTCATGGTTATATTATTCAAAGAAACGGAATTTTCAACAAGCATAAGCAATTGTTAAAATTCTATTTCAAATCATAAAATCTTCAAGGATATCGGCTATAATTAGAACTAACAAACTTACAAAGGATAGATCAATTGCCACAAAAGAGGAGATACACAGCACGTCGAACAACTACTCGGCGTAAAAGTAGAAAGAATAATAATACGACTGTTATTTTACTAGCAATCGTGGCACTTTTTGTTGCCAGCTATTTTGGTTACAAGCGATATGTCCAATACCAAAACGATACAAAAGTTGAAATGGCTCAACAAGAACACAGTGCTTTTGTTAAAAAGATTGCCCCATATGCGGTCGAATTAGGAAAGACTTATGGTGTCTTGCCAAGTATTACAATTGCTCAAGCGATTTTAGAGAGTGATTGGGGGACGAGTTCACTGGCCACGCAGTATAATAATTACTTTGGGATTAAAGGGGATGACCCTTCAAATACCAAGGTTTTGCAAACTAAAGAATATACAAATGGTCAGTGGATAACGATCAATGGTCGTTTTCGCGTTTATTCGGATTTTCGTGAGTCGATGAAAGATCATACAAAATTATTAGTTAACGGTACCTCGTGGAATTCGCAACAATACAAGCAAGTTTTACAATCGAAAGATTATATTGATGCGGCGCTCGCTTTACAGACTGATGGATATGCGACTGATCCTGGGTATACGAGCAAAATTATTCGGATTATTCAGAAATATAATCTGAAAAAATACGATGAAGGTATCAAGTGAAAATCAAAGTATGATAGACTCTAATTATTCTATGTAAATGTAGGGAGAACGGTAATGAAGGAATTAGAAGAAAGAATCAGAACGGATGGTCGAGTTTTAGGCAAGGACGTGCTTAAAGTCGATAGTTTTTTAAACCATCAAGTTGACCCAATGTTAATGGAACGAATGGGTGAAGAGTTCTACAAACACTTTAAGGATTCAGGCATCAACAAAATTTTGACAGTTGAATCTTCAGGGATTGCACCAGCTGTTATGACTGGTTTGAAGTTCCAAGTACCTGTTGTGTTTGCTAGAAAGCACAAATCTGTAACATTGAGTGATGATCTTTATACATCAGAGGTTTACTCATTCACAAAGAAGACTTCTAATCACATTAGTATCGCTAAAAAATACTTATCTAGTGATGATAAAGTTTTGATCATTGATGATTTCTTAGCTAATGGTCAAGCCGTTAATGGTTTGAACACAATTATTGAAGCCGCTGGCGCAAACTTAGCCGGTATCGGTATCGTAATTGAAAAGTCCTTCCAAAAGGGAAGACAAATGATTGACAAATCAGGTACTCCAATCTATTCACTAGCTAAAATCAAAGCTTTTGAAAATGGACAAGTGGTTTTCGAAGAAGAAGACGATTAGTAATAAGAAGGTGGAATTATGACTTTTATTGCGCCCGGTAAAACATTAGGCATAATTGGTGGCGGAAGTGAAACATATATTTTTGAATTAGAAGCTAAGAGAATGGGCTTTAGGACCATGCTTTTGACCGATGAAGAGAAGGATATTGCGACACAGGCTGCCGACAGTTTTTTAGTCGGTCAGTTAGAAAACATCGAGAATCTAAGTGAATTGGGCCATAGAAGTGACCTTCTTTTGTATATGGACGAAAATTTTGACAGTGATCTTTTAAAACAGCTTGCGAAAAACTTTAATGTTGCTCAAGGTGCTGATTTATTAGCCATTGCTCAAGACCGTTATATCGAAAGAACCTTCTTAAACGATTTAAACATTAATGTGCCACCATTCTTTTCGATTGTGACCGTGGACGATATCAAAAAAGCAGTCGAAGAGATTGGCTTTCCATGTATCTTGAAACCGATTCAGAAGAACCAAACCGTTTTGAAACGACATGTTTTATATAACGATAATGATGTGGAACGTGTTCAGAAGTTGCTTCAGGATGGTACATACATTCTTGAAGCGTGGATTGATACGAAAACAGAATATTCCATCATGGTCAGTAAGGGAAATGACCAAAAGATCCATACTTTCCCAATGATCAAAGAAATTTATGATGGCACACATTTGATGAGTTCATTCATTTTTAAGAAGAACAACCCAGATGTGGAAGCAGAAATGCAACGTGTTGCCTTGATGGTGGCTGAAAATATTAACTACGTGGGAATTTTTGGCATAGGTTTTATCCTATCTCAATCCGGGGTGTTGTACGTCAAACGCATTTTTCCAGGAATCAATTATTCAGCCAATGTTTATCAAGAAGCAACCGGTATTTCGCAATTTGAATTACATATCAGAGCCATTTGTGATTGGCCAATTCCCGAGATTTTTCCAATGGTCAATGCGGCGACTTTAAAGATTATTGAGGGAAACTTGCCACAGAGTTTGGATTTGCTCCAGGAAAAGGCCCAGTGGAAATTTAATTATTACACTGGTTTTAAAGCTAAGAATCAAGCCGACCGGGATGTCGGATATATTTCAATTTTCTCAGACGATGTCGAAGAATTAAAAAATGATATCTTAACAACTAATATTTGGAGAGTAGAATAATTCATGATTGATAGATATGTAACTGAACAAATGAAACCAATTTGGACTGACCAAAACAGATTTCAAGCTTGGCTCGAGGTAGAAATTGCCGCCGTTGAAGGTTGGAGCAAAGAAGGAGAAATCCCTGCTGAAGATGCTAAGTTAATTGCTCAAAACGCTAAGTTCGATGTTTCAGAGATTGCCGAAATCGAAAAAGAAACAAAACATGACGTAGTTGCTTTTACAAGAGATGTTTCCAGATATCTTGGACCTGAAAAGAAGTGGGTTCACTTTGGATTAACATCAACTGATGTCGTTGATACAGCCTATGGATACTTGATGAAACAGGCTAATGATATTATTCGTGAAGATTTAAATGAATTTCTCAAAGTAGTCGGCGAGAAAGCTCTTAAGTACAAAGATACTGTTATGATCGGTAGAACTCACGGTGTTCACGCTGAACCGACAACTTTCGGATTAGTTTTAGCTAACTGGTATTCTGAAATCAAACGTGATATCGAACGTTTTGACCGTGCTGCTAAGGGTGTTGAAGCTGGTAAAATCAGTGGTGCCGTTGGTAGTTACGCTAATGTACCAACAGACGTTGAAAAATTTGTTTGTGACAAACTAGGCATCCGTGCTCAAGAAATCTCAACACAAGTTTTACCACGTGATCTACATGCTGAATACATTCAAACAATGGCTTTGATTGCTACATCAATCGAACGCTTTGCTTTAGAAGTACGTCATCTTCAAAGAACTGAAGTCCGTGAAGCTGAAGAATTCTTTGCTGCCGGACAAAAAGGTTCATCAGCTATGCCTCACAAACGTAACCCAATCGGTTCAGAAAACGTAACTGGATTGGCTCGTGTCATTCGTGGACATGCTTTTACAGCCTTAGAAGATGTGCCATTGTGGCATGAAAGAGATATCTCACACAGTTCAGCCGAAAGAATTATCATTCCTGATACGACTGAATTGTTAGATTACATCTTACGTAGATTTACAAAGATTACTAAAGACCTAACAGTCTTCCCAGATAAGATGTTAGAAGATATGAACCTAACACATGGTTTGATCTTCTCACAACGCGTCTTGTTGAAGTTAGTTGAAGCAGGTTATTCACGTGAACAATCATATGATATCGTTCAACCAATGACAGCTAAGGCTTGGGACGAAAAGAAAGACTTTAGAACAATGCTCGAAAACGATGCAAGAGTAACTGATAAGTTGTCATCAGACGACTTAGACGATGCTTTTGATTATCACTGGCACTTACGTCACGTTGACGAAATTTTTAAACGTGTTGGTTTGGAATAAAACAAACAGAAATCTCAACTGGAAAATTTTCGGTTGAGATTTTTTAGTGATTCCGCAGAGGAATGCAAGCGACTAAGCCTGCTGTGGAACCGGTGCGAGCCAAGGTCTCGCATCTCGATTTTGAACTTCGAGAAGGGCACTCGAATTTCAAAATACGTCCGTGGAGTAAGTGCTAAAGCACTAACACCACCGTCACTGCTGTCTTAGGCGCTTGCACTCCTCTGCTAGGGTATTAGTTAATTTGATTTTTATATGTGACGAATATCCACATTTTGAAATAAATATTGCATAAGTTTCAAATGGTATTTCGTAATTAAGTACGTAGGCAATAAATAATGAATAGGTAGGTTAGCTTTTAAAACTTCATAAATTAATATTATGAGGTATTTAACCAATTAGTCGGAGGGGATGAGATTTTTTAACCTGCTGTGAGAGTGGAGTTAGAGCTTTAGCTCCTACTCCACCGGGCGTGTTTGGAGACTTACCGAACTTGTAAGGCTTCAAACCGAGATTCGAGACCTTGGCTCGAATCGGTCCGCATAGCAGGTTAAAAAAATCTCATCCCCGGAGATGGCACAGCAAACATATGTTCAATTTTAGTGTCATGTCTTTCGCCCTAGCACCAAAAATTTGCTACAATATAAACAGCTATTTTTTAAGTACAACTAAAACTTTTTACACAAAGATTTGAGGGATTTTAAAATTGGACGATACTATGTTAAAAGGTCTTAACCCCGAGCAACAAGATGCGGTTAAGGCTACTGAAGGACCACTTTTGATCATGGCTGGTGCCGGTTCTGGTAAAACTCGTGTTTTAACTCACCGTGTGGCTTACTTGATTGAAGAAAAGAATATTATGCCTTGGCATGTTTTGGCAATTACTTTTACTAACAAGGCTGCCAAAGAAATGAAGGAAAGAATCGGGAAATTGTTGGACGAATCTGCTAACGATGTCTGGGTTTCAACTTTCCACTCTCTTTGTGTAAGAATTTTAAGAAGAGATATTGATAAGATGGGCAAGCCTAAGACATTTACGATTGCCGATCCTAGTGAGCAACGGACATTGATGAAGCAAATTTTGACGAAGATGAACCTGGATCCTAAACGTTACGATCCACGGGCTATTTTGGGTACTATAAGCAATGCGAAGAATGAATTACAGACGCCTGCTGAATATGTCAAAGTTGCGGCTTCACCTTATGAACAAACCGTTGCCAACGTTTATGATGCCTATGCTAAAGAAATGGATCGGAATAATTCACTTGATTTTGATGATTTAATTATGCAAACCAGTGAATTGTTTGATCAAAATCCTGATGTATTGGAAAAGTATCAAGAAAAATTTCAATATATTCACGTTGATGAATATCAGGATACCAACGAGGCTCAATATAAACTTGTTAAACAATTAGGTGCTAAATACCGCAACGTCTGTGTTGTTGGTGATGCTGACCAGAGTATTTACGGTTGGCGTGGTGCTAATATTCAAAATATTATGAACTTTGAAAAAGATTATCCTGAAGCAACCACAATTAAATTGGAACAAAATTACCGTTCAACTAAAACAATTTTGAAGGCTGCCAATGAAGTTATTAACAACAATGGTAACCGGAAACCAAAAGATTTGTGGACTGATAATCAAGATGGCGATAAGATTAAATTTTACCGTGGTCAAAACGAATCTGATGAAGCCTTGTATGTAATTGATCAAATTAAGAATCTCTTGCTAGAAGGCTTTAACTACGGTGATTTTGCAGTGCTTTATAGAACTAATGCACAATCACGTACCTTTGAAGAGAAACTTATGCAAGCTAATATGCCATATAAGATTATTGGTGGACATAAGTTCTACGATCGTAAGGAAATTAAAGATATCTTGGCATACTTACGTTTGATTGCTAATCACGATGACTCAATGAGTTTTCAACGAGTTATCAACAGTCCTAAACGTGGTATTGGCCCAGGTACGATTGAAAAATTGCAAGCTTACGCTGATGAACACAATTGGTCATTGCTTGAAGCTGCTGAAAATATTGAACTTTCACCACTAGCAGCTCGACCTCGTAAGACTATTGGTGGCTTTGCTAAAGTGATTGACGATTTAACAAAGCTTGCTGAAGACCAATCAATGACTATCTTGATGGATCATTTGTTGGAAGATTCTGGTTATGTTGAAGATTTGAAACAACAAAATAATTTGGAATCACAAGCACGAGTTGAAAATATTGAAGAACTTTTGACTGTTACAACGCAATTTGACCAAGCTTATGAACCTGATCCAGATGTTGATGAAACACGCCTAACAACTTTCTTAACCGAATTATCATTGGTGAGTGATCAAGATGATATCGAAGAAGAACAAAAAGAAGTTACTTTGATGACATTGCACGCCGCTAAAGGTTTGGAATTTCCAGTGGTCTTCCTAGTTGGAATGGAAGAAGGAATTTTCCCACTCGGTCGTTCGTTGCTTAAAGAAGATGACCTTGAAGAAGAGCGTCGTTTGGCTTATGTTGGTATCACTCGTGCTGAAAAACGTTTGTATTTAACAAATGCTGTCAGCCGGATGCTTTATGGTCGTTTACAAAACAATCCAACTTCACGTTTTGTTGAAGAAATCAAAGACGATGCCATTGACCGTGTTAATAGCAATGCTGGTAACACTGGTCGTCCTGGTGAACGCAAATATCCATTCAGTCGTAGTCAAAATCGTCGAGCTGCAGCAACAACTGCAACTTTCCAATCACCAACTTTGAAATCTAAAGGTGCTTCTGGTGCTGAAAAGCTACACTGGACTGTCGGTGATAAGGTTGAACATAAGAAGTGGGGTCAAGGAACGGTCGTCAAAGTTAATGGTGATGGTCAAAATGCTGAACTAGATGTTGCCTTTAAGAGTGAAGGTGTCAAACGTCTGTTGGCTGAATATGCCCCAATTAAAAAAGTTACTGATTAATTAAGAGGTGAAATCATGGCAGCTTTAACAAAAGAACAAGCTAATGAGGAATTGGCAAAGATTCGTCCGCAACTGAATGAATGGCGTGATGCGTACTACACCAAGGATGCCCCCGTTGTTGAGGACAATGTTTATGACAAACTTTATAATCGCTTGTTGGAGATTGAACAACAATATCCGGATTTAGTTACATCTGATTCGCCATCGCAGCAAGTTGGTGATGTGACATTACCAGATTTCAATAAAGTAACTCATGATATCCCGATGCTCTCAATGGGGGATGTCTTTTCTGAAAGTGAATTAGCTGAATTTAATGATCGAATTGAAAAAAACGTTGGACATGAAGTAGATTATAATGTTGAATTAAAAATTGATGGTTTATCACTATCACTTATTTATGAAAATGGTATCTTAGTTCAAGGATCAACCCGTGGTAACGGAACTATCGGTGAAAACGTGACTGAGAATGTTAAGACTATCAAGGATATTCCTCAAAAGCTCAGCCGTCCGTTGTCATTTGAAGTTCGTGGCGAATGTTTTATGTCTAAGAAAGAATTCCTACGTTTGAATCAAGAACGTGAAAATGAAGGACAACAAGTTTTTGCCAATCCAAGAAACGCGGCTGCAGGTAGTTTGCGTCAACTTGATCCTAAGGTTACGGCTTCAAGAAAACTTGATACATTCATGTATACGATCGTGACGTTTGATGATTTGAATGTTACGACCCAACATGAGGCCTTAGCAACATTGAAGGAATTAGGCTTTAACGTTAATCCCACAGCTCAAATTACAACTGGCTTACAAGGTGTGAAAGATTTCATTGAACATTATGGCGAATTGCGCGATGATTTGGATTACGGAATTGATGGTGTTGTTTTGAAAGTTGATGATTTAGCAACACAACGGACGCTAGGCAATACTGTTAAAGTACCTCGTTGGGAAATTGCTTATAAGTTCCCACCCGAACAAGCCGAATCAGTTGTTCATGAAATTACTTGGACCATTGGTCGGACTGGTGTTTTGACACCAACTGCTGTGATGGATCCAGTTCAATTAGCTGGAACAACCGTTTCACGGGCAACTTTGCATAACGAAGATATGATTCGTCAAAAGGATATTCGAGTCGGTGATACAGTACTGTTGCACAAAGCCGGCGATATTATTCCGGAAGTATCACAAGTCGTCTTGAGCAAGCGTCCAAAGGATTCAGTGCCAGCTGAGATTCCAACCCACTGTCCATACTGTGATTCAGAATTGATTCACTTAGAAGATGAAGTGGCCTTACGTTGTATCAATCCTAAGTGTCCAGCACAAGTCAAAGAACAACTGACACACTTTGCTTCACGAAATGCGATGAACATTGATGGCTTGGGTCCTAAAATTATCGAACAATTATATACGAAAAAATTAGTCCAGGATGTGGCTGATATTTATAAATTAACGGCCGATGATTTGGAAACGTTAGATGGTTTTAAAGAAAAATCAATTAACAACTTATTAACAGCAATTGATAACTCCAAGAGTAATTCAGTCGAAAGATTGATCTTTGGCTTAGGAATTCGTCATGTTGGTGCTAAAGCTGGACGGATTTTAGCAGAGAACTTTGGCAGCCTCGATAAATTGATGTCCGCTTCCAGAGAAGAAATCCTTGAAGTAAATACAATGGGTGAGATAATTGCAGATAGTATTGCAACTTATTTCGCAAATGATGATGTTCAAAAGTTGATTAATGAACTAAAATCAGTAAATATTAATATGAATTTTATCGGTAGTTCAAATTCTAATGAAACAAATAGTCACTTTACTGATAAAATAATTGTTATAACCGGAACATTACAAAATTATAAACGTTCACAATTGGCCGAGACGCTGGAAAATCTCGGTGCTAAGGTTACGGGATCAGTTACGAAAAAGACTGATATCTTGATTGCTGGTGAAAAAGCCGGTAGCAAGTTAACTAAGGCACAACAATTGGGAACACAGATTATTGATGAAGCAACATTGTCTGATTATTTAGATGATGCCAAAGAGTAGGAGAACAGTTTTGAAAAAATTCTTAAAAACTACATCGTTATTGCTGATGTGCTCATTATTACTGGCTGCCTGTGGTAATTTACAAGATTCTAGTTTGTCATCAGGTGGTAGCGACTCATCTAAGAGCTCAGTTCAGACAACTTCGGCGTCTGATTCTAGCAATTACGATGTTTTAT
This sequence comes from Companilactobacillus nantensis DSM 16982, assembly GCF_001435815.1. GTDB lineage: Bacteria > Bacillota > Bacilli > Lactobacillales > Lactobacillaceae > Companilactobacillus > Companilactobacillus nantensis. Next base: position 20,149 of record NZ_AZFV01000021.1, on the reverse strand, counting down.
TAAGTGGTGGGAAATATAAGACTAGTCCGATTTCGGGATTAAATGCTGCTGACAATAGCAACCAGTTCAATAGCAGAAGTTTTGAAAGTGGATTGATGAATTTATCGAAGAAACAATTTTCAACAAATTCATACGTTTTCCAAGAAGGTCAAGTTTTGACAGCTGGAACAGTTACTGATTGGTTAGCACGTAAGTCAGCCAAGAATCCAAATGGTTTGAACCCAGAATCAAATGGTTCAACTGATCCAAATAAACGAGCACCAATGTATTTCCAACAAATGCTTGAAGAAGATTATCTTCAAAAACAAAATGGAAAATACAAACTGGCAGGGATGTCAATTGGGATTGCTATGAACAAGATTGACTATTACCAAAAGAAGCAATATGGAGCTACTTATAAGACAACTATTTCCGAGGCTGATCAAAAGGCTCAGGGTGAACGTGTCGCTAAAGAAGTCGTCCAGCGCTTGCGTAAAAACAGTAAAGTCGGTAATATTCCAATTGTTGTTGGTTTATATTCAGTTGCTCCAGCAGATACTTTAGTCGGGGGAACTTATTTCCAATATTCATTCAGTAAGAGTGATGGTTTAGGTAATTGGAGTGATTTAGGATACAAGAATCAAATGTTACCAACTGTTAACGGCGATACGGCTATTAATAGTAGTGATTCTGATGCATTCTCTAACTTCAAGACCCATATTCAAAATTATTTCCCTAACCTTTCTGGAGTTACTGCTCAAGCACATTATGACGGTACAAACTTGAAAGCTATGGATATTACGATCAATACCCAATTTGATGGCTTGGCACAAGTAACTAGTTTTACTCAGTTCGTTCAAACAAGTGCCCAAAAGTACTTGCCATCTGGAGCAAACCTAGATATTAATATTCAAACTGTTGATTCACAACAAGCCGTTGTCACACGTACAAACGGTAAGTTCTACTCACATGTTTATAATGCAGATTAAAAGGAGAAACAAATGATTTCAAAAGATGAAATTCTACATGTCGCCGCTTTGGCTAACTTGAAAATCGATGCCAATGAAGTTGACAGTTTTGTTAGTCAATTAGATAAAATCGTTGGTATGGAAAGTAAATTAGCATCAGTCGATACAACTGGTGTTGAGCCAACTTACAATATGGGTGACACTAATTCTGTCTTCCGTGAAGATAAAGGTATCCATACGCAAACTAGAGAACAAATGCTTGAAAATGTTCCCGAAGTTGAAGATAACCTTATCAAAGTTCCAACAATTGTTGACAAGGAGGACGACGAATAGTGGATATCAAGAAAGAAACAATTGCTTCTTTGCACGAGAAGTTAGTTAACAAAGACATTACTGCTGAACAATTAGCAGCCCAAACTTTGGATAATATTAAGGCCAATGAAAAACAACTCAATACTTTCATTACTGTTAATGACAAGGCAATTGAGGATGCTAAAAAAGTTGATGCAGAGGGTATCAACGGACCACTTGCTGGTATTCCAATCGGTATCAAAGATAATATCGTTACAAACGGTATCAAGACTACTGCTGCAAGTAAGATTCTTTACAATTTCATGCCTGTTTACAGTGCAACTGTTATGGAAAAATTAGCCGCTGCTGGTGCCATTGACGCCGGTAAAACTAATTTGGATGAATTTGCCATGGGTTCATCAACTGAAACTTCATTCTATGGAACTTCAGTTAACCCTTGGGACTTCAGCCGTGTTCCTGGTGGTTCATCTGGTGGTTCTGCTGCTGCTGTTGCCGCTGGTGAAGTTGTTGCTGCTTTAGGTACAGATACTGGTGGTTCAATCAGACAACCTGCTGCCTTTAATGGTATTTTCGGTATTAAACCTACTTATGGTCGTGTTTCTCGTTGGGGTGTTATTGCCTTTGCTTCAAGTCTTGACCAAGTCGGTGTAATGTCAAAACGTGTTGAAGATTCTGCAACTGTTCTTTCAGTTATTGCTGGTCACGATGCACACGATTCAACTAGTTCTGAAAAAGAAGTTCCTGATTACCGTGCAAACTTGAGTAAAGATATGCATGGTGTTAAGATTGCTGTTCCAAAGGAATTCTGGCACGAAGGTACACATCCTGATGTTTTGGATAACGTCAATAAAGCACTTGATGCTTACAAGAAGATGGGTGCTACCGTTGAAGAAGTAAGTCTTCCAACATTGAAGCATGCCGTTGAAGTTTACTATGTCTTGGCATCTAGTGAAGCCTCATCTAACCTTCAAAGATATGATGGTGTTAGATATGGTTACCGTGCTAAAGATGTAAAGAACATCAAAGACTTGTTTGTTAACTCACGTTCAGAAGGTTTCGGTGACGAAGTTAAACGTCGTATCATGCTTGGTACTTTTGCTCTATCAGCTGGTGCATATGATGCTTACTTCAAGAAAGCTGCTGAAGTTAGAACTATCTTTATTAATGAAATGAACGATGTCTTAAAAGATTATGATTTAATTATGGGACCATCAACTACAACACCAGCCTTCAAGATTGGTGAAAAAGTTGACGATCCATTGGCAATGTACATGAACGATATTTTGACAATTCCTGCTAACTTGGCTGGTCTACCAGCTGCTTCTGTTCCTGCAGGTTTGGCTGACGGACTACCAGTTGGTCTACAAATTATCGGTAAACCATTTGCTGAACAATCTGTCTTCAATGCTGCTTATGCATTGCAAGAAGAAAATAAATTCTATGAACAAATACCAACTGCACTTAAGGGGGAAGACTAATGAATTTTGAAACAACTATCGGACTAGAAGTCCACGTTGAATTAAAGACTAAGTCCAAGATGTATAGTCCTTCACCAGTTGCTTATGGTGCTGAATCTAATATCAATACCAACGTTATTGACTTTGGTTTTCCAGGAACATTGCCAACTGTAAATAAAAATGCTTATCGTCTTGGTGTGATGGTCGGATTAGCTTTAAATGCTGATATTGAAAACCACACTCACTTTGACCGTAAGAACTACTTTTACCCAGATAATCCAAAGGCTTTCCAAATTACCCAACAAGATAAACCATTGGGTCACGATGGTTATATTGAAATTGAAGTTGATGGCGAAAAGAAACGTATCGGTATCGAAGAACTTCACGTCGAAGAAGATGCTGGTAAGAATACCCACGGTAACAACGGTTATTCATATGTCGATTTAAACCGTCAAGGTACAGCTTTGATTGAAATTGTTTCAAAACCTGACATGAAGTCTCCTGAAGAAGCATATCAATATCTTGAAAACCTTCGTAAAATCATCCAATTTACTGGTGCATCCGATGTTAAGATGGAAGAAGGTTCAATGCGTGTTGATACCAACATTTCTATCCGTCCTGTTGGTTCAGATACTTATGGTACAAAGGTCGAATTGAAGAACTTGAACTCATTCAATCACGTTCGTTTGGGTCTTGCTTACGAAGAAAAACGTCAAGCTGCTATCCTTAAACAAGGTGGTTCAATTGGTCAAGAAACAAGACGTTTTGATGAAAAATCTGGTGAAACATTCTTAATGCGTGTTAAGTCTGGTGCTGATGATTATCGTTACTTCCCAGAACCAGATCTACCTGATTATGAAATTTCTCCAGAATGGATTGCTGAAATTAAAGCTAGTTTGCCAGAAACAGCTTCTGTTAGACGTAGCCGTTACATCAATGAATTAGGAATTCCTGAATATGATGCCGGTGTCTTGACTGATACTAAGGAAATGTCTGACTTCTTTGACGAAGCAGTTAGCTACGATGCTAATCCAAAACTAGTTTCTAACTGGTTGATGGGTGAAGTTAACGCCTACTTGAACGAAAAGAAAATTGGTTTACTTGATACTAAGTTGACACCTGAACATCTTGCTAAGATGATCAACTTGATTTCAAACGGAACAATTTCTTCTAAGATTGCTAAGAAGGTCTTCCAAGAAACTATCAGCAATGGTACAGAACCTGAAGAATGGGTTAAGTCAAAGGGACTTGTCCAAGAATCAGATCCAGCTGTCTTGAAACCAATGATTTTAGAAATCCTAGATAATAACCAACAATCAATCGATGACTTTAAGAATGGTAAAGATCGTGCCGTTGGTTTCTTGGTTGGTCAAATCATGAAACAAACTCACGGTCAAGCTAATCCTAAGGTTGTTAATAAGATTTTGATGGCAGAGTTAAATAGTCGTTAGTGAGGGAAAGATATGCGTGCTAGACTTATTTATAATCCAACTTCAGGCCACGAGACCATGAACAGTAATGTTGGAGACATTTTGAATATTATTGAAAAAGCTGGTTATGAGGCTAGTGCCTATCGAACGACACCGAAGAAAAATTCAGCTAAAGATGAAGCCAGACGGGTTGCTAAGGAAGGCTTTGACTTAATAGTTGCTGCTGGTGGTGACGGGACGATCAATGAGGTCGTTAACGGAATCGCTGATTTGGATCATCGTCCAGAGATGGCAATTATTCCGGCCGGAACTACCAACGACTACGCCCGAGCTTTGAAGATTCCACGTGATGATGTGGTTGAATCAGCTAAGGTTATTTTGAAGGGTCAAAAGTTGCCTGTTGATATTGGTCAAGCTGGTAAGAAATACTTTATCAATATCGCTGGTGGTGGCTCAATGACTGAATTGACTTATGAAGTGCCTTCAGCCTACAAGTCAATTTTGGGATATTTAGCTTACTTGGTGAAAGGTGCTGAGATGTTGCCTCGTATCAGTCCAATTGATATGCACATTGAGTACGACCAAGGTGTTTTTGATGGAAAAGCAACGATGTTCTTAATTGGATTGACAAATTCAATTGGTGGTATGGAACAAATTGCGCCTAATTCTGTCATCGGTGACGGAACTTTCTCATTGATCATTGTTAAGGAAACTAACTTGCGTGACTTAGTACATTTGATTGCCTTAGTTTTAAATGGCGGTCGTCATGTTTACAATCCAAAAGTTATTTATACTAAGACTAAGAAGATCAGTGTGAAGGCAAATGATGAGAATCGTGTTATGGTTAACTTGGATGGTGAATATGGTGGGGATGCTCCGATGGAATTTACTAACTTGCATAACCATTTGAATATTTACGCCAATGTTGATTCGATTCCATTGAAGGCAATTGATTCATCGACTTTAAGTGAAAAAGATGCCGGTGAAAAGATTATCGAAGAAGAAAAGAACCTCGATAAAGATAAAGAAGAAACAGATAAAAAATAAACAAGAATTGGGAAGTGTATCAATTTTGGACACTTCTTTTTTCTATGTATAGGTGAAAAATGGAAAAACCAAATTTGAAAAAGAACCAAGAATTAGAATTAGACATTCAAGATCTCTCGTATGAGGGTAAGGGTGTTGCCAAAGTTGACGACTTTACGTTGTTCGTTGACAATGCTTTACCTGGCGAAAAGGTTAAGGCTGTAATTACACGCGTTAATAAAAACTTCGGTTTCGCCAGAACACTTGATGTTTTAGTTGAATCACCTGATCGTGTCCATGATATTGATGCTGTTTATGCTCAAACAGGTATCGCTCCATTGAGCCATTTGAAGTATGACAAGCAACTTGAATTCAAGCACAACCAAGTTGTAACTGACTTCAGTAAGATTGGTTTGAAGGATGTTAAAGTTAACCCAACACTTGGGATGGAATCACCATTCAATTACCGTAACAAGGCTCAAGTACCTGTTCGCCAAGTTAACGGCAAGTTGACAACTGGTTTCTACCGTCGTCGTTCACACGATTTAGTACCAATGGAAAACTTCTTGATTCAAGATCCTAAGATTGACGCTGAGATTATCCGTGTCCGTGATATCTTACGTAAATACAATGTTCGTGGCTTTGATGAACAAAACCAAAAGGGCCAAATTAAAACTATCATGGTTCGTCGTGCTTACTTTACTGGCGAAATGATGATTGTCTTAGTTTCCAGAACACCAGATATTTCCCACTACAAAGACATTACAAACGAAATTTTGGCTAACCCAGAAGTTAAGTCATTGTTCTTAAATATCAATTCCAAGAACACTAACGTTATCTTTGGTCAAAAGATGACTTTACTTGGCGGTAAGAAGTATATTGATGACAAGATTTTAGGTCACACATACCGTATTTCACCAAGATCTTTCTACCAAGTTAACCCTGTTCAAACACAAAACCTTTACAAATTAGCAATCGACAAAGCTGAATTAACTGGTAAAGAAAATGTCGTCGATGCTTATTCAGGTATTGGTACAATTGGTCTTTCATTAGCAGACAAGGCTAAACACGTTACTGGTATTGAAGTTATCGAAGATGCCGTTAAAGATGCCGATCAAAATGCTAAGTTGAACAATATTACTAACACTGACTTCGTTGTTGGTAAGACTGAAGATGTCTTGGATGAATGGGCTAAAAATGAAGTTTCAGTTGATGTTTTGATGGTTGATCCTCCACGTAAAGGATTGGCTAACTCATTGATCGAATCATTGAAGAATATTAAGCCAAAGACAATTGTTTATATCAGTTGTAACCCAGCTACATTGGCACGTGATTTGGAATTGTTGAGCGATACATATGAAATTGGTGATGTTACACCAGTTGATATGTTCCCACTAACAAACCATATCGAATGTGTTACTAAATTAACTTTGAAGTAATTAAAAATGCCGTCTCCAGAATCGAGAAAACTTAACTGGCTGTGCGGACCGATCTGAGCCAAGGTCTCAGGTCTCGGTTTGAAGCCTTGCTGAAAAGCGCAATTCTCCAAACACGCCCGGCGGTGTAAGAGCTAAAGCTCTAACGCCACTTTCACTGCCAGTTAAGTTTCTCGATTCTTCCGACTAGTTCGTTATTTGAATTTAGTATTTGAAAATTAGTGAAATGTTAAGGTATTACAAAGTTACTTCGGTAATATGTAGAATTCAAAATGATAGTAAAAGATTAACTAGTACAATGAATTATTTAATATTATGTGACGAGAAAAGCACTCTAGTTACCCGAATAACGAGGGTTAACTGAGTGCTTTTCTAATACTGCTAAAGGTTGAAAAATTCAAAACTTAGTTTAAGTCTTGGTACTCTAGTCATCATTAACGCGAAAATAGCCAAACTAAATAGTAATACTTGAATTTATTTACTCTTAATCCAAAACAAAGAATAAACTTGCTTCTGGAGGCGGCCTATTACTATCTTCATAGCATATTTAACTTTCAACCTTCAGCAATAGTGTCTAAATTAGAAAAAGGGTGATTGTGGTGAAATTTATTTTTGGTATTGGTGCGATTTTAATTGGTATTTGGCAAATTTATATTTCAAAACAGTACTTTAACAATTTGCGTAAGCAATCGAGTCCACTTATTTTGGCCTTAATAGCTTTGATTGCAAGTTTAGCTTTTGCGGCTTTTTTACTAGTTTATGGAGTACGAACACTACTTTTTTAACGTTAATCGGTAAAATTGATACGTTCATAGCTGTTTACGTTTAATTTATCCTCAATGAAATATAATATTGCCATAAGTAAGAATTGAGGGATATCATGAATCACGAAAAAGTTTTCTTGGGTGATAACCTGAGAAGTTGTCGAAAAAGATGTAATTTGTCGGAACGAGAAGTTTCTAAATTGTTGCATGTCGATATTACGACGATTTCAAAATATGAGCACAATACAAGAACTCCCGATATTTACATGATGATGCGATTTGCGGACGTTTATGAAGTGAGTTTGGATAAATTAGTAGGACGCAATTAAGAAGTATTGAAATATTTATTGTACATAGAGGCTAATGAATTAGTTGCTTTTTGTATGATATAGCTAACAAGTGAAAATATAATTTAAAAAAGGACTAGATAAATTTGTAAATGAAATTTATCTAGTCTTTTTTTCGTAATTGAGTCTATGGCTAAGAAAGAATCAATCAGTGTTTTTAATTTGAAGATTTATTTTTCTTAGAAAGTATTTTAATAAGTTCTTTATTCTTTCGGAATGAAACTTCACATGTTGAACCATCTGTGAATGAGAGTGTTCGTGAATGGCTATCGTAGGTTGTAGTGTTTTCTAAATTAACCAGATAACTTCTGTTACAGCGGAAGAGGTCAGGGTAGTCGTTTTCGAAAGTATTGAGTGAACCGCTAAATTCGGCTAGTTGATTTTTGGTGATAATGAAGATGCGACCGGGAACGTCTTTTTGGGTATAAAGCATAATAACGTCATCCATCATTATCGAAAAATAACGGCTGCCGATTTTGTAGTCTAGTAAATTTTTTGAGGAATGACTGTATTTTTGCAGATTCATTTGTGCTACTTCGATGTCTTCGGTGATTCGTTGTTTTATTTCGTCTAATCCTTTATCTTTCAAAATATAATCCATGGGTGCAATCTTGCGCTCAAGTGTTGTTAAAGATAATTCATCGTGGGTAGTGATAAAAACGATTTGTGCTAAAGGTGTGTCTTTTCGAACTTTTTCAGCAATATTTAGACCGGCTAATTTATCGCTATTTATTTCCATATCTAAAAAATACAAACCTTGTTCCTGTGGAATATAATCTTGATAAAAACTCTCGGTTGAATCAGAGATTGATTTTAATTCCAAATTGGCATCATTGATCAAAATACCGTTTTTAATAAACTCAGCGTATTTTTGACGTTGAATGGCATTATCTTCAAGTAAATATACGGGAAACACTTTATTCACCTCCTACGATAATTAATGTCATTAACAGATGACCGTGAATGATTTTTGTCTCTAAGTATAGATTATCAGTTTCGGTAATCAAGCGTCGAGCATTTGCTAAGCCGAAACCAGTGTGTTTGTCCTTGGTCGTATAGCCTGTTTTAAAAAGATCTTTGAAATTTAATGACTCATTGATTGGGTTGTCGACGGTTATTTCGGTAATATTGTCATCCTGAGTGATAGCGCATGTAACACGTTTTTCATCAATCGTTTGTACATATTCAAAAGCATTGTCCAAAAGAATACCTAAGATGCGAACGATAATTAAAATATTTTCGTCAAAATGGTATTTTTCTTGAGTCAATTCAATTTGAAAGTCGATTTGCTGACTTTTAGCAATGAAAAATTTTTGGATTATTAAACCGCGAATGGCATCGCTATCAACAGCCTGAATTTGGGCAATATTTCCGTTGCCAACAGTCGACATCTCAGTTTGTTCTTGGACAATATCTTGATAATACTGTTTCAATTCCGTCGAATCGCTTGTATCAACAAATGATTTCATTGATAACATAATATTTTGAAAGTCATGTTTGAACTTACGTAGATCAGTATATTGTTGTTGCACACTAGTTAAATAGTCATTGAGTTGCTTGTTATAGATCACCTTAGCCTGGGCTTGTCTTTGGATAGCGATTGTTCGGACAAAGAAAATCAATTGGCGATACGTAAAAATTAGAATGATCGTAAAAATAAGCAAAATACTGGCCTGTAACGTAGCTGTAACGGACTGCATATCACTGATGAGTAGAATGACCATAAACGCGATAAAGACGCCAAATGACATCGTGAAGACACGTTTTCCTAAGTGATACTGTTCAATTTGAATCCATAATTTGACTGTTGCTGCGCGATAAAAGTTAGCAAATAGAAGAAATAAAACTAGGTAGAGTGTATTGATAAGTAAGGAAACGAGGATAAAGTTTTGTTGAAATTCCTCCAAGATTTGTAATTTCCATTCGTTGAGAGCAATGAAGAAAATAATTCGGGCAGTATAAGTACCTAGACTAAATAAAATTGTCTCCACATTGGCAGCCATGATTAAGGAAATCGACTGTTCCATATTTAGGTGTCGCTTGTTCAAAAGCCAGTTGGCTAGCAAAATGAAACCGACGAATAATAAAATAAAAATATCGTCAACAAATAATCCGATATAACCAAATATTAGAGAAATGGCTATATCGGATATTAAATGTCCTATATTAAATGAATTTAAAAAGTAGCGATGCATCTGTAAGATTGCAAACAATACGAAGAAGTTCGCTACTAAGCTAAGTTGCCAATCTATATATACCATAAGCTAATTGTATTTAAAAAATTGACGTAACACAAGCTAATTATCATTGACCTTTAGGGACTTTCTTATTGGGTGCATTTTGTATTGGGCCATTTATACCATTTCCGACGATGTACTGATGGAAAATATCAATGAATTGATTATTGTCTATCATGTCAGAATGCTGGGCTTTGGTACCAGTCAAGGTAATTAAGGTGTAGTGCTTAATGTGCCCTTCATAAACGTATTTACCAGCATCGACACTGCCAATCGGAACGATACCATCATCTGTGTACAATTGCGTTCCGGCAATCGAATAATATGTTAGTGCTTCAGGAATTTTGTCACGGTCCCTAACGAGGTCGTTTAACATTTGTGTTCGATTCGAAGTACTCTTTTCTTCAAAATTATATGGTGTCCCAACAGTCAACATTTGATTCATCGTAATCGTTGAATCATCGAAATAGTGTTCCAAGAAATATGTCCAAATTAATCCGCCATTGGAATGACCAAAGGCGTTGAAGTTGTTGAAACGATATCGATCTTTCAGTTTATTAAAAGCAATGTTGAACCAAGCAGCCTGTTTCTTAATATTAGCGTAGCCATCCTTGTTATTTTCAAAGCCAACGACGATGAAGGGACGTGTGTCATTGGGACGGATACTTCCTGTGTAGGTGATTTTATCGTTTGGATGGACAGTCATTTTTAACAAACTATGATGTTCACCGTATTGACGATTGACTGTTTTAACTAAATCATCGAATCGATTGGCCGTTGCACTACTACCAGGAATCATAATGACAGGTGACATTGGCGAATTATAACGTCCAGCTAAGGTGGTAACATTACTCTTTGTCCAAAGGTATGAAGGGATACCTAATAAAATCAGAATTGTAAATAATGCGACTAAGTACTTAAAATTTTTATTCTTCCGTAAATTTCGTAATTTTAAACGCATTAGGATTCACCTTCTTCGATGCCCAAATTGTCCAATAATTTCACCTTAGCAGCCATTTTGACGAAAGGTAAGTAAATGTACACTGAGAGAATTATAGCCAAGACAGAGAAGACTAGAGCCTGCCAGCTACCATTGGTGGCAATGAATGCAGTTAGTGGCCCGGGAGTCCCAATGGGAACTGGATAGACACTTGGTGGCATTAAATGCAGAGCAATAGCTAAGGCTGCCATCAACATGTTTGCCAAAGGAGCTAAGATAAATGGAATTAGGAAGATGACGTTGAACAAAATGGGAATACCCGTCATAACGCCGCTACTTATATTGAATAAACTCGGAATCATTGCCCAGCGAGCTACAGTTTGAAAGTCTTTATCTTTTGAAATAATCAAGATTGCAATGATGAGTCCGAGAATTGCGCCGGTACCACCATAAGTCGCAAAGGCGTGGTAGAGAGTCGCACTAGTAAAAGGATTAGGAGCATTCCAAGCAGTATGTTTTTGTAAGGCATAATTTAAATTAATGGTCGATAAAGCATCCATTTTTTCTACACCGAGTGCAGAATAAGTTCCTGACCATCCGAAAAATGACATGATGAGTGTATAAATAGAAAAAATTAATGTTTTACCAAGTTGTGCCCAATCGTTGCTAGGTGTGGTTTCAGTTGATAAGGCATTGATGAAGTTGCCTGGAGCTTCAGAATAGTAAGTCACATTAATTAAAGTACTGAAAATAATTGCAAGAATGAATGTAATGATAATCGGACGTAATGAAATAAAAGTTCTTTCCAAGATGCTATTTGAGAGCTGATTCTTTTCTAAATTGGGTGCGGAACGACTGAAAATTTTGAAGACCCAACCAATTACCATGCCTGAGATAATGGCAAACAATAGTCCCCGCATTCCTAAAATTTGAGCATGAAAGGAAATTGGTTGTGTTTTGGAGTATGTGTAATCCATGATAAGCAAAGTACTAATACCGGTAATACCAGCCAATTGATCATCACGATGATAATACTTGGCAGTATATTTGGCCGCTCCAAAAATAGCAATAACGGAAACCCACCCCAGTGATAAGTTGTATAAACCGTTAGTTACATTGTCGATCAAACGAAAAATAGCGTCATTACCAAATGGAGGCAAAATATCGGTGAGGAAACCTTCTTTGCCAATGACGACGGTTTGAATTATTTTAACGAAACTACCGAATAACGCGAATGGAAAAATTAGGAGTAAAGTTTTTTGAATTACTCGATAGATCAATAACTTTTGAATTTTTAAGGTCCCTCGAACCAGATTTTCCTCAAGTTTACTGTTGAATTGTACTTTCATGAAAGCACCTGCTTTGTTTCAAATATAGATTCCACAAAAATTATAACCTCCAATAAAAAAAGCTGCCATCAAAGCGTCCTTTTTATTAATAATATACGTATGGTGCTAGTTAAAAATGCCGTCTCCAGTAACTATTCTCGATTCTTCCGACTAAAGTCTTTACATGAATCTAAATTTCTTGCTTCTGGAGGCGGTTCAGCACTCAATTGAATAATAAATAAACACGACCAGCAGTCCAAAATAGGAATACTAGTCGTGTTTATTTATTATTATTTTTCTAAATGTTATTTTTGTTTCTTTTCTTATTCAGATAATGGATGTAGTAGACAGGTAGGCCAAGTAAAGTTATACCGATACCCATAAATGCTAATCCAGGTTGACGGAACAAGGTTGAGATGATGATGTAACTTCCACCTAGAAGAGCCACGAGTGGTGGGATTGGGTAGAAACTTATTTTATATGGTCTTTCAAGCTCTGGTTCATTGCGACGTAGAATAAAGACTCCAATGAACATCATTATTGAGAAAATCCACATGACGAAAACTAGCATGTCAGTTAAATAATCGAAACTTCCCATGAAAATCATTACGATAGCAATGATTGTTTGAATGAAACCGGCATTTGCTGGTACACGGGTATTTTTAGTAAGTTTGGCGAAGAATTTTGAAAAGACGATTTCATCATCGACACCTAAAACGTAACTCACACGAGGGCCTGTCATTGTGTAGCCGTTAACTGAACCAAAGACTGAAACTAAAATACCGATTGTGACGATTTTGCCGCCAATATCACCAAAAATCTTAATTGCTGCTTCTGAGGCGGCATTTTGATTTCCAGGAATTAAATGAAATGGTAATTCTTTGATGAAAACAAAGCTGATTAATACATAAATTGCTGTAATAAAGAAAAGACCAACAATAATTGATTTAGCAAGATCTTTTTCAGGCTTTTTCATTTCACCTGCTAAGTTACCAACATTCATCCAACCATCGAAGGCAAACATTGTGGCCAACAAGCCACCACCCATAGAAGACCAGAAATCGGAGTGACTTCCAGATGTAATTGGGAAAAGTGATACAGGGTGAGCAGATGGTGTAAAAATACCAACCACAATAATTACAATGATTGGAATCAATTTAGCAATCAAAGCAATTGATTGAATTCTACCACCGACTTTGGCACCTAAGAGATTAACCAAATATAGGAAAATAGCTAGTGAAATGGCAATCGGAATTTGCCAAGTTTGGGGCAAGTTACAAAGGTTCAAAACTTGTGTGGCAAAGATGATTGATAATGCCGAAATACCAGCTGGATAGTAGATAACCGATTGGGCCCAAGCTAATAAAAAGGCAGGAACTTTTCCATAAATATATTCGATGTATTTGTAAATACCACCAGCAACAGGCAGTGCCGAAGCAAGTTCAGCAACTGTTAAACCGGCATTGATTGTGATAAAACCAGCTAAGATCCATACAAAAATAGTTAAACTAGCTGATCCAGTAGCGGCTGTAACGCTGGAGATTTTGAAGAAAACTCCTCCTCCGATTACAAGACCCATTACTGTTGATAGCGCTGGAAAGAAACCGAGGTCTCGTTTCAGGCTAAATTTGTCTGATTCATTGTTCATTAAACAAAAATACTCCCCTCAATGGTTTAAAGTAAAATTATATACCATAATATTAAATTTCGAGAATTTTTTTGTTGGTAATTACGCTTACATATCAGTAAAATTAAAACAGAGGTGATTTTATGATTAGTTTAGGAATAATAGGAACAAACTGGATCACAGAACAATTTGTTAGGGCAACCGATATAACCAAAACTTTTGCATTAACGCATGTCTACTCACGTACTGAGGCAAAGGCTGAAAGCTTCATTGAAGATTTAGAGAAGGAAAATATTAAAATCAGTACCGATTTAGATGCTTTCTTCAAAGAGGACTTCGATACAGTCTATATTGCTTCACCAAATGCACTACATTTCTCGCAAGCTCAAAAGGCTCTAGAGAATGGTAAGAATGTAATTGTTGAAAAGCCAAGCACTTCAACGATTCAAGAATTTACGATTTTAGAGAAATTAGCACATGAAAAAGGGCTTTATTTATTTGAGGCCGCCCGTCATATTCACGAACCAATTTTTAAGAAGATTGAGGAAGTTGTTGAGAAACACCGTGATGATTTAAGTGGAGCAACATTCTCGTATATGAAATATTCAAGCCGTTATGACGCTTATCAAGCAGGCAAGAATCCAAATGTCTTCACAACTAAATTCTCTGGTGGAGCTTTGTATGACTTAGGTGTCTATACTGTTTACGATGCCGTGGTACTCTTTGGACAACCTGAAAAAGTTGATTATGACGCTGAATTTCTTGATTCAGGAGTTGATGGCAGTGGCGCTTTGACTTTGAAATATTCAAACTTTGACGTCAATATAATTATTGGTAAGACCAAGAATTCTTACATGTCATCCGAAGTATATTTTGGACGTGATACGTTACTACTCGACAATGGTGGGGATATTAACCATCTTGACTGGGCTGATGATAATAAAAATATTACAGATATTCCAACAACTAAGAGTGAAAATCCAATGGACTCAGAAGCTCGTGAATTTGCCAGAATAATGACAGAGAACGATCATGCAAGTTATGATAAACTATTACAATACGCTAGAACGGTAAATAGAATTCTAGAGCAGGCAAGAACAAGCGCAGGCATTGTTTTTGATGCAGATGAGGAAAAATAAATTGGAAATACCAAAATTATATCAAGACTACTTTAAAGAAAAACAATTTGAAACATTAACAAAGATTCAAGACGCAGTCTATATGCCTTTCAAGGAGGGTAAAGACTTAGTCGCTATGGCACCAACAGGTTCCGGAAAAACATTAGGCTTCGTTATGCCAATGTTGGAAACGTTAGTTCCCAAAGATGGATTGCAAGTATTGATCCTAGAACCCTCACAAGAGCTCGCAATGCAAGTTCGTGATGTCATTCAACCATTAGCTAAATTAGTTGATTGCAAAGTTCAAGCTTTAACTGGTGGTGCTAATCCCACACGTCAATTGAAGAAGTTGAAAGAAAAACCTGAAATCATTGTTGCAACATTGGGCCGTTTGAATGAATTAACTGAATCACGCAAAGTTAAGTTAGGTAATATAAATACCGTAATCGTTGATGAAGCCGATGAAATGTTGAACGAAACCAAGTTGGAAAGTGTTCGTAAGACAATTTCACAAATGCCAGCTGATGTGCAAATGACATTCTTCTCTGCGACTGGAAATGATATTTTTCAAGATATGCACAAATGGTTCGGTCAAGACTTCTTAGTTATTGATCAACGACACGATACAAGTTATACAGCTGGAATCAAGCACTACTTTGTGGATGCCAACAATGAATTTATCAAAAATGCAATTTTGCGTGAACTAGCGCATAACAAAAAATTCTTGGGTATTGTGTTCTTTAATAATTCACGATCATTACATAAGGCCATCAGTGATATGAATCACAACAAGACTAACTTTGTGTCACTTGACAGTAAGATGTCATCACAACAACGTAAAACGGCGTTACAACTCTTTTCAACTAAGAAAGTTAACATGATGTTAACAACTGATGTTGCTGCCCGTGGGATGGATATTGATGATGTTAATATGATTGTTAATTATATGATTCCAAGAGATGACAGTGAATATGTTCACCGTGCTGGTCGGACTGGTCGTATGGGTAAGAGCGGTAATGTAATTACTTTCGGTAACAGTCATGATATGCGAAATTTGCAAGATGTTGTCGATGTAGAGATTACTAAAGCCTATGTTGATCACGAAGGTAAATTATCAAAGAAACCTGTTTTTGATAAGAATAAGCGTCGTAACGATAGTAAAACGCAAGCTAAGACTGCAAAGCCAAAGAAACGTTTACGTGATCAGAAGAACAAAGGGAAACGTAGTTTCCACAAGAAACAAGATTAAATTAAGTTATAAAATACACACTTTTTGCGGTAAAATAAAAAGTGTGTTTATGGTCCCTTGGCCCAGTTGGATAGAGCAACTGCCTCCTAAGCAGTAGGTCCCCGGTTCGATTCCGGGAGGGTTCTTGACAGCGTTCGGCATACGTTATGCACAAATAATTCACAAAAGAGATAAATACCATTAATACGGTATTTACCTCTTTTTTATCGTTATAGGCTTTTGGCAAAGATGAAATGAAATTCGCACACATTTGCGTACACGCACACGTAATTGCACACAGATTAACCAAATATTGTAACGGTCTTTTTTGCTTCAGTATCTTGTTTATCTTTCAATAAATGAACATAAACCTTAGACGTTATAGAAGTATCTGCATGTCCCAATCGAGCTGCCACATATTCCAAACTCACATCATTAGCAATTAGAATAGAGGCATGGGTGTGTCTGAGTGAATGAAATGTCAGTTCGTGGCCGTCTTTTATTTTTAGTTCTTGCTGAATTTTCTTTAAAGCTTTATTAGCTCCATTATCAGTCGGAATCATATGAGCATAGTTATTAAAAACTAAACCGATATCATTTCTATAGCCTTGTTTAAGAAATAATTCAGCTTGTTCATACTTTAGACGTTTAAGCATATTTATAGTTATTGGATCAATATCAATAATTCTATTTGAAGAGACAGTCTTAGTTTTTTTAAATCCAGTTCGCTTATGATAATCATACGTTTTGTTGATATTGATTTTATTAGTCTCAAAATCTATGTCTTTCCAAGTGAGACCGGTGACTTCACCGTATCTCATTCCAGTGGCAATGGCCAAAGCAATTTCATATTTAGTGATATACCTCATACTGGCCGTTTCCAGACATTCTTTTCTGATCTCGTTAGCTTCATCAACCTCAAAATATTTAATTTTCTTATCAGTAACTTTTTTGGATTGAATTTGAATATTCCTGGTGAAATCAAAATAGATTATTTGTTGTTCAAGCGCATCCTTGATTGAAGTCCTGATATAGGAGTTCAAGAGGGACACACTGTCTTTAACATGTGTTTCAGCATACTTATCAAGCATTTTCTGATAATCGGATTTTTTTATCTTCTTTAGAGGCGTATTTTTGAAATATCCACGAATGAATTTTTCTGCAGCAAGATATTTACCTTCAGTATTTTTATACCAACGGCCGATTTTGTATGTTTCAATCCAATTTTTGAAGTAATCGGCTAGGGAGATAGTTTCATTTTGTCTGAATATGCCAACTTGATTTTTTTTAACTTCAACAACACGAGCTTCGTTGATAGCATCACTTTTCTTTTTGAAACCTTGTCTGTTTATCGTGTGCCTTTCACCAGTGCTGTCGGAGTATGAAATTCTAAATGCCCAGGAATTATTTCGTTTGTAAATTTGAGCCATACTTTACTCACCTCCTTTCAATGTAAGATTTAGGGCCACATTTCAAAATATTTAGATGTATTTTTTAATAATTGCTTTACATTGTTTATATAAGTGTAAGATTTAGGGGCACGTATGTTCTTGGAGAACTAAAAATAAAAAGCCAATTAGGCTTGATGTTTTTAGAAATGATTATTATTGTTATTTTAATAGAAGGTGATAGTGATGAAAAAAATTGAATTATCCGAAAACGAATTAATCTATCTATGTGAAATTTTAAATAGTGAAATTTTAGATTACGCAGAAGATTTACATCACGACGTTAATGGTAAACCATATTATTATATGCCAGATGGAACCCTTTCATATGATAATTGTGAGCTAGGTAATTTACCGATAGCAAAAGGCATTTTAAAAAAGCTTTAGTATCTTAAATAAATACCCTCATAGAAGTCAGCAATGCCTTGAAACATCATATCGCAGATACTCTTACTTGAATATCCAGAACTATAATGATCTATGGAATTTCTTAGTATGAATGTTGAATTGATATGATTTTCGGTTCTATAATTAAAATCTTTGTCATATTGTTCAAAACGATTAATGTAGTCCATTTTAGTTGGATCTTTTGATAGTCCTTTGAGAGGATGTTTTTTTATGTATTCCTTTACTGTATGCTCTGCCTTATATTTATTATCTAATCGTTTCAGAGATAAGTAGAGGAGATGTTCTATCACACTGCCAATACCTGTCGCACATACAAACCAAAATCCATGTTCATATGCCTTTAAGCAATCATTAAGTTCAAGTGTGAACTGTTCGCTATTTATATCATTTAGAATTTCATTGAAATGAAATCTGTCAGTATAGTATTTGTTATTAACTAAGTCTAGGGAATCATCAAGCAAATTTTTACTAAGGTTCTTAGAAGCTTTCAAATATTCATTCTTTGCAAATTCTTTTCCCCAGTAATAAGGAGCCATTTCAGCAAGTATGTTCGATCCATCTTCTGTATATGAACTATGTAGGCTATAACTACTACCCGTATGTGTAAACAATGAAGAAAAAATAGGCTTAGCATCTTTGATTATATTTCTTTTTATGTATGCGAATCTTTCAAGATTATTGTTGGATGTTTCAAATTGAATATTGTGAGTACGGTCAGTAATATCTGAATAAATAAAGTCATCTTTGTCTGATATTTCAGCATACATAAACATTGCCATATTATCATTGCCATTATCCCAAAACACTTTTAACATAGTTAATTTCAAATGTTTGTTTTTCCATGAGAATATGGATAAATCGTCCATACCAATATAATCTATTTCCTTGTTATAGGTTTCCTTTGCATTTTCGATTAGATCCGCATCTGTTAGGTCCTTAAATATTTCCATATTAGTCACCATATCATCTAGTCATACCTCAGGGTATGGCTTTTTATATACCCAAAATTTGTTTCTTTTATTATTAAAAAAAGCCGTTTCCGGCTAATTATTTCAATTTAAATTGATTGTAATATCATATGTTTTATTAGAAGCATCATCATCTAAATCATCTGTTTGATAATCTGCGTCCCATTTTAATCTGATATTTTTTAAATCTTTAGGATTATTCAAAGTTGTCAAGGTAAATAGAACATTACCTGATTTCTTGGCACCCTTAGCAATTTCACCATCAAAATTATCACTAGAATAAGAATTTGCATCAACCTGTTGCCCGTCACTAGTTACCAGAGTACCTTGTGTAGGATAAAAGTCTATATCCCTTGAAGCCTCAACATTGAAGTGAACGATAACAATTCCCTTGTATATATTGTTTTTTTCTTCTTCATCTTTAAAGGGTTTAATTGTTGCAACTTTAACTCTGTCAATATTTACATTTGTTCCAGCCCATGAATTGTCAGTGTAATTAGGGTCATAATTAATTTCTTTAATTATGGTTGCTTCATCGTTATCTAAGTCTATAGTTTTGGATTTACTTTTTGCGGAATTTGAATCATCAGCATCTTTGGTAGTATTTGATGTATTTGTTTGCTTTACGTTAGAGCTAGAATCATCATTACTTGAACCACCACTGCCAAACATACCGAAAATAATAACTACTAAAATAACAACAATTAACCAAAACCACCAAATTTTGTAAAATGGTTTATCTTTATTCATATTAGTTCACCGCCTTAACATTTTTTGATGGGTGATGTAGAAAGATGAATACTATTCCGATAATCAAAATAACAATAGCAGGAAATGCCATTGCAGCAGATATTAAGAATAATGCATTACCAATCAGTCCTAAAACGGGTCCTACAATTGAAATATTATGTTGTTTGCTTTGAATAAGGGCAATAAGATTCAAAATAATTCCAATAGCAGCCATTACATAAAAGAATGTACCAGTGCCACTTGTTAGGTTAGTGCCACCAAAAGCGTCACTTGCAGCTGTACTAAAAATAATAGGCCATGAAACGGCGAATAGAACACAGTTGATAATATCTAGAATTCCTGTCCAGATATTAATTCGAAAATTTCAATAACAAGTTA